>CAYQZH010000077.1:0-15188 GCA_964421865.1 uncultured Phycisphaera sp. | reverse complement strand
TTCAGCTTACGCATACAATGACCGCCGATGGCCGGGCGCTGGGCGGCAACACGACGAATGGGGCTGGCGATCGGCAGTGTGGCCACGATCGTCGGGGGGATCGTGTATGCGCTCGGTTGGCTGGAGCGCCTCGACGGATACAACCTCGACCTTCACTTTCGCCATTTCAATCGCATTGAGGCCGACCCGCGGATTGTCCTGATCGACATTGACGACTCGTCGCTCTCGGCGATGCCCGACTGGCCTTGGCCGAGACGCGTCTACGCCGATCTGGTCCGCACGTTGCACGAACTCGGCCCGAAGGCGATCGTCTTGGACCTCGTTTTTGACAAACCATCGCCCCCGCGAACGGAACACGCGGGACTGGGACGGGACTACGACATCGACACGTCGCTCAGCGAAACCGGCGACCGCGCTTTCGACGAGATCATCTACGACGACGACGAACTGCGTGACGCGATCGCGGCCGCGGGGAACGTGTACTTGGCGATGTTCGCCCGGTCCTTCGCGGCTCAGGACAGGTCCTTCGCGGCTCAGGACAGGCTTGGGCCGCCGGGTGGCCGGACCGACGCAACCTCTGATGAGACGCCCGCACGTCAGGCGGCGAGGCGATTCCTAAGCGAACGGCCCGACGGCACCTGGCCGGAGTTCTTCCGAACGGTGCTTCCGGACGAGCCGTTCGACGCGATCACGCCCCAGCGAGAAACGTTGTTGCTCGCGTTTCGACGGGAGAATGCGCTACACGCCATCCGCGCGAAGCTGCCGGGGGCGGATTCGGACCCGCCGGACCGAGTGTTTTCGGTCTATGACGAGACGCCGCCCCTCGAAAAGCTGGCGAGAGCGGCCGCGGGCGTGGGAATCGTCTCGTTCAACCGGGAAGAGTCACAGAACATCGTCCGTGCGTTGCCACTCATTGCGGTATCCGGAGACCGGTTGCTTCCGCAACTAGGGTTACGCGTGGCGATAGACGTGGCGGGTATCCCGCTCTCGTCGATTTCACACACGTACACGGCGTGGCTGATTGGGGATGCCTCGCCTCAACGCCGGATCCCGACGGATTCGAACCGCGGTTCGTTGGTCAACTGGCATCGTCCGCCGCGAGGACGGGGCTGGCGAGACGCGTTCCGCCACCTTCCGGCGGCGAGAGTGTTGGAAGTCGTCCAAAACCGCCGGGCAATCGAGGACAATGCTCGGCGACTGGCGATCGCGCGCGCGGAGTTGGTCCAGGCCCGTCATGCCGACACGCCGGCCGCGTACCAGGACTACATTAAGCTCGTTAACGAGCGACGGGAACTGTCTCGTGCCAATACCCCGGACGCGCGTCGGCTGACTGAACTCGACGAGTCCGTCCAAGAGACCGAGGACGAAGCCGCGGGTTGGATGCGACGCGCGTGGAGCTTGTGGCAGGGCGAGACACCGCGAAGCGAGGAAGAAACGGCGGAGCGCGACCATATCAGGCGTCTGTTTGACCGTTTCGGCGAGGGACGGTACGCGGCTACGTTGGACCGCGCGAACGTAAAATTGAAGGAGCGCGACGAAGAGGTGCTCAACGAGCTTCGACCCCTCGTGGCAGGCAAGATTTGCCTCGTAGGGTACACGGCGACGGCGCTGGCAGACGTGGTGGCCACGCCGGTCGATCCGGCCATGCCGGGGGTGATGGTGCACGCGAATGTCATCAATATGTTCTTGCAAAATCGGTTCGCGGCGGCGGCCCCGCTTGCCGTCAACCTTCTTCTTTTCTTTGTAGCCGGGATCGCCACGACGGTCATCACTACAATATGTCGTCCGCGGGTCAGCGTTCCGCTGGTCCTCGCGCTGGGCGTTGGGCTTCTGGCCTTGGGGGCGACGCTGTTCGCCACGATGACGTATCACGTCGCGTCGTTCGTCGCGGTCGGCGTGACAGGGTTCGCTTGGGCGTCGGTGACGGCGTATCGCCAGGCGACGGAGGAGCGCGCTCGGCGGGCCTTCCATCGGGCGCTCGCCCAGTACACCTCGCCGGCCGTAGCGACGCGCATCGCGGAACGCACGCGAGCCGACGATCTGGCCCCGCAACAGGCGGTTGTGACCTGTTTTTTCAGCGATCTGGCGGACTTCACGCGGCTCAGCGAACGTCTCGGGCCTCAGCGGACTCGGGGCCTCCTCGAACCGTACCTCCGCGGCGTCAGTGCGGCCTTGCTCGATCACGGCGCCATCATCAACAAGTTCATGGGCGACGGCGTCTTCGCCTTCTTCAACGCCCCGATCCTACCGTGTCCCGACCACGCCGCGGCCGCCTGCGAAAGCGCCCTTGCCGCACAAGCGGCGATCGCTCGATGGAACGATCAAGGTCGCCAGAGCGGCGAATTCGGCTCGCTGACGGTGCGAATCGGGCTCTCCACGGGCGAGGCCTTCGTCGGCGACTACGGCAGCGACATGAAGCTCGACTACACCTGCATCGGCGACACCGTCAATCTCGGCTCGCGTCTGGAACGGGCGAACAAGACCTTCGGAACCGCGATCCTCGTGGACGAGGCCACACGACGGCTGGCGGGCGACGGGTTCGCGTTCCGCTCGCTCGGGCGGATCGAGGTCGCCGGCAAAGCCGCCCCGGTCTGCGTCCACGAGTTGGTGGGCCGCGTGGACTCCCTGGACGAGTCGGCCCGAAAGCTGTCACCCTGAGCGCAGCGGCTGTCACCCTGAGCGCAGCGAAGGGTCTATAGGCAGAGAAGATTCTTCGCTTCGCTCAGAATGACAAGACAATTCGCTCAGAAGGACAAAACAAGGGACAGATGGGATTCGTGCCTAACCGCCCTCACCGAGTGCCGCGGACTCAGACCCAACGATCGGGCCATGGACGGCTACGAGCGCGCGGTGGCCGTTCGTCGTGCTCATCCCACGTCTGCAGAATGGAGCGGAGCCATCGCGGTCGAGCCCGGTTAGAAACGTACGGTCCACATCGCGGCCAATGCTGACACAGCAGTGGCACTAACGTGAAGGTCAGTTCCCGGCCTGTTTGCGCATGGTCATGTCGAAGTCGCGGACCAGGCCGACGTACCAGCGCCAGACGACGAAGGCGTACGAGATAATGGCGATCAGGCAGCCGAGCAGGGCGGCCACGCGGACGGCCGGCGCTCCCGCAGCGAAGTCCTTCATCGAGTTGTCGAACAAAGCGGCCGGGTTGATGAGGAACTTGATCGCGGTAAAGGGCGTGAAGGGGGCGAGGAAAGCCCCGAACTCGCCGCGCGAGGCGTCGACCATGGCCAGGCCGATCATCGACGCCAGACCGCCCAGGACGATGACCAGCCCCACGCTGGACATGACCGCGGAGACGTTGGTCTTGCTGGTCAGCGAGAAGCGCAGACCGATCACGCAGGCCAGCGCGGTGTACACGACGAGGAGCGCCCCTAACTCCACCGCCGTCTCGATCGACACCACCGGAGGCGTTTCCTTACGGGAGAGTCCGATCGTGGCGAACAACAGCAGCATGAGCACCGGTCCGGCGAGCAGCGGGGCGGCGAAGCTGACCAGTCCGCGGAGTTTTCCCCAGAGGATGTACTTGCTGGTGAGCGGCGTGGTGAGGAGGAGGTCCATGGTTTTGGATTCCTTCTCCTTGGTCATCGAGGTGGCCGCCGTGTTGGTGGCGATGAGCAAGGCCACGGCAACTTGAACGGCCGTCAGGCCGGCGAGCCACACGGGGACCTCACCGGAGGCCAGCCCTCCGCCCAGATAATCCACCAAGATGATGAGCGATCCGACCAGGCCGCCGATGATAATCGCCCAACGGACCAGCGCTCCGGAGGAGGCCCGGGCCGTCGCCTCCCGCCAGGCCACGGGGTTGGCCCAGACCGAGCGGGGCGGCCGCGTTCGCTCGCCTTGCGGATGTCGGCGGAATCGATCGAGGAAGGCGCCGACGAGGGTCGTTTCACCGATCTTCGCACCGCGGCGGACGAAGAACATGCTCAATACGATCAGCAGCACGGCCAGTGCCGTCGTCCACATGACGTAGGTCGCGGACGGAAACGCGAGGGCGTGGCGGCTGATGGCGCCGTAGCCGGTCAAGTGACCCGGCGACGGGGCCTGGACGCGGTTCAGGGCCACGTCCAACGCCAGGAACGGATGCAGCGGCGTCAGCCAACTCATCTTGAGTCCGCCGATGTTCGCGGGGGCCGCCTCCACCCACGTTTGGCTCCAACGTCCGAGCAAATACACAGCCAGCAGATACAGGGCGATGAGCAGGTAGAAGGAGAAGATCGTCCGCCGCGTCCCCACGCCGATCATGGCCACGAAGATCGCCAACGCCCCGGTCAGGACAGCCGTCGAGGCGCAGAGGGCGAAGCTCTCCACGATCTGCCGCGTCGTCACCCCGCCGTACACCATGGTCATCAGGAAGATCGGCAGGCCGGAGAGGAGAAGCATGATGACGAAGAACAGCCGGCTCATCAGCGATCCGAGGACGATCTGAGCGCTGCTGAGCGGCGTGGAGAGCAGAATGTTGAAGGTCTGGGCGTCGCGTTCCTGGGTAATTGCCGATGCGGTGAATACGGGCGCCAAAAAGCACATCAACATCAGTTGCACGGTGGAGGCCCATTTGAAGGTCTGCGACGCGCCCTTAGCGAGTTCCGCGAGTGAGCCGCTCTGCCAGGTCATCACCAGGGAACCGAGCACGACGAACAGCAGCGTGCCGAGGTAGGAGGCGCGGAGCCAGAGATGCCGAGGCCGGCGCGATCCCCCGTGCACCACGCGCACGAGAATCGGGTTGGCGGGCAACAAATGCCAGAAGGACAGCCACAACTTGGCGAGTAAGACGTTCATTGGACAGTTACGAATTACAAATTACTAATTACGAATTACAAAAACGCTACGGGAGATTTCGGACTCCAGGTATGGGTGCAATCGCCCGACGCAGAGACTCCCTTCTAGCGGCGGCCTATCCGCATTGACGATGATCGCCGTTAGTATGCGCACAAGCTGGTCGGCCTCGTCGATGATCGACCCAACGCGCTTCGCAGCGATCAGTTCGCCGTTGGCGACTCGATTCAGAAAGTACTTGGCCTCACGACACTCTTTCCTCGCGATTCTCATTTTGTGCAGAAAGTCCGCTTTGCTTTCTCCACCCTGCGCCTCTTCGACGTTCGCCCCGACGCTCATTCCCGCTCGAACCAATGGCCTACCGATTTCCCACCCGACGGCGTTGCTTGGAAGAGCGAAGGACAGTTTGATGATCCGATCTGCGAACTCGGCCGTTCGCTCTACGATATCGCGAGGATTGTCGCATCGCTGGGCCTCCACGGTCTCGTCGTTCATTGCACTTCGTTATTCCGCACAGGTGTTTGTTCCGTTTCTGGATGATGCAGGTTTCGTAATTCGTAATTCGTAATTCCCCCACGCTATTGCACAATCCCTTTGGTCAGTCGCATAAACGCCGTTTCGAGGTTGACCTCTTCCTCCTTGATTTCATGGATTTTGAAGTTGTTGTCGAGCAGGGTGCGGGCGATGCCGCTGAAGTCGTGGGTCTGCTTCTCCAATTCCACGACTAGGTGCCCGTCGAGTAGATCGACGCTCTTGATTCCCGGCGTGCGTTCCAGAAGCAGTGCGGCCAGGTCTTGTTGCTCGGTGACACGCACGTGCAGCTTCGTCCCCGTCTTCACTCGCCGGATGATCTCCTCAATGGAGCCGTGGAAGAGAAGCTCGCCCCGTTCGATAATCCCGACCGTGGTGCACAGTTCCGCCAGCTCGTGGAGGATGTGCGAGCTGATGATGATGGTTTTGCCCATCCGCCGCAGTTCCTTGAGCAGTTCGCGCATTTCGATCCGCGCCCGGGGGTCGAGTCCGCTGGCCGGCTCGTCGAGCAGAAGCACCTTGGGATCGTGCAACAGCACCCTCGCGACGCTCAGCCGCTGCTGCATCCCGCGAGAGAGCGAATCGACCATCGCGTCGCGCTTGAAGAACAGGTCGGTGAGTTCGAGCACGTCATTGACCACGCGCGTGCGTTTCTTACCGGTGATCCCGTACGCGCTAGCGAAGAACTCCAGGTACTCCTGGACCACGACCTCTTCATACGCCCCGAAGAAATCGGGGACATACCCGATCAGCGGTCGAATCTTCCGTGATTCATATCCGACCACGTGCCCGCAAATCCGCGCTTCTCCCCAGGTCGGCTGGAGGAGCGTCGCCAGAACCTTGATGGTGGTGGTCTTTCCGGCACCGTTGGGGCCGATGTAGCCGAAGCATTCCCCTTCCTCGATGTTGAGGTGGAGGTTGTTGAGCGCCACCAGCTTGCCGTAACGCTTGGTCAGATTGATCGTTTGGACGATCACGCTCGACGCCTCCGCAGCGGCACACCGCTATGGACGCCCTCCGCGCGGCAACTTCTCGTCATACACGGACTCCTCCGGTTTCCGCGGTTCGGCCGACGCATCCACCATGTCGAGCCGGGTCAGGGGAAGGCGGATACGGTACATCGACCACGAAGCCGACGCCTCCGGCGGGATCGGTTTGAACGCCCGGTCGCCGGTACGGGCGAACAAGCGGATGGGACCGGGGTCGGAGGTGAAACCGATCAAGACCACGCTTCCCGGTTCGTCGGGTCGGTCCTCCGTGGCCACGCGCCCGGCCTGAAGCTGCTCGCGAAGATCGAGCTGACGAAGCCGATCCCGCGACCACGTCTGCATGCCACCGAGTAGGTCGCCCATCCGACTGGAAATGGTTTTGGGATCGAACTCTCCGATCGTCGATAGGAGCAAGAGGGCCGTTTGCTCCTGTCCCATCGCCGCAGCGCCGTCGCCGTCCGACTTGTAGCCCATGGTCGCCAGCAAACCGCGGAACGGCTTACTCCACTCTTCTTGCCGTTTGGCCAGCTTGGATCCGAGCATCAAATCCCTCAGCGCCTCCCCCGTCGCCGACCGGTAGCATCGCTCGGCCAGAGGAACCTTCGTGCCGTCCGATGGCACATCGCCGATGAAATACGCGTACATGGATTGGTCGCGAGTTCCGGCGATGTCACCGAGGTTCAGGACCGGGTGCAAAAGGTAGCAGTCCCGCAGGTGGACGCCGAGTTGATTGACCACAAAACTGTCCTCTGCGATCCGCCCGCCTCGAACCTGGATTTGTCCGGTCAGTTTGCCGGCCAGCGGGCCTTCCCAGCGCCCTTCGAACCGCTTCAGCGTCGCCCGGATACGCACGTCGTCGATCACCGCACTGCCGGGGACGACGCGGTATTCCTCCGGATCGGCGAAGCTGCTGGCGCCCTCGAGGGGATCCGTTCCCTCGGGAATGGCCCGCAAAAAGCACGACGTTTCCGTCGGTTCGCCGGCGCCGATCCAGTCCGGGGCCAGCCACAGGTCCACTTCCTCGTCGATGCTGGTTTTGAGCCCGAAGAACGCGGTCCCGAATCCCCGCGTTTGCCCCCCGTCCGCGTCGATGATCGCGATCTGATGGAGCCGATCGCCGAACCCGCGCATGGATCCCACGACGACGACGCTCAAGGCACTGGCCGCGAAACCCACGATCGCGAACGCCGTCCAGTTATGGTGGACCAGCGCCTTCGCGCGGAGGAATCGCCAGGTGCCGAAAGTGGCCGCAAGAACATAGAGGACCGAAAACACACCCGCCGTCAGAAGGTACACACTTCCCGAAGTGGAAAAGGCGATGGCGCTCACCACCCGCCCGAACAACGACACCGGCGTGGCACGGGCGTCGTCGGACTTACTCAGGGGTGTCAGGTGGAACGTTGTGGCGAAGAACTTGGCCACCCCGCCGGGAGCGCTGAACAGATCCCGTAACGTAACGCCCACGAAAACGACGTGCCCTCGCCCTAGACGTTTTCGCGCGACAAGGTCCGAGGGGATCCCGTTTTCTCGGGCGACGACGATCGAATCCGCTCGGCGAGCGCAGCGGACCACGGGGATCGGCGACGGAAACGGGTCGCTTTCCCACCCGGAGACGGTCCGGCGGACCTCCTCCGCGCCGCCCGGCGGGTCGAGCAGCGTCCGCCGCACGTCGGGAAGACGGTCCACCGCGACCAGCGGACCGATGTCCACGGGCAACACGGGTTCGATCAGCTTGGTGAGACGGAGCGACCCGGCGGTCTGCGAGGCCGCCATCAGCAGCGTACCCCCCTGTCGAACCCATTCCAGCAAGGCCTCCAGTTGACGTTGGGTCAACTCCTCGGGGCGGGCGTCGTCCCACACGATGTAGTCCACGCCTTCCAACCCGATCCATAGCTCGGGAAGATCCGTCGGACTCATGTGCGCGATCTGCACATCGCGGGTGAAGAGGCCCCGCTTTTCGGAGCTAAGCAACTCCGAGACCCGTCCGACCGTGCTCGAGGAGATCGAGAGGACCAGGACGTCGTCCGCAGCGATCACGGTCGGCGGTTCCGCCGGCTCCGCACGGTAGGACAGTTCACCCTGGGTGACGACTTTGACCGCCTCGCCCTCCGCGTTTCGCACCTCGACGTAAGACCGCCCCTGGTCGCGTAGGGGATTCGCCGGGACGTAGAGGTAGACGCGCTGGGTGCCGCCGGTCTCGCTGCGGATATGCACTTCCACGGTGTCGAAACACTCGTCGCCGTCGTCGTCCGCCTGAGCGGCGCGGACGCTGCCGTCGAAGTTCGGCTGTTCCGCCAAAGCAAGGTCCACGATGATCGGGACCCACACGCCGCTGCGGATCACATCGCCGCCTTGTATTCGGGGAAACCCGACGTGCGCAACGTGGACTTCGACCCGCCCTTGCGCGGCGTTCACGATCGCCAAGACCACGACCAGCGTACGGATCGGCGCGAAGCCCCGTTTGGCTCCTTTACCACGGTGCACGATTCGACAATCAGAGCCGGGAGCGGAAGCGACCGGACTCGATTCCCGCCTTACTGCTTGGGACCGAGAAGTTCGGTTAAGAAACCACGAGGGGTGTTTCACGGCGAAGCAGTGTCTCACGTCGCTCATGGGCTTGACTGGAGAAAGAATGGTCTTGTCGAACCCCGGCCAGTCCCGGCGCGCCGGGATTGACCGTGCCCCCGTCCACGGCGATCCCGGCGCGCCGGGACTTCCGTTCGGGTGCATCGCCATTGTATCCCTCTGATCGGCCCGCGACAACTGCCGACAATCCGACCCGCGGGCCGGAGCGAGCGCGTAACCTCCCCCGGAGGGCGCACGAACTTTGCCAGGGACTTCAAGTCCCTGGAACACGAGCCCTCAAAAAACTCCTCCCTCTCCCTCCCAGGGAGAGGGCCGGGGTGAGGGTGAAGCAGCCCGACCGATCCCAGCGTGGAGCGGCTCCCCTTTACGCTTGCCCTTGACGCGCCGCGGCGGCTTCGCCGCCCGCGCCAAGCGCGATTCCCGCGAAGCAGGGGCGGCGTGTCAAGGGCGGACGTCAAGGGCAAGCGACACGACGCTTGACCCCGAAGGGGTCCGCGATGGGCGCCGGGGGTCAAGTCCGCCCACGGCCGACGCGACCCCCGGAATGCGTCCCCCCGGGCGTCCCTTCGTCCCTCCGTGCCTCCCCCTTGACCGAGGGGAGTCGTCGAGACCCGCACGCCAAAACCGAGCCCGCCGCAATCGGGACGAGATGGCAGAAGGCTGCACGCCAAGCCTCGACCGCCTCGCCAACCACCGTGCGAAGGCTCGATGAAGCGCCCAATCGTGGTCTTGCAGTAGGCAACCGGCTGGCACTGACGCGGGACGAATGTTTGCGGCTGTTGGGCGTGGCCGGACGCCGTGAGCTGCTCTACCGGGTCGCGCTTGGAACAGGACTGCGACAACGTGAGCTGAAATTGTTGCAATGGCGCGACGTGGACCTGACCGACCCGCTGCGACCTTGTCTGCGGCTACGGGCCGAAGCGACGAAATCGAGGCGGGCGGACATACTACCCCTTGCGTCCGACCTTGCAACACGGCTTCGCACGATCCGCCCGGCCAACGTCGCGCCGACCGAGCCGGTGGTTCGCAAGGGGCGGACCCGGACCCTGATCCCGAAGTTTTCCACGTGGATCGACGACCTTGGACACGCCGCGATCACCTATCGGGGCGACGACAAGTAGATCCTGGGGTTTCACTCGCTGCGGGTGGCCTGCATGACTGAACTGCACTAGGCCGGGCTACCGCCCCGGACCGTGATGCAGCTCGCCCGGCATACCGACTTCCGGCTGACCGCGGGAACGTACACCGATATGCGGCGGATCGACACGTTCGGGGCGGTCAGTTGCCTACCGTCCTACGACCCCGAACCGGCCCGTCAGGTCGCCCTACGGACCGGCACCGACGATGCGTTGGTCCACACGGATTCGCAGCACCAAATACAGGACCAAAAGAGTCGCGCCAACCCGCACCGGGACGCACTCTCGTGCAGTGAGACTGATTTCAGCGATAATCGGTGTCAGCAACGCGGCCCTCGCCGAACATCTACTTTTCGCGGGAAAAACAGGCATTTCCCGCACACCGACGATGCGCGGGAGAATGCCTCCGACTTGGGAAAAAAGACTGGCCTGCTAGGACTCGAACCTAGAACCTTCTGATCCAGAGTCAGACGTGCTGCCAATTGCACCACAGGCCAAGCAACAACGACGACGCCGAGGCCATATCACCCGGAAACGCATCGGGCTGCAAGCTGCACACTCCACGCCGGGCCGCCTCACGTCAGCCTACGTAGGTTACCTCACGCCGACCAAGAGTCAAACTCGGCGACGACACCGATCGTCGTGTACCGAATCTTGGGGTAACCGTTGGAAAAACGATAGGCTCACGGCCTTTCAAGGAATCGAAGAGAGGCGAGTCAGCCTAGGTCGGATGCGGAACTAACGGTATCGCACCCGATGGTCTTCAGCATACGCCTGTGGCACTGGCGAGGCGGTCGATTCGACGGCGGGCTTCTGCTGGGTCGTCGAGGCAATCCAGAGCGGTCAACCGCCTGCGAGCCACCTCCTCGTCCTTGGTACGCCGGGGGATTTTCGCGTAGGATGTCCTGCCGTTCGCCGTGACGGGAATCGTCGTGTATTTGCCGTCATCGAAGATCTCGGTCTTGAGGCGTTTTCGAGGTCGTCCCATGTGGTCAATCCTCGCTATGAGGCATGGCAAATGCGCCATCGGCATCCGCATCGGGATCGACCGGGAAAAGTATTCTCCCAAATGCCGAATCCGCGGTTTCCGAGCGACTGCGGGAAGAGCCGTAAGTGCTTACGCTACAATAAAATAGGAATCATTCGCCACCGTAGCTCAGTTCGCAGAGCAGCGGTTTTGTAAACAACATGCCTGCGTTCATAACGAACCTAACGACAAGGACTTACGGACGACTCCATCTTGTCTTTCCGCTCTGCTTTCCATCGATCCAGAGCTTACAAAGTTGCTCTCCTGTTGGCCGCGGCTTTCTACAAACGTCCGGTGTCACGTCGTGGCGATCGCAAGCGCGCGCGCCGATGGTCCAAAGCCATGATCGCATCGGGTGACATCGGGGTCTGGTTTACAAAGCCGGAGACCAGATCTCGTAAACCGATGCTATTTCGGATTTTACGAACCGGCCAGGAAGTGTCTTGGGGCGGCGCTTGCGCATTCTCAGGAGCCTCTGGTACGACTTCAGCCTTGCAAAGACTTGGCCGAGATTACCCCCTGCGGTCCGTAGGACCATCCTCACGGGCGCGTTGCACGCCGCCGAGCCCGCGGCCCCAGGCGCACTTTGATTGCGTCGCGCTGTGGCACCATCTCTCGTCGTGTGCCACGCAGCGCCAAGGTGCATTCGTGTCAACGGCTTGGTACTCGCGTAGGTGAGTTCATCGTGGAGTTCGCCCGCATTTCTCATCCGTGGATGGATCGGGGCGAGGTCGAGGGCCGGGGCGAGCAGGGCAGACCCGTGTGGGCGGGCGGCGACCGGAGATCCGGTGCGGGCGGCGGTGATCGGTGAAACAGGCCGCGGATTGGCGGACGATGCCGGTGATCCGCTCCGTCTCCCAGAGCAGCAAGGCCCCGGCGTCGGAGGTGATCGTCCCGCCGTCGAAGCGGGCGGCGACCTCCCGCCGACCGAGGCCCTGGAACAGGAACGATTCCGCGTTACACTCTGGGGTCATAAAGGCTGCCTCCTTGGGTGACAAAAAAGCCTTCTTCCAAAGCGTTTTATGCCACGGGATGCAGCCTTTATCTATCCCCTCGGTGAGAAATCCGGGTTAGACCGAACCGGCGGCCCCGTAACGGGGTTTCACCGACGCACCCCCGCGTCGCACAATGCCGTAAGCCATCAGACAAACAACGATCAAGATCGCACACATGCTGATGCTGACCGTCCAAGCGTGCGAGCGGACGCTCATCGGTGTGGTATTGAGAATCGAGGCCACGAAGATCGCGACCACGATCGCCAGCAGTCCATAACGAACCATAACCCACACGGAGACGACGACCCCGCCGAACCCCATCGCCAACCACGCGGTATACGCATGCGCACCTCGCGGAACGATAATAGGAGCCAGAAGGAGCGCACCAACAACGGCCGCCAATGCTGGGTGACGAATCCAGGTCCGGACCACGACCAGAAGCAGCAGGAACAGAAGGCCGTATATGAGCGATTGCTCCACGCACCCGAAGTAGCTTGCCAGCGCCGCAGCGAAACCATGTAGCTTCTCGGCGATGCGCTCGCCGCCGAACATCGGCCGTACGTTCCAACCGCATGCGCCGACGATTGCTCGCTCTGCGGAAGCCACAAAGGCCCACCAACATCCGACGCAAACGCCAACCAGGGTGTGAAATCGTACATCGAGATCGCCGAAACGACCCAGCAGCAAGCGGTTCCATGTGACAAGCAAATGCGGCCAAAGGCGTCGGGCGTATGCATCGACCGCCAAGTAGAAGATGCCGAGGAGACCTGCGACCCCGGCTGCGCGCACGACGGCCATGCCCAGTCGGGAGACAGTATCGTACAACGTCACAGAGCTTCCCAGCCGGAGCAGGGTTGCAGCCATCTCCAGCAGCACCATGAGGGCGACGAGCCGGACGGCACCCTGGTAGTCAACCCTGGATGCGCGAGACTTCGAGATTCCGATGGGAACCGCGACCGCCAAAAGCAATAAGAAAAGCGCTCTCTGCGCGGTAGTTACGGCGCGTTGTTGCTTCGAAAAGGCGCTCGTTTCCGTGGCTGCGCGATGCGGTTGTTCACTGGGTTGCGATCCGACGGCGAAGAACGTGGGACTACGGTACGACGAACAGCCTACGAAGATGGACCCGGGATGATTGGGCCGCGGTATTTGGGGGAGGTCGGAGAACGTACAAGCTTGCACTTCGGTCGCAGGTCGCTCGTTCTTATTTAGAGCATCAGCTCGATCGGCATCGATCCCGGCAGCGCGCCACAGCCCGCTCCAGACTTCGTTCAGTCGATCGACACCCCCGCTGTTCGATTCGTCGGCCGTGACGCTAGAAGCGGCGCCCAGCAGAATCAACCGACCGGCTTTGTCGAACAGGACCGCGCGCGAGTCGGCATCTGCAAGCGGCGGGTCCCAAGGAGCCACGTACCCAGCGCGCCAAAACACATTTTCCAGGGTGGCCGGGATGAGGGGGCGATCGCTCTGGCGGTAAAAGAAGCACGGCTCAGCCGACGTGGCCGGAACAATTCTGATCGCGATGTCCTCACCTGCAAACGCACGTGCCATTGGCCGCCAAGCGTCTTGGGTCGCACAGTAGCCGAAGGCCTCGTAGGCGCCTGGAATAGCGAGGCCCGCGGTTTCAAGGACGCGACGAGCACGTTCCGCAAGCGCGGCCGGTGGGCTCGCCCCCAGGTCGTCCCATTGAATCGGATGAGCAGACCGGAGAAAAGCGAGCGAGGCTAGGAGCGACATTCCGGCGATCATCAGCCACATTCGGTGGTTGGGACCGCCTTTTCTCGCGGGAGCAACGGCGATGAGGTCCGGCGAGGGTGTCACGTCCGACGCCAGAGCCAGCCGCAACACATCGGTTCCTGGAAGCGCAGCCGCGACATGAAGGGCCGACCGTGGTCGTTTTTTTGGATCCTTTTGGAGACACTGGTGCACGATCTCTTCGATTCCATCCGGCAAATCGGCAACGATTTCGGACAATGGGGTAGGTGTAGCCGTTTCGTGAAGTCGCAGGTACTCGTCGAGGGAATTCGCCTGGTAAGCCCGGCACCCGGAGAACAACTCGTACAAGACAAGACCCAGGGCGTACAGGTCGCTCTGCAGGGTGACGTCACGGCCGGTGATTTGTTCCGGTGCCATGTAGGCGGGCGTACCTGCGCGAATTTCTCCTGCCGCGACCTGACCCGAAAGCCCGGCGATGCCGAAATCCGTGATTCGCGCGTTGCCGTCGCCGTCAAGCATGATATTGGCTGGCTTCAGATCACGATGGAGAACGCCGGCACGGTGCGCGGCGGCCAATCCGGCACAAACCTGTCTCGCGATATCCACCGCCTTCTCTCCGGAAAGGCGACCGATGCGCCGTAGGAGGCTGGATAAGTCCTCCCCAGGCACGAATTCCATGGTGATGAAGTTCTCGCCATCCCCTTCGCCGATATCATGGACGCGGCAAACGTTGGGGTGCGTTACGGTCCGTGCGAGTCGCGCCTCGGTGCGGAAGCGAGCAAGCCATGCGGGATTCGTTGCAACCGCCGGGGGGAGGAACTTGATGGCCACGGTCTGGTTGAGCGTCAAGTCATCAGCCCGGTAGACGATCCCCATTCCGCCCACGCCCAATCGTGACACAATTCGGTAGCGCTCCGCGATCATCGTGCCGGGCGGTCGCTCTTGTCCCGCGTCATCCTCCGAGCTGCGGCTCGGCGTCGATCGGATGGGCGTCGCCTGCGTTTCCTCGGAGTTACGTGCGTCGAGGTTTACGACCGCGTCGCCGCGCCGCCAGTCGTCGGTCGGCGGCGCCAGAGGACGGGCTGGCTTGGAGGATTCCGCGGTTTGTTGGGCAAGGAGCGCCTGAACTTCACGACGAAGCGACAAATCACCGGCGCATGCGTTTTCCAGCCAGGGCTCGCGCTCGCCCGTCGGCAGTTCGATGGCCGCAAGGAATAGTTGCTTGACGCGCGCATGGCGGTCAGGCGTCATCGCTCAGCCGTTCCCGATAGCCGGTTCTTCAACCAAGCTTTCGCGTGGGTCCATTCTCCCTCGACCTTTCGTTTCGATACGCCGAGCATGTGCGCCACCTCGTCGACGGTCAAGCCTCCAAAGAAACGCAACTCGACGATGCTGGCCTGCTGGGGATCCAGAGCCGCTAGCT
>CAYQZH010000076.1:10658-15215 GCA_964421865.1 uncultured Phycisphaera sp. | reverse complement strand
CCTCGCCGCATGATGACAGCGAAGGCGACCGGAACAGCGTTTCACCACGGGCTGCCAGCCCGTATCGGCAGCGGCAACGAGCACATCCTGGGCGTTTCCTTCTCGGCCGTACCTGCGTCGAACCCGTGAACAGGATCCCGAGCGCACGCGACGGGTCCATGTAGCGCCGCCGCTTGTTGGCGGCGTATCGCTGGTCCCTCTATCCCTTGTGGTGTTCGCTCCCGCGTACGCAAGCCCATGGTCGTCTAACTAGATTCATCTAAACGGGCTCCTTGACGGGTCTGCGTGCCTTCGTGGCTTCGCGGCTACGTGCCCGTCCAAATGGATCAATCTGAACAGACTACTTGACACCGTCCCATTCGCGGCTCTAATGCAGCCTGTTGGCCGGAGGGGCGGGTTGCGCAATTCCGATCGGCCTCGCGATCGACTGACAGTTGGTTGTTATTTGAACCCTGGAGGCAGGTTAGCGGCACCGGCCATCCGCAGCGACGATTTATGGCTGTGCGTACGGGCGCAAACCGCGAGTTGCAGAAACAACATACCGACTAGGTTCTCACGAGTTTGGAAAGGAGATCAAAGTGATGACTATCCGGAGGACACGATTGGTGCGCCCAACGATCGGGGCCGCCTTTTTTGGCGCTGTCGTTGCAGGGGCGTTGATACCGGCGCCCTCCTTCACGCCCGAAAGCGATGAGCCGCCTGGCAACGTGGCCGTGCAGGTCGCGGTCAAGGCTGCGGACAGAGGAGGCGTTCCGTACGGTCGCCCCGGTATGGTGATCGGGCGAGACCCGCTCACAGGGGAACTGCGAACTCCAACGCCGCAAGAGGTACAGACAATGACGGCTCTTACACCCGGACTGCTCATGAACAGATCAGCGGCCGGCCTGCAACAGGTGCTGAAGCCGGATGGCTCCGTCGAACTAGATTTGCACGGGCGTTTTCGCAGCTTCGCCTTGGCCAAGATCGCCCAGGATGGTTCGGTCGTGACCGGGTGTGTCACCACGAAGAAAGAGGCGGAGGGGTTCCGAAATACCTCACCGACAACTCAAAAGCAGGGCAACGATGAGAAATAGAATGACATTCCCAAAGATTTCCTTTGCACTGGGAGTACTTCTAGAGGTCGTCCTGCTTCCAGGTCAACCCCTTTTCGCCACCGCGACCATCGTAATCAGTAACCTCGATGGTCCGGGGGAGGGCTTCAACGATCCGACGGCGGTCGCTCAAGTGGGCGGCAACCCCGGGGTTACCCGCGGCGCGCAGCGTTTGAACGTTTTCAACAGGGCGGCCGCCATCTGGGGGCTGGCCCTTAGGAGCAATGTCACCATCGTCGTCGAGGCGAACTTCGATCCCCTGTTTTGTACTGCCACGAGCGCCGTCTTGGGCAGCGCCGGCCCCAACACTGTTCTTCGCGACTTCCCCGGCGCCAACAAGGCCGGGACGTGGTACGTCCAGGCGTTGGCCAACAGCCTGGCGGGAGTTGACCTGTCAGCGTTCGATGACGTCGGAGCCATGTTCAACAGCGACGTCGATGGCGACCCGAACTGCCTCGGCGGAAAAAAGTGGTACTACGGCTACGACCACAACGAAGGCGGTTCAATCGACTTCCTTGCGGTCGTATTGCACGAGTTCGGGCATGGGCTTGGGTTTCTCACCCTCGTCAACGAGGACACGGGGGCTGAGGCCGCCGGGTTCCCGGACATCTTTGCGGGCTTCATGCTCGACACTGACACCGCCAAGAACTGGGTGGACATGACCGATGCGGAGCGGGCAGCCTCGGCCATCAACACGAAGGCGGTCGTCTGGGACGGTCCGGCCGTCGCTGGGGCCTCGGGATTTCTCACCGCTGGTAGGATCGGGTCCAATCCGATGCTATACACCCCAAGTCCTACTAGTCCCGGGTCATCGCTGTCCCACTGGGCCACGAATGCCACCCCGAGTCTGCTGATGGAGCCGGCCATCACCGCAGGGCTCACGGACGACCTGGACCTTACGGACGAGGCGCTCGTGGACATCGGCTGGACCAGATCTCCCGTCGGCGCGTGTTGTGCTGTCGCCGACAACCAGTGCTCACAGGTCACAGAAGCCACATGCAAGCTCCGCGGGAAGGGGTTCGCTTACCGCGGCGACGGAACCCCGTGCGGATCAGACGGGACTTGCATCCCAACCGTCTCCCAGTGGGGACTCGCTGTCCTGACCCTACTTGTCCTGACCGCCGCGACGCTCGTGATTATGCGTCGCCGGGGCAGGTTCGTTACAACATAAGCTGGGCCCATCTTCCCGTCGTGCCGGTTCGGAATCGCGCTCCGCGAGCTTGCGCTCGCGGCTTCGATTGCACCGACCATGAAGGGCGGCGCTACACTTCCTCGACGGGATGCTAGACTCGGTGCCTGTGCAGAGGGTTCTCACCTTCATCATCGGTTGCACCGGGTCCGGGAAGGGGAGTCTGGGCCGCGAACTCGCCCGTCGAACCGGCGGCGAGATCATCAGCATCGACTCCATGAAGGTCTACCGCCGGATGGACATCGGGACGGCCAAACCGTCGATGGAAGTCCGGCACCAAATCCCGCATCATCTGATCGATATCGTCGAACCGTGCCAGGAGTTCTCCGTCGCGCAGTACGTCAAGCACGCCGAACGCGCGATCACCGATATCCAAGCCCGTCGCCGTCCCGTTTTTGTAGTCGGCGGTACGCCGCTGTATGTCAAGGCGCTGAGCGAAGGTCTTTTCGAGGGTCCGGGGGCCGACCCGACCCTCCGCGCACGGCTGACGACGACGGCGGAGCGCGAAGGCCGCGACGTACTGTACGAGCGGCTACGTCGCGTCGATCCTACCGCCGCGGAGCGCATCCACCCCAACGACCTGCGCCGGATCGTCCGGGCCCTTGAAGTCTTCGAGTTGACCGGTCACCCCATTAGCGCGTTTCAGGAGCAGTGGGACCGGGACCGCGCGAAGTATGAATGCGCTTTCATCGGCCTGCGCCGCGAGCGTGAGGACCAGGCCCATCGCATCAACGACCGGGTTCGGCGAATGATCGCGGAGGGTTTGGTCGATGAAGTAAGATCGTTGCTGGCCGAGCCCAAGCCGTTGAGCGCGGCCGCAAGGCAGGCGTTGGGTTACGCGGAGATCATCCAACATCTTGAAGGTCGCTGCACGCTTGCGGACGCCGTTGGAATGATCAAGATTAACACCCGACAGTTCGCCAAGGCACAGCGGACCTGGTTCAAGCGGTTCGCCCGGGTCGAGTGGATCGATCTCTCCCCCGACGCCGACGCGGCGGACCTCGCGGACACCCTGATCGCGCGTCGAGGCTCGCTATGGTCGCCCTGACCGAGATGACCAACTGGGCCGTCGACCTCATCGACGTCCGCAAGACGTACGCGAAGAACATCTACGCCCTTCGCGGCGTCAACATCCAGGTCGGTCGGGGGGAAATCTTCGGCTTGCTTGGTCCCAATGGTGCGGGCAAGACCACCCTGGTCAAGATTATGATGACCGTGGTCCGCCCGACCCGCGCTCTAGGGACTATCCTTGGCCGCCCCCTCGGACACCGCGGCAAGCTGGCGCGAACCGGCTACCTTCCCGAAAACCATCGGTTTCCGGGCTATCTGACCGGCCTGCAACTCCTAGATTACTACGCCGCGCTCGCCAAAGTCCCGTCGGCGACCCGGCGAAGGAACGCGAGGAAGCTGCTGGACCAACTTGGCCTGTCGCAGTGGGGCGATGTTCGCATCGACAAATACTCCAAGGGGATGATGCAGCGGCTGGGCATCGCCCAGGCCTTGATGAACGACCCCGAGTTGATCGTCCTCGATGAGCCGACCGACGGTCTCGATCCTGTCGGACGCCGCGACGTTCGGCAACTGCTTTTGGAGCTGCGCCGCGAGGGCAAGACCGTCTTCCTCAATTCCCATTTGCTCAGCGAACTGGAGATGGTTTGCGATCGCGTGGCGATTCTCGTGGATGGCTTGGTCGCGCGACAGGGCACGCTGTCCGAGTTGACCGAGCATACCGTCGAATACCGCATTACCTTCTCCGGCGACGCCCAGCCCTTGAAGAACAAGCTGGCGGGTCTTCATGCGGCGGTGGACGGCGACATGGTCGTTCTATCCGCCCATGACGCGGCGACGGTGAACGCGGTGATCGACCTCCTCCGCGGCCAGGGCATCCTGATCGAGTCGGTCCAGCCCCATCGATTCAGTCTGGAGGATATCCTTGTCGAGGCGATGGCGGCGACGGTTCCGCAAAATCAGAGCCGCGACCGTCAGGGAGCGGTCCGACGGAACTGAACCCCCGAGCGGGTGGCATACACACTATGCAATTGTGGGCCTTGATTGTCGATAGCTTCCGCGAATCCCGCGATCGCAAGATCTTCTGGGTCATGTTGGGTCTGTCCGTACTCGTCGCCGCAGCCATGTTTTGCTTCAGCTTCGAACCGGGGAAGGTGAACGTACTGTTCGGGATGTGGGTCATGGAGACCGACTACTTCACCGGCATCACGGGTATTAAGACCGACGTGATCGCTGCCCTTGTCGTTGACGGCATTATGGACACGGCCC
>CAYQZH010000076.1:0-10648 GCA_964421865.1 uncultured Phycisphaera sp. | reverse complement strand
CCTTGGGGGGATGGGCGTCTTGCTGAGCATCATCGCCACGGCGAGCTTCTTCCCGACCTTCCTCGATCGCGGGGCCATTGACGTCGTTCTGTGCAAGCCCATGCCGCGGTGGGAATTGTTCCTCGGCCGCTACCTGGGGGGCATGGTATTCATCGGCGTACAGGCGGCGATTTTCGTGGTGCTTACGTTCCTGGTCGTCGGTCTGCGATGGGGCGTTTGGCTGCCGGGATATCTTCTTGCGATTCCGCTGGTGGTCTTGCTGTTTAGCTATCTGTATTGCATCTCCGCGCTCGTTGCGGTTGTGACCCGCAGCACCGTCGCGGCCGTGCTGTTGACCATGCTTGCGTGGATGGCGTTCACCGGCGTCCAGACCGTCGACGACTTCTTCCCCGTCATGTTCCCCGGATGGCAGGAGAATAAGCTCGTGGACGAGGGGGTCCGCACTGCTCGTTGGATCCTACCCAAGACGCAGGACATCACTTACCTCGCCAAGAAGTGGAGCCGGGCCGCGAACGCCAGCGTCCTCATGAACGCCGACACCGACGACGAGCGCGAAATGATCGAGCATGCCTCGAAGATCGAACGCGCGAGGCTCGCGATCAGTCCTCTCGCGATCATCGGATCGTCGCTGCTGTTCGAGGCGGTGATCGTCCTCGCGGCCATGTGGAAGTTCGCCCGAAGCGACTACTAGCGACCATGACGATTCCCCTCAAGTCGCACGATTCCGAGCCGCAGGCTTCAACCCTGATGCTTACCCCCATCTCCTCACGCTCACTCGACTCTCGTTCGATACCCGAGCCCTTCGTCCCGGAGGGACGATTGAGAGTAGCCCAGCGTTTCAACGCTGGGATCACGACGCCCGCGCTCCTCGCAGTCCCGGAGGGACGATTGAACGCTTCAGCCGTCCCTACGGGACTGGGCCATCCCTGGCTTCCCGTTCCCACCGATGAATCGGTGGGCTACTGTCGCGACGTGCCTACGGCACGGAGAACAGGGTGGGAGCCTCGATGGTGCAGCCCACCCCGGTGGTGGGTAAAGATTAGGCTTTCCGTCCGCGCGAATCCTGGATCGCTTCGGATGACCATGACCTTCGCGCCGACGTGTGCCATCGTGTTGAAGTAGCGTGGGCGCGCCGGCGGTCGACATCCTGTACGTCATTACCGACCTTGAGCTCGGCGGCGTGCCGCTGCATCTGCACCGCCTGGTCCGGGCGATGCGGGTCCGCGGCCTGATGGCTGCCGTGGTCTCTCTCGCTCCGCCGGGACCGGTCGGAAAGATGTTGGAGGCGGATGGGGTCCGAGTGTATTCCTGCGACGGTCGGGGCGGTTGGGATGTCCGCGTGATTGCACGTCTCGCGCGGATCGTCCAAGCGAGCCAACCCGGGCTGATTCATTCGCTTCTTTTTCACGCGAACCTGGCCGCCCGATGGGCGGCGGCCAAGGTTGGATTCCCCGCGAACCGCCTTCTGTGCGAAATCCAAACCGTCGAGGTCGAGCGTCGCTGGCACCTTTGGGTGGACCGCATCACCTACGATGGATGTCGCCTCACGATCGGCAACTCGCCCTCGGTGATCGAACACCTCGCCGTTTACGCCCGGATTCCGCGGGACCGACTGCGCCTGGTCCGCGGCGGGATCGATCCCGCTCCCATCCAGGTCGCCATACCGATCGATGGTGCCACGCTCGGCGTGCCGAACGACGCCGCGATGATTCTCTGGGTTGGCCGACTCGATCCCGTGAAAGGACTCTCGACGCTGCTTGATGCACTCCGTTTGATGGCCGAAGGGGTGAATGCGCATCTGTACCTTGCAGGAGGCGGCCCGCTGCGCGGACAACTTGAGCAACAGGCCCGGCGTCTGCAACTCACCGACCGCGTTCACTTTCTAGGCCCGCGCACCGATGTCCCCTCGCTTCTGAAAGCGGCCGATGTGTTTGTGTTTCCATCGCGCACGGAAGGGCTTCCCAATGCTCTGCTCGAAGCCATGGCCGCAGGGTGTCCGATCGTGACGACGGATGTGCCTGGCTGTCGCGATCTGATCGCGCACGAGCGGAACGGCCTCGTAGTGCCATACGGTGGCACTCAATGGCTCGCAGATGCCATGCGTCGCCTTCTTCGCGAGCGCGATCTAGCCGCGCGACTCGGTCAGGAAGCGGCGCGGCTGGTCGAAACCGAGTGGCACATCGGGCGAACCCACGACGCCTACGCCTCGCTCTACCAAGAAGTCCGTGGCGAGGCCTGACGACGCCCGCTGCGTACCCGCGCAGAACTTGCCGTTTACCCTCATAGCCCGACCGCTGGTAGGTGATCGCCGCGACTCTACGACATCTTGGTTAGACTCTCGAACCCTCCTTCGACGAAACTCACAACCGCGGAAAATTTCTTTAGTTTTTCTCTTGCACGCCGTGGTTCGGAGTGGTAGATTCTGTCGATTAGTCCCACGAAGTGGTGATGTGCAAGATGGAATATGCGGTTTTTCACAGGGCAGTATGATCGCAGCATCGACGACAAGAACCGCATCCAGCTTCCGTCCCAGCTTCGCAGCGCGATTGACACGGAGCGGGACGGCCCAGGCTTGTATGTCACTCTTGGAGAGGACCGGGGCACTTTATCCATCTTCACGGAACGCGGGTTCGAGGAACTCGCCGGTCGGATCGAGACCGAGTTCATGCCCGGCCCGGACTCCGGGAAGTTCGAGCTTCAGTTCTACGGCCTTGCGTCTTATGTGGATATCGACAAGCAAGGGCGGTTCGTCCTACCGGACAGGTTGGTCAAGAAGGCCCGGCTCGGTTCGGAGGTGTTCCTCGTCGGGCGGAAGCATCGAATCGACGTGTGGAACCGGACGGACCTCGACCGCTCCATGGGAATTGATTGGGAAGGCGACGAATGGCCCGATTGGCAGGGCTTCTTGCGGATGAGGCCCCGCACTGAACCTTAGGCCTCAAGTGAAGGGCCGACCCCTGGACGGACCCGGGTGTCGCAGCGAGTGGAACAGGGAGGTTAGAGGGGACGGAGGCAACGGCGTCGGCGAGACACGGTCCGCGTCCGGCGCGGCACGGGCCGGAATCGCGTAGACGCCGTGGGACGCGCGGTCGGGGCTGACCATCGCGTCCACGGGTCGGGTTTCCGACGTAGGCAGCACCGGAAAACTGGGCCGGCGGCACTGCGGGTTTCGAAGCGAAAGGACTCGCCGGGTCGCAGTGCGCGGAGGGAGCGCAAGGGAGTCTGAGGTATGGCCGGCAGCCGGGATCGCTTGGTACGGCGGATCCAGCGGCGGCAGCAATCCCGGCGAGCCGGGATTGATCCGGCGGGTCCTGCGACCCCGCGCGAGATCGCGGAGTTGGAGGATCGGGTGCACCGGCTGCAGGCCATGGGCGTCGAGTACGCCCAGATCAGACTGTCCTCGGATGTCGCGCAGCGCGGCGCGATCGAGCGTCCCATCCGGGTTGGGGGTGAGTGCGTCGCCACGGAGGTGTGACCACCCCCCTGATTTGTCGGTTCGCCTGCCTACGGGCAGGAAGGTCGGAAGGCGGCGTTGAGCGTCGAAACCCCCGGTCACACCCCCGTGTTGGTGCGTGCGGTGGGTGAGTTGCTGGCGGTGCGCCCGGACGAAGTGGTCGTCGACGCCACGGTAGGCCTCGGCGGCCACGCCAGACTCTTCGCGGAGGCGCTGGGACCGGACGGCAGGCTGATCGGCCTGGACGTCGATCCGGCGAACCTGGAAATCGCCCGGCGGACGCTCGCCGACGCTCGCTGTCGTGTGGAATTGGTCCACGCGAATTTCGCGGAGCTGCCCGCGACGCTGGCCGAACTCGGCGTGGACGCGGTTGACGTGCTGCTTGCCGATCTAGGAGTCAGTTCCACCCAATTGGACGAGACGCCGCGTGGGTTCTCATTCCAGCGCGAGGGGCCTTTGGACATGCGCATGGATCCGCGAAGGACGGTCAAGGCCGCGGACCTCGTCAACCGATTAAGCGAGAAGGAACTCGGCGACCTGCTCTACTACAACACGCAGGAATTTGCCGGTCGAAAGATCGCCCGGCGGATTTGCGAAGTACGCCGCGAGGGACGGATTACCACGACGACGAGGCTGGCCGAGATCGTCGCCGGCGCTTTGGGTGTTGACGCGGATTCGCGGAAGAGCAAGATTCACCCCGCGACGCGGACGTTCCTGGCGTTGCGGATGGCGGTCAACGAGGAGATTCCGAGCCTCGAGGCGCTGCTCGAAGCAGCGCCCACGCTGATGAGACCCGACGGGCGCGTCGGGGTGATCGCGTTTCACAGCGTCGAGGACAAAGCGGTCAAGACGGACTTCCGACGGCGAAAAACCGAAGGAATCTACCGGATCGCGACGAAGAAACCGGTTGTCGCCGACGAGGATGAGCGGCGGACGAACCCGCGGTCACGCAGTGCCAAGCTTCGCGTTGCGGTTCGGCTGCCGAGCGGATAGTCACTGAAGACCACGATCGTGCAAAAAGCGGCTGAAGGTCAGGGAGGGCTTTCAAGAATGGCGAGGGAAACCAAGGTCGGACTGCTCGCCGGGCTGGCGTTCATCATTTGTTTTGCCATCATCCTAGCGAACCGAGGTCGACAAGAGCCGATTGGCCCGCCGCGTTCCTACCTGGCCGACGGCGGGGCGAGCGTACCCGGCGCGGTCCAGCAAAGCGCGTCGCGGATGAACGCGACGCCCGCCGGGCGCGATGCCGCCGTTTCCCTCGTGGACCGTCCGGCGTCCGTTGCTCCGCCAGCCAGCGGCGCGGAGCTGCTTCTTCCAGAATCTCCGGCTACACGTCCCTTGCCCACGATACGGAACCCCGTGGACGGCGGCGAGACGGGCGTGAATCCGGGCGGCGAACGCGTACTGACCTCGCGGATTCAGGACGACCAGGCTCGCAGGCAGGAACTTGAGCGGCGTCTGGGCAATCCCGCGCCCGATCCGGGAGCGCCCCTCGCACCCAACCCGCAAGCGGTCCCACCGCCCGGAAACAGTTCATCGCCGAGACAGGGCGCCGCGGCGAACTCGGTGCAATACACCGTGGCTCCCGGGGACACGTTGTCGAAAATCGCTCTGGCGCAGTTTGGGAACAAGTCGCGAGCCTCGATCAACGCCATTTTCGAGGCGAACCGATCAATCCTCACCAGCCCGGATACCCTTAAGGCGGGGTTGGTGTTGTCGCTCCCGGTCCTGGAAGCGGCGCCTCGGTTAACGAAATCAGAGCCGCGGAAGCCAGAGTCACCGACGGCAAAGGCTCCGACGCCCGCTAGCGCTGCGGAAGGCAAGAGCCACCTGTCGAAGAAGTCTGCCGAACCGCCGGCACCCGCCCCCCGATGGTATCAGGTGAAAAAGAACGACCGGTACGTCAGCATCGCCCGCGAACAGTTGGGCGATGCGGCGCGGTGGCGGGAACTTCATGAACTCAACAAAGACAAGTTCCCGGACCCCAAAACGATTCGGGAGGGCGTACGGATCAAGCTGCCCCCTGCGAAGGTCCCGGCCTCTGCGGAGGGCCGCAGTTGACGGTCCCCCGGGGGTGCGTCCTGTTAGCCGCCTTCGCGGGGATCGCCCTGACGGTCGTCCATCTGCGCGCGGAGCAGACTCGATGCGCGGCCCGAATGGTCGCCATCGACGCCGATTGGGTGCGGTTGCGGCGGGACCTGTGGGGGCTGCAAACGCGGATCGCGCGGCTGCGCTCGCCGGAGCGGATTCACGATCGGGTGGCGGCCTTCCAGACCGGTCTGGTGCCTCCCGGGTTCGATGAGGTATCGAGGCGGACGGAACGATTGGCCTCGCGGCATCCCTAAGAGCTAACAGTCCATGTCCTCGCCGCCCGCTCCGATCGATCAGTTCCAGCGACGATCCGGGGTGGTTCTGCTCGTCGGGTCGGTGGTTTTTCTTCTCGCTCTCGGCGGGCGTCTCGTCTACATCAATACAGAGTTACGGGAGCGGTTGCTCACCATCGCGGAACGGCAGCAGCAGGGCGGCGCCAGCATCCCGGCGCGACGGGGGATGATCCTCGATGCTCGCGGTCGGGTGGTGGCCGCCACGGAGCAACGCCCGGATGTCTTCGTCGATCCCGCGCGGGTCGCGGATGTGGACAAACTCGCTGAACGCCTCAGTCCGCGGGTCAACCTCTCCCCCGCCAAGATCGCGGAGAAGATCCGTCGTCGTCCACAGTCACGTTTTGTGGTGATCGCCTCCGGCGTGGACGAAATCACCGCCGACGCGGTCCGGGCCATGAAGGACCGGGAAGTGAGCCTCACCGAGCGGTCTGCGCGAACCTACCCGTTGGGCGACTCGATGGCCCACCTTCTGGGGTGGGTGGGGCGCGACGGGGCGGGCCTCGAGGGGATGGAGGCGGCCTTCGATCACCACCTTCGCGGAAAGGACGGCTGGCGCGGGACGATCAACGACGCCCGCCGCCGGGCCCTGCGACGGTCGGACGAAGAGATGGCGCCGCCCGCCGACGGAGGCCACGTGGTCCTCACCATCGACGCTGAAATCCAACGCATCGCGGAACAGGCACTGGCCGCCGGCGTCCAACGGGTCGAGGCCGATGACGGCATCGCCATTGTCATGTCCCCCGAAACCGGCGAAATCCTGGCGATGGCCTGTTATCCCACCTTCGACTCGAACGACCCAGGCTCGGTGCCGACCGATGTGCGGCGGAATCGGGCCGTCACCGACCCGGTGGAGCCGGGCAGCACCTTCAAGCCGTTCATCGTCAGCGGCGCACTCGAGGGGTCGTACATTTCCTCGACCGAGTTGATCGACTGCCACATGGGTACGCGGACGATCGGCAGCCGCACCATCACCGATGTCAAGCCGCACGGCATGATGGACGTCAAAGGGATCATCACCCACAGCAGCAACATCGGGATGAGCATGATCGCAGAGCGGATGGGCAACCCGGCCCTGCATAACACCATTCGCCGTTTCGGCTTCGGGACCAAAACGGGCATCGAGTGCCCCGGCGAGGCCGATGGGGTCGTGTACCCGCTCAAGAAATGGTCGAAGCTCTCCACCGCCTCGGTGGGGATGGGGTACGAAGTCCTCGTCACCCCCCTGCAACTCATCGCGGGTTTCGCTACGATCATCAACGACGGCGTCATGCTCAGACCGCGGATCGTGAAGCGGCTCCTGGGGCCGGGCGGCGAGACGGTCAAGGACTTTGACTCCCCGCAGGTCGTCGGGCGGGTGATTTCGTCGAAGATCGGGCGGTACGTCGCCTTGGAGCTGCTGACCTCCGTGGTCGAAAACGGAAGCGGAAGGGGGGCCAAGCTCGAACACTATCGGGTCCTCGGCAAGACGGGGACGACCAAGTTGACCTATAAGAATCGCAAAGAGTATGAACCCGGCGCCTACCTCGCCACGTTTGTGGGAGCGGCACCGGTGGAGCGTCCGGCACTGGTGGCGATGGTGATGATCCGGCGTCCGAACCCCAAGGTGGCCTACTACGGAAGTGCGGTCTCTGCGCCGGCCGTCGGGGAAATCCTCGGAAAAGCTTTGCCGTATCTGGGGGTTCCATCGGACAACGACCAGGTGGCCGCTGCGACGCCGTGAGGGCGGGTGCGGGTGATGATCCGACCTCGCCCAAGCTGTGTGAACGTGCGAGATCATACAACGCGGTTCCGAACCCCAAGCGCCAGCGCGGGGCCTTTTGGCCGGTCGCTTGCGCTCCCGGTTCGGATGGAGGGTGCAAGATCGTACACATTCATTTAGGATGCGAACGCAAGGATGAAGAACTCCGCATTAGCGCCGCCCCCGGTCCTCCGATCGTTACCCGAACTGTTTGCCCGTGCGGGCGTGGGCGCGATCGGAGGCCCGATTCCGAGTGCCACGATCACGTCACTGACCGATGACTCTCGATCCGTGCGCTGCGGAGCGTGCTTCGTAGCCATCCGGGGCGGGGGCCGCGACGGACATGACTTCGTGCCTTCGGCAGTGACATCGGGCGCGGCGGCGATCGTTGTGGAACGGGACGGACCGACGCCGCGGGGCGTCGCGTTGGTGCGCGTGGCCGACACCCGTGTCGCGCTGGCCAAACTCGCGGCAGCGTTTTACGGACTACGCCACGACGCCGGTTCGCCGCTCTGCGTGGTCGGCGTCACCGGGACCAATGGAAAGACGACCGTCGCGTGGTTGTTGCGCTCGATTCTCCGGGCCGCCGGGCGTTCCCCGGCCATGCTCGGAACGGTGGAATACGATCTACTCGGCGAGCGACGACCTGCGCCGCTGACGACGCCCGGTTCGATCGAACTGTGCCGTCATCTTGCGACGGCGCGCGACGCCGGGGCGACCCACGCCGTGTTGGAAGTCTCCTCCCATGCCCTGGACCAACATCGGTGCGACGGGCTGAGGTTCGCCGCGGGCATCTTCACCAACTTGAGCGGCGACCACCTCGACTACCACAAGACGATGGACGCCTACTTTGCGGCCAAGCGGCGACTCTTTGAAATGCTTGATCCTTCGGCCGTCGCCGTCGTGAACGTTGACGACCCGATGGGCGAGTCGCTCGTGGGCGACACCGCCGCGCCGGTGGTGACGTACGGGATCGAGTCCCCGACCGCGAACGTTCGCGCGAGCATCGAGCGGATGGATCGACGCGGAACCCACTTCCTGCTACACGGTCGTTCGATGGAACTGCCCCTCCACACTCGATTGATCGGGCCTCACAACGTTCGCAACGCCCTCGCCGCGGCCGCAACGGCTGAGGCGATTGGCGTCTCGGCGGAGGCGATCCGTGGCGGACTCCAAAGTGTGAGCGGCGTGCCCGGTCGCCTGCAACGCGCGGAGCCGGCGGGCTGGCCCTACTCTGTTTTTGTTGACTACGCCCACACGGATGACGCCCTTGGCAACGTGCTTCAGGCGCTGCGCCCGTTGACCAGCCGCACCCTGCGCTGCGTTTTCGGTTGCGGCGGGGACCGCGACCGGACCAAGCGACCGCGCATGGCCGCAACGGTCGGCGAACTGGCCGATGTTGCCTACGTCACCAGCGACAACCCGCGAACTGAAGACCCCCACGCGATCATCGACGAGATTCTGCATGGATTCAGCCCCTCGGACGAGTGTTGCATCGTCGTGGACGTGGATCGCAAGCGGGCGATTGAGTCGGCCCTCGCGGAGGCCGAGGCGGGCGACACGGTGCTCATTGCGGGGAAGGGCCACGAGACGTACCAGCTTGTGGGAGATCGGGTGCTGCCGTTTGATGATGTCGAAGTCGCGCGGAAGTGGATGGACGCCGCCGTGCTTGCGGAGGAAGTGGCATGATCCCGATGTTGTTGGGCGATGTCGCCGCGGCCGTCGGCGCCACCTGCTCCGCGGGGACCGCAAGCGTCGTCGTCCGCCGTGTAACCACCGACTCACGCGACGTTCGCGAGGGCGACCTCTTCTTCGCCCTACGAGGCGTGCGCTTCGACGGGCATCAGTTTGCGGCGGAGGCGTTAGCGAAAGGCGCCGTTGCCTGCGTTTGCGATCGGAACTTCCATCCTCCGAGCGAAGCCGCTCGTTTCCTTCGAGGCTCAGGACAAGCTCTCGTCGTGGAGAATACGCTCGATGCCTTGGGGCGGCTTGCGAACCACTATCGCCACGCGGTCTTGCCGATCAGCACCGTCGTCATCGCCGTCACCGGCAGCAACGGTAAGACGACCACCAAGTGCATGATCGACCACGTGTTGGGTGGTGAGTTCAAGGGCCGTGCGTCTCCTAAGAGCTTCAACAACGCCATCGGAGTTCCACTGACTCTACTCTCCGCCGACGCGGACGACCGTTACCTGGTCGTGGAGATCGGCACCAACGCACCCGGCGAAGTGGCGAGTCTGGCGGCGCTTGCGTCGCCCAACGTCGCGGTGATTACCTCCATCGGTGAGGCGCATCTCGAGGGGTTGGGTGACCTCCACGCCGTCGCCGTGGAAAAGACTTCGCTGTTGCGATTTGTTCGCCCGGCCGGTTTCGCCGTGGTCAACGTCGATCGACCGGAGATCCTTCCCTACCTCGCCTCCGCGGGTCGAACGCGGCTGCTGACCTTCGGGGTAGACCAGAGCGCCAAGCTGTGTGTCACCCGTCGAAGGGCCGACCTGCGTGGGACGGCGTTCGAACTGGAGGGGCGCCATTCCGTCGAGCTTCCCCTGCCCGGCGCGCATCACGCGACCAACGCGGCGGCTGCTTTCGCCGTGGCCCGGTGGTTCGGCGTCGCTCCGCAGAGGATCGCCGAACGGCTACAGTCGTTTCGTCCGCCGGAGGGACGGACCCAACTTGCGGAGATCGGGGGCGTGAAGGTCGTCGATGATGCGTACAACGCGAATCCGGCGAGCGTCGCGGCCGCGGTCGAGGCGCTGCAAGGCGCGCAGAACGGACGTCGGGTGTTTGTGCTGGGCGACATGCTCGAGCTCGGCGTGGACAGTTCGGCCTCCCATCGCCGCGCCGTCCGAACGGCGGTGGAGGCTGGAATCGAGATCCTGGTCGCGGTGGGGCCTGCTACCGTCGAGGCCGCTCGCGCGAGCCAGTCCGAACCCAACGGCACTCAGGTTTATTGTTGCGAAGATGTTTCCATCGCCAACGAGGTCCTCGACGCCCTGGTCACCGTCGGAGATACGGTGTGGATCAAGGGGTCAAGGGGAATGGAACTTGACCGAATTGTCCGTCATCTTCAGA
>CAYQZH010000075.1:0-15374 GCA_964421865.1 uncultured Phycisphaera sp. | reverse complement strand
GCGACTTGGCGGGCCAGATCGAAAAGCTCGCCGGCATCCGGGTCGTCGCTCACGAGTCGGCGACAGATTCGCATCTCCTTTTTCACCAACGCGGACTTCTTTGACGGTGGGTACATCGGGTCGATGTAAATCGTGTCCGGCGCGGAGGCGCCGGCCATCGTTCGTAGAACGTCGCGGGCGTCGCCGAGGACAAATCTCAACCGAGCGAGAACTTCGTCGAGCTTGGGAGAGTGACCGACCGCTCGGGCGATTCCGTCACGGACCAAGGCCGCGAGCACCGGCGATCGCTCGATGGCCGTCACCGTGCAACCGAGACACGCGAGGAGAAATGAGTCCCGCCCGAGACCGGCTGTGGCGTCGACCAGGGAGACCGGACCGCCGCGAAGCCCGATGGCTTGGGCTATGGGCTGGCGATGAGTTCGTCCCGACAGGCGACGGTAACCCACGGGGCCACCGACCAAATCCACGTAGATCGGACGAGAAGACCCGCGGCGCGTCTCACGTAGTTCGAGTCGATCGGGCGTGAGCGTGAGGAGAAACTCCGGTCGCTGTTCCGCCGAAGTCGCATCGCCGTCGAGGTATGGCAGGGCCAGTGCCCGCGCCAGGGACATGGCTGCGAAACGAAGACGATCATCACCGCTTTCGGCGGTGACGACGATCCGCACGGGGTTGACGGGCTCGTGGGTCAAGGGAATCAAGAGGGAAAGCCGCGCGGCGGTGTCGACAACGACGGCGGTTCGTGCTTCGCCGACGAACCGGGCGATGGTAGAAGGGTCGTCCAGTCGGTGCGGCGGAAGGTGACGAGAATCCAGGCGAAGACCGGGGCGATGTAAGCGGTCACCGGTGACAAGGCGATGACCTTCAACAAGATCAACAAAGCGCCCTTGGCGACGGGCCCCAGCGTAACGACGGCGAGAGGATTCTTGTCGCTAAAGGCGTCGGCAAGTCGAAGAGTCAACTCGAGACCGGTGAACACCCCCATGAGGAGAAGGCCCCACAACAGCGACCAGCCGCGCCGGGACCAAGGCACCGGGGTGGCGAGGATCAAGGCGACGGCGAAGGCGGCGGGCAGGTAGCCCATCAAGCGGCTGTTCATCTCCATCGTGCCGCGGGCGCCGCGCGTTTTGATGTTCTCCAACGTCACCGTCGTGTCCTTGGCGTCTTTGCCCGCCGGAACGGGTGTGATCGGGGCGAAGTGCACCCGGCCCGTCGAGCCGAAGGTGCGGAAGACGGTGTTGCCGCAGGCGCGGAAGACATATCCGTAAGCTCCCCTCACTCCCGGCCAGGGAATCATCAGCAGCGCGTAGATAACGACGACTTTGAGGAAGAATGCGGCGACGGGCTTAAACGGGGACATTGGCAGGCCGTGGTTTGGGGCGCGTGGCCCAGACCGCCCAGAGGGTCCAGAAGAAAAGGGATAAGACGATGAACGCCGGTTGCCACACGTCCACGTGCATGGTTTCAAACGCCGCAGGCCAGTAGACCCCGGTGTAAAACAGCGACAAGATGCGGACCAAGTTGATCGTCAAGAGCAATGAAGTCCCCAAAAATAGAGCCGGGAGCTTGGAGCCGATGGACGCGGGGAAAGCGAGGACGGCGGCGACGAACAGGGCCGCCGGCTCGATCGCGTCACAGCCGTGGGCGATGTTGATGGAGTAACGCCGGGAACTGATGATCGTCTTGTCGGTGGTGGCGGCCTCGCCGAAGAAGTTCAAGATCGCGGTGGAGACCGTGGCGTTGGCCTTTTGCAAGCCGGGTAGGGCCTCGTCCAACGTGGGGATGAAGGTGAGGGCGTAGAAGACGCCCATCAGTAGGCCGAAAAGCCCAACGAACCGGAACACCGGCCTCTTGTTGTGGAACCACGCGAACCGGCGAGGCGCCACGGCGGCAGTCGCACGGGTTTGTGGGTCCGTGCGTGCCGCAGAATCGGCCCAGTTCTTTTGTCGCTTGCTCACGGACTATTCACCTGCGGGCGGGACCGTCATCGCCTGATTTAGAGCCTCTAACAAAACCGGGAGCGCGAGCGACCAGTCTTGGGTTCTTCGGGCCTCGGGGCTTGGCCCCGCGCTGGCGCTTGGGGTTCGGTTACACGCTCTTATAGACGTCTTCGCCGCGAAATCGCCTCGGGCGCCGACCCCGGCGTTGGCGGTAGCACCCTGGAAGGGTGCTCGAGAATAGCCCAGCGATTCATCGCTGGGACCTCGCCGAACCACCTCTCAGTCCCCCGCTCGGATCGGGCGAGTTTCTCGCCCGATCCGAGCGGGGGAAAAGAAGGACGCGTCCACCGTCGGATTCCCAGCGTTAAAACGCTGGGCTACTTTCGTTCCGTGCCTCCGGCACTCGTGCCTAGGTCCGCCTAACCACACCTTACCAACAAGGCTCAAGGTCACGACCAGCGTGCGGTGTTCTTCTGCCTCGCCTACGGTCACGAATTATATCGCCTGCTCTTCCAATGACAATCTCGCGGATCGGCGTTGTACGTGCAACCCGACCCAGACAAGAAAACGCCCCCGCCCGTCGCCCATTGCGGCGACGAGCGGGGGCCTGGTTCACAAGATCACCCGCCGTCCATGCGAGTGCGGATCGGTCAGGTCGTCGCCGCCGCCCGGCGACGCATCACGACGATCGTTCCCGCGGTCAACACAAGCATGGCCATGACCGCGACGCCCCATTCCGAAAGCGTCGGGATGCAAGTCCCGTCAGATCCACACGGGGTTCCATCACCGCGGTAGGTGAAACCCTTGCCAAGGGCCTTGCAGGCGGCTTCCGTCACCTGAGTGCAGGAGTTGTCCATGGCTTTGCAGCAGGCCCCATCTACTGCGAGTGCGGGCGTTGACGCAATCCCGGCCACGAGCAACGCGGCGCACAACGTTTGTACGAATAGTCCACCGACCAGAGTTCGTTTCTTGTTCACGTTCGTTTCTCCTCGTAAGAGCCGCGCAGAGCGGGCTTCACCCGCCGCTAACGGCATCTCTATTTTATCAAAGGCGAGCAGAGCCCGCCCTACCCCTCTATCGTTCGACCGACTGGAAAGTCGGTCCCACACACAAGTACAAACCGCCAGCATTGTAGGGTGCATCTCGATGCACCATTCTTTGCGTGCGCGGGATAGTGGTGCATCAAGATGCACCCTACCCCTGTGCTACGTTTTTGCTAGAACGGCGGGGCGCGGGGGCGGGAGGGTTGGAGAGCGACGAGTGACAGACCGCCGATGATTTGAGATCTCAAGAAGAGAACGCCGTTCCCCGACGTTGTGATCCGGAACGGGCGCGGCAAACGAAGGCGGACGCGTGCGAAGACAGCCACGAGGGCGGCGTTGACGTAGGCGACGAGGAAGGCGACGAGGACATACCCCAACGCGCGGCCGATGTAGTCCATCAGGGCCGTATGATCCTGCGTCCCGGCCAGCAAACCCGAGTGCAGTCCCAGCGGCGCGAGGGCGAGCTCCACCCCCATCCAACCCACGCCCAACACGAACGGGCTGAAGCCCATCCAGCGGGTGAGCCAGGCGCCGAGGAACGTGTAGATCGCCGGAATCGCCGTTAGGAGAGCGAGCGAAGCAAGGTTCGCGGAGACGGCCGTGCGGTCCGCGGCGACGCAGAACGCGAACAGGCACCCGCCCCACAGAGCGCCGCACGCCGACGCCCGGAGCGGGCGGAGGACGCGGATGGCGACGAACAACGGAAGGAGGGAAAGCCAGCCCATCCAGGCGTGCGTGGGCGACCCGACGGCCGTGGCGGTGAGGTAGGCGCTGCCCACAAGGGCGACGGCGAGTGCCACCCCTGCGGCACTTCCTTTCGCCGGCATCGAGGAAGACCTACTTCGTGTCCGGGTCAGCACACTCGACCCTCTGTCGTCGGCGGGCGGCCAATGCGGTTCCTTCGCGGCTCAGGACAGGCTTCAGGGAGATGCGCAACGGAGGGAAGATGAAAGCCTCCTTCTCCTCCGGGCCTCATCCCCTCACGCCCGTTCATAACGGATCCCATTCGCCCTAGACCCCGCCAACAATCAAGGTCATTCTAATGAGCCGGAGTCCTTAACGCAAGACTAATATTGGGGGTTTTTTTAGATCGAAATACAGCTTGGCTGCACGACCATCCGACAAGCTGTCAACAAGTGTACATCGGGGCCTATGCGGAGTACGATCCCGCTCCGAGTAGCCGAGGGACCCGTCTTTCGGTGCTCGACGGCGTCACGCGGGCCGACGACACGCCCCATCGGCCGGGCTTTCGAGAAATGACGATGGACACGCAGGATCGAATCAGGATCGTCAAGTTGCGTGAGCTGATCCGCGATGTGCCGAACTTCCCGAAGCCGGGCGTCGTGTTTAAGGACATCACGCCGCTCCTCGGGCATCCGGCCGGCTTGTCCTTGGCCGTCGAATACCTCACCCAACCCTTCCGGCACACGCGCGTCGATTTGGTCGCCGGGGCTGAGTCCAGAGGGTTCATTTTCGGGACCGCCGTCGCTCGCAACCTCTCCGCCGGGTTCGTCCCGATCCGCAAGCCCGGACGGCTCCCCCATGACACGCACTCCGAAGAGTACGCGTTGGAGTACGGCGTCGATCGGGTCGAAATCCACAAGGACGCCATTCAGGCGGGTGACCGGGTGTTGATGGTCGACGATGTCCTCGCGACGGGGGGTACAATGGCCGCCTGTTGCCGGCTGGTGAAGGCCTTGGGCGGGGAGATCGTGGGCATTGCCTTCTTGATCGAGCTGACCTTCCTGAACGGCCGCAATCAGCTCTACGACTATCCGATCCACTCCATTCTGAAATACGATTCGGAAACGTCTCCGCCGGAAAGGTGACCCGCGCTCCGTCGCGGTTCCACGCCCCCCGCGCCGCGGCGAGTCGTTTTTGCTTGATGGCCGGGAGGTATGATATGTTTGCGAAGCGTTGGGTCGTAGGGGGGTGTAGCTCAGTGGAAGAGCAACGGCCTTTTAAGCCGTAGGTCTTGGGTTCGAGCCCCAACACCCTCAGTCGCGGAAAAGCCCGGAGAATATGCTGGTTTCCCCTTGTTTCGTAGGGTTTCGTCGTGGTGACACGTAGTGGCATTCATGCGGACATTCGCGGACGCTCCACCCCCCTTTCGGATACCTTTTTGGCACAAATCTGACACAGGCGCGCGACCCGGATCGTACGTCCCGGTCGCGGACACCGCTTCGCGCTCCGGCGTCGCCGGGAAAAGGTCCGGCAGAGTGTCCAGGGCCGCCGCCGCGGCCCCCTGCCCGGTGTGGGTGTACCGATCCATCGTGAGGGTGATCGTCGAATGCCGGGCGAGCTGTTGGGCGGTTTTCGGATGCACGCCCCCACGGGCAAGGTTGCTTACAAACGTGTGCCGCAGAGCGTGGAAGTCGAGCACCCGGCCCGCGTCGTCGCGGTAGACTAGGAATCCACTCCCCCACCGCTCCCGTCGTTCACCCCGGCCCTTCACGGCCCGAATCCATCGCGCCCGGGCGAGCCGTAGGTCGGCCTTGAGCATCCGCGATACGCCCGACGGGTGCGGCATGGAAAACACCGCCGCGGTCCGGCCCCGTCCGTCGAGGTAGCCGCGCAGCTCCGTGACCAGCCGTTCGGGCAAGGGTTGCATGTCGTCCCGCCGATGTTTGCTGTAGGCTGCGGCCACAGTCACAGTCGGCGGGTCCGCGTCGAGGTCGAATGTCCCCGGCGTGAGACTGCGCAGCTCAGCGGAGCGCAGACCGGACGATACGGCTAGGGCGTAGAGCATCGCCCGATCCGCCCCGGCCATTCGCAGGCGCACGGGTGCAACGCGGACCGTTTCAAGCAACGTCAACAGTTCGTCGGGTTCAAACGCCCGCCGATCGTGCCGCCGATCCGTCCGGGCGTTCAACACCCGCAGACATTCCAAGGGGCTGTCCGGCGCGCGTCGAGTTCGGACCAACCACCGGGCGAATTGTTTGATCCGCCGCGTGTAGTGGTTCGACGATTCGACCGACAGCCCCTTGCGACGGCGTTCGGCGAGATACCCCGCAATGCGATTCGCGTCGAGGTCCGCCCAGGTCATCGCGCGGATCGCGTCGAGGATCGTCGTCACGCGCTTGCGGCTTAGGTCGGCATAGGCTTTCGTCGCCGCGTTGTCGAGTAGGGCCGCGTGCCAGTCGGCAACGTGCTCGGCGAGCGGGCGTTTGCGGTGTTGCTCGTAAGGGTCAACCATTCCCGCGTGCTCGCGGGCCGCTCGACGGACCAGCTCGCCCTCAAGAATCTCCGCCGCACTCTTGTCCGCGCACTTCAACGACCGGCGTACACGTTTGCCCATCGCCAGATCGTGGTACACCGCGTAGTAGGTTTTCCCGCGTTTCTTCACCATAGTCACCTACGCTTTCACCTTGCCGCGCCTCACAGGGCGCAGCTCAAGCCCCAACACTTCACACAGTTTGCTCGCCGACGCAAGCGTGATACCCCGGCTGTGGGTGCAGAACCCATGCACCGTCTGATACCGCAGGCCCGCCCGGATCGTGAGCCGTCGCATACTCAATCCGCTCTCACGGGCCGCTCGCCGCAAGGTCGCCTCGACCGATTGTTTCGCTCGCATACCCATAGGGTATCACACCTTTGACACGCTGTCAAGCGGTCGCCGCAAGTTTTTCTCCGCGGGCCGCCCCGATGAAGTCTATCGCCGCCTTGTAGTCCATCGCTACCATCCGCGCCGCCTGATCCAAAAACCGCTCTACGAACCGGCCCGCTCCATCATGCGAACCGGCGAGCCACACGGGCAATTCATACTGTGCACACCACGCGGCCAGTGAACCGAGCACGTGTGCAGGTGCGAGCTGGGACCGCCATTGCCCGGCCTCAAGGCCCGCGGCGTCGGCCTCGATAACCAACAGGCGAAAACGATACGCTCGCAACCGTTGCAGCTCCCGCTTGAAGCGCTCCCGCTCCCGCCCGCAGCACGCCAACAGGTCGTCGATCGACTTGCGTTCCACCGCGACCAGGTGCGTCAACCCGACGATGGAGTAGTCCCCCGCGTCCAGGGTGCCGACGGTCGTGGGCAAGTTCGGGAATGCCAGCGGGCATTGCTCCCTCGAATCGACGATGATGATCGGGGTGAGCTTCATCGTGTGCCCGACCCGTCGCCCCGGATCGCCCTTGCCTGTCGCCGGTATTCCGCCGCCGTGTCGGCGTGGATCGCCCCGCAGCGATCCGCGAGCTGGTCGAGCCGATCTGCCCACGACTTTCGCGTCCAGCCGTCCGGGATCGCCATAGCCGCGATCGCCTTGCCGTCCCGCTGGTCGGAGTCGTCACCGGAAACATCGCCGATCCAACCGTCCAAATCGTCCGAACCGTCCGAAAGCCGCGTTTCCGCAGCGCCCGCGAGGTTTTCCGTCGGACGGTCGGAGCCACCCAACAGCCCGCAACCGTCCGTACCGTCCGTAACCGTCCGGCCCGAATCGACTTTTTCGGGGTCGCCAGCGGGGTCGCGGACGATCTGGACGGTTCGGACGGTCGGTTCCCTGGTCTTTCTGACCGTCACCATCCGCTCCCGCTTTCGCCCCGAATCTCGCTCCCCCCGTTCAACTTCAATCCCCGTCGCCCGCAGGGCCGGAGCCGTCCGTTTGATTCGCCCGGCCAGCGCCCGCGGCGTGCCCGGCCAAAACCGGGGAGTCGGATTCGGTGTAATCGCCGTGAGAAGCCCGGTCATCGTGCCCGACCAGTCGCCGTGCCGCTCGACCAACCCGATGATTGCCTTGGCGACGGGATCGGCCTCAATCACGTCCGCCGCTATCCGTTCCCGTTGCCCGGCGTAGGTCGCAAGGGCATCGGTGCCCCGCACCTTGTCGATCGCCGCCAGCACGCGGGCAAAGTCGAACATCCTCGGCCCGGCGTTCATGCGGATCGACGGCAGCATCCGCAGCACTTGCGACAGTAGGTCGAGGATCGCCCCGAAGATCAGCGGACGGTGTTGCTCATAGATAGCGTCCAGTTCGGTTTCACCGCGCCGCTTGTCATCGGGGATGCGCTCGAGGTCACAGAGCAGAACCCGGTCCCCCAGGTCGCCGCGCAGTGCCCCAGCGTCGATCGACGTGAGCATCACGACGCGCCGGAACGCCACGACGGACAGCTCACCATCGGTGTACAGCTTTCGCCTCACCCAGCCGTCGCCCGTGACCGCCTTGCACAGCGAATCGCTCCACCATTGCGAGATCGCGGACACGTTGTCGATCCCCACGCCCCAGGAACCATTCGCCGCCAGCGCCCATTGCTCGACATCCGCAGGCTGGGACCGCAGCGGCGCAGAGGTCGGATCGAACAACCCCAGCACCATCCGCGCCGCCGTGCTCTTACCGCTCCCGGCCTCGCCGCCGAACATGAGGATCGGGTGAGGGATATCCGGCAGGAACGCTGCAATGAGCCAGCCCAGGACCAGCGGCCAGCTTTCATCGGTAAGATTCAGTAGTCGAGCCAGGCTCCGCAGGTCGCCGCCGCTCTCCGGCGCGGGCAACGCACTGGTCAGCGCAGTTCGACGAAACAGGACGGGCGACTTGTCCACAACGCGCCAGCCTTGGGGCGTGACCATGACAGCTCGCCCGGCCGCCGTGCCCAGGTCGATGATGATCCCGTCGCAATGCTTGGCGACGCGCAGGTAGGTCCGTTCCGGCGTCGCCTCGAGTGCTTCACCTTGCAGGTTCATAAGGGCGTCGCCCAGGGCCGCAGCGTTGGGCGTCCGCTCGTGCGTCTGCCGGAAAAGCCGCGACAGGCTCGCCCGCAGCGCGTCGCGTGCTCCCCGGAACATCAAGGCGACGTTGGGACCGTCTTTTCTCACCGCAAAGGGTTCGTCACGGTCATCGACACCGATCCGATAGTGCTCAAGGGCGAGCCGTACCAACAGTTCCGACGTTGACGGGCCGCGCTTTTCCTCGCCGTCATCGTCGCCATCGTCGAGGGGTTCGGCTTCCGCCGCGGCGATTGCGGCCTCGCGTTGGGCGTCCATCGCCGCAACCGCGCGAATCTCCGCCCCTTCAAGGGCGTGCTCGACGGCCACGGCCTCGACGGCGCATCCGTTGCACAGTCGAGGATCATTCGCCCAGAGCTGCGCGACTTCGCGCCGACGATTGCCATTGCCGACGTGATAGCGCTCCGTGGTGAGGTCCGCGCCGTCGCGTTGGGCAAAGAATGTAACCAGGTCGCCGCCGGTCCATCGGGCGCGAATCTGAAACGGCAGAGCTGGTGTCCGTGAGTCAGACATAGGTTGCAACGCGCCTCCGTGCTTTCGACTTGTTCGATGTCCGCTCGCCCCGCCGTCGGTGGGCGCAGGTGTATCGTGGGCGGATCACAACCTCATAGTCATCGCCGACGAACAGCGCGACGGACCGCCGCGCGTACGCCCTTGATAGGTCGCGTCGTCGTGCGAAGTCGGCCACGGTCGCGGCGTAGTTGTCGATGCGTTTCGCCTCAATCACCGACAGCGGCGGAATAAGGATGTCGAACAGGTCAGCTTCGCGCAGGAAAACATCGTTGCACCACGCCGCGAGCTGCACGGCCTCGACCACGGTGGGCGCGCGGCCAAGCTCGGCGCACTTGCAGACGTACCAGAAAATCAGCGAATGCTCCGGGCCGGAAAAAGTCGCACTAGTCAACGTGGTGTTGCAGGCAGCGTCGTTGCCGCCGACGGGGTCGAGCCAAGCCGCAGTCAGATAGGTTCGCTCAGCTTCGATCGCCTCACCCGCAAACACAACGCCCGCATCCTCGACCGGATTGAACATCGGCGCGGACGTGGTATGCTTCGGGTGTCCAGTATTGCCGCCCGTGCGCCCGGCTTCCCGTTGGGCGCGCGGGTCGGTCATTTGAGGGTTCATCCCTTTGCCACTCCGTTACCTCCGGCGTCGATCAGCTTGCGGATGGTCGATTCCCGCCAGCGAAGATTCCGACCGAGCCGAACGTCGGGCGGGGGAACGATTCCGAGAATTACCCACCGGCGCAGCGACCGGTCCGTCGTGCTCAGCACTTCGCAGACCTTGCGGACCGACAGAAGCCGGTCGAGGCCGGGCGCGGCGTTGCCGTTGTCGGTGTTCACTTCGCGGGACATGGGGGCTCCAATGCGATACTGCGGATCAGGGCAATGATTTCGGGAAGTCGCTCACGCCGGAAAAGCCTGTACGCCCCGACACGCGCATCCTCGCGGACTCGGAACCGTTGTACGGCGTAGGTCACACGATGCAGTGGGCAGTCCAGCTCACGGGCAATGTCGCCTGTCGTAATGAACGTTGCGTCACTCACACCTCTAGTATCGCCCAAGGTGTGACGGGGAGCTGTCAGCGGTGGGAAAGGCTTGTTTTGTAGGGGAAACGCGATCTTCTACAGGTAGTTCATGGGGAGAGACGGGGAGCCACGGGGCAGGGTGGGGAACTGCGCCTAGATTTCCTCGATGCGCTGACGATGATGGGGAAACATCGCTACGGCGTCCGCCCGCTGACAATGGTACTTGCCAGCCCTTTTCTCGACCGGGTAGTTGAGCCGCTTCATCTTGTCGGCCAGCTTGTCCGACCGCCCGGCTTTGTGACCGACAACATTGACGACGCTCACGACGGGAATCGGGTCGGTGAGACGTGCCAGGTCGTCTTGCCCGCCGCCCGGCAGCGCGACTTGCAACTCAGCCAGGCGTGTCCGTCCTTCGCCACTGAGTCGGATTGCCGGCTGCCTGTCGTTGCCGTCGTCCACCCGCAAGAAAGCCCCCCAAGTATTCGGATCGCTCTTGTCCGGGTAGTACCAAAGGGCGTAATTGCGCATGGCGGGAAGCAACCTGTCGGGGTCGCAGTCTCGCACCTGAATGTAACGCCGCGCGCCCAGCGTGCGCAACAGGTCTTCGAGCTTGTCTCTCCTGAAAACGTCGGTCGGGAGGTCGTCTAGTGCCCAGAACTCCCGCTCGCCAAGCCGACTGAGCGCAATGTCGATCAGTTCTTCGATGGACATGCCGCACCTAATTTCGCGGGCCGGGCCGGATCGGCTCGCGGGTAGGTGCAACCACAAGCCGTATCCGGTCCGCTTGGCGGGAGCGACCCGCCCACCCGTTTTGCGAAGCGTACGCCGCCGGGCACGAGAATTCAACGGCTTGCAGTCGTGGCGTTGACTTCGTTATGATGGGGCTTCGTTACGTCTCGACGTTCGTCGTTCATGTGGAGGATTGAGTATGTCTCGCTCGCGGGTTTGGACGGCTACTGTGCTGATGACTGCGCTGTGGGGCACCATGTGCGTGACGGGATGCGGGGTAAGTACTGCAATCCCCCCGGACGCTTCAAGCGGCTCGGCGCAGTCCCTTCCCGCCGATTCGAGTACCTCTTCGTCGCTTCCCGAAGGCGTCTATTCGGGTACCGTCGATTGCGAGATAACAACGATCGACGCGTTTGGGCACGTTTCCACTCAAACCATCCCACAGGCGGTCACGTATGAAATCGGCGATCGCGGCATCCCAATTATCCAGGGACAGGAGATCCGAGTCGGTCGGACCGTGACCATCGGTGGGGTGTCGGGAACCTACACGCGGATTCAGCCAACGCGCAATGGGATTGTTGTGCACTCTGATTCGACGATTCGTGTTGGCGGTTCCTCTGCCTCGGGCATCGGAATATGGGAGCTGCGCACAACGACCACCGACGCCCTTGAGGTCCGCCTGACTTACGAGGCCGTAGATGACACCGGTGGAGTCGTGAATGAAGCCTGTACTGGTATGCTGTCCCCGTAGCTCGGGCAGAGCCGCGGTGCCCCCCCCGGGGGATTCACCGTCGAAGTCACGGCGGAACTGCGAGAGGGGAATCAATAGACGGCGTCGATCATCGCCGAGACGCAATCTAGGCAGTCCCGCAGATCAAGCTGACCAGCGGTAGCGTCATGCTGGCACTGCGCGAAGGCCGTGGCGTGTGCTTCGCTGGCCGAGACGCCGTCCTGCTGCCAGGCGCGGAACAACCGCAGTCCGGTGTCAACGTCCCGATTGGTCGCCCCCGTAGCGCCGCAGACCGTATAGACGCTTACCGGGCGACCGGATGCGATCGTCGCCGGGTCGCTTCCGCATCCTGGCAACGCCACGAGGATGGACCCCGCAAGAACGAATCGTGCAAGGCGATTTTCCATGCTTCGGGTACTTCAGAAAAGGGGACTTCGGTCAACTCCACGACGGTCGTCCGCAAGACGATTGCCAGTGGGCACGAACGCCTCCATTCCCAGTCGATCGGGCGCGCGACGTTGGACGACTGGCTCCCCAGTATGCCAAGTTTTCAAGTTTATGCAAGGGCCTGTAAGGCGATCCAGTTACCGGGTAGCGCACATCCGATTGCGCGGATGGACGCCCTGCGATCGAGGTGGAACCCTCGCGCACGCACGGGCGCGAGCTCCCAAAACCGGCTTTCAGCCCGGAATCGGGGCAGCTTCCATCGAATTCGGGAGCTTGCGCGAAAAAGGGTAATCGGGCCGTTCGAGTTGAAACAGCCGTTGAACCGGTCCCGGTTCCTTGATTCCGGCGCGTTCCCGCAGCTCGATACTGAGATATCCGAGGTAGCTGGTCGCGTGCAACAGTTCACCGGCTGCGGCGTCCCAAGCGCACGCCAGCGGATCTCGCGGATCGGCCTCGTCCAAGTATTGATCGGGGCAGAGGCGGATGTAGTCCTGCCAGAGTTGGATCATGCGTTCTTCCAACTCCGCCGCTCGTCTTACCATCGTTCGTCGTCGTCCAGCCATCCGCGGGCCTCCTTTCGGTTCGTCGTTCACGTCCTATTTCGTTGCCGACGGTCGCACGAGTTAAGTCTCCACCCCGAGTACGCGAAGGGTGGGGGGTCCGGTAAAGAAATCCAGCCGCTTGGGTCCCCCGGCCCGTCGTCAAGATCGCGCCGTCGCCCCCTCGACCAGCCCGACGATCCGCGCCCGGACCGCTTCCGGTAGGGTCGCCCACGCGGCCACGACCGCGGCCAGTTCGGGGTCATCCCCTTCGAGGCTCAGGGCAGGGTTGGGCAGCTCCTTCACTTCGTTCGAGGACAAGGCTTGCGAACAATTCACAACCGATCGTCGAGGGGGGTTGCACTCGCCCGACGTGGCCGTGTGCCCCGATTCTTGGCACAAATCTGACACAGGCGTCGGATCGCCCGAACTTAAGTCGTTGTCGTTGCCGGGTTTACGATTTCCGAGCAACGGCCTTTTAAGCCGTAGGTCTTGGGTTCGAGCCCCAACACCCTCAGTCGGGGAATTGTCCGCGAAACACGCAGAAAACCCGGATTTGTCCGGGGTTTCTTGAGGGGTAGGGCGACCGCTCCATGGCTGTCCCGGTTCTGGTGTCCCGTTGTTTGCAGTCAAGCGGTCAACCGCGGACTGCTCACCACCCTCTCGGACGGGTTTTTGACCCCCTTCGACACACCCCGGGGACGCATAGGTTCGGCTCACACACAGTTCCTCGTGCACAAGCGCCCCCCTGGCACAGGGTTGCAATCAGCTCCCCGCGGCTAACGAACCGGCTGGAAGGGGTCCCGATCGGCCGAACCGATCGAAAACGAAAGACCGGGCAGGACCTCCGCCAACCGACGAGCGAGCGCTCGGAGCACCGGTCGCTCGCTCGCCGAGTGTCCCAGGGCGATAGCCGTGCAGCCGTGGCGCTGAATCGTCAACGCATCGTGGTGGCGAATCTCACCGGTGATGATGACATGACGGCTGCTGAGCGAAATGCGAAACGGCAGGCTCCCGGCGGCCCCGGCGACGATGACCGCCTCGTCCACCGGTCGGTCACGCTCCCCCACGATTTGTACGCAGCTCGCCTTCGTCTGAAGGCGTAGACGCCGGGCAAGTCTCTGGAGCGTCGTCGTCTGGGAGAGCCGTCCGCATCGCCCGATCCCGCGCAGCGGTCGGGCCTTCAGCGGATAGATGTCGAACGCCGGCTCCTCATAGGGATGAACGTCGCGCATCGCCTTGAGGACTTTGGGAATGTCCGTCGTCCGAACGATCGACTCCAAGCGCACTTCTTGAACGGATTCCACCTTCCCGCGTTGACCGATGGCTGGACGCGTCGTCTCAGCACCCAAGAAAGTGCCTTCGCCCGAGGCTCGAAAGCTGCATTGAGAATAGTCGCCGATATGACCGGCCCCGGCTTTGAAGATCGCAGACGCGACGTTCTCCACGTGCTCAGACGGCACAAACACGACGAACTTGCACTGATCCTCCGTCGGCGCGTCGACGTATTCCAGCGGTTCCGTCTGGGTAATCCCGCAGAGTTCCGCGAGCACGTCATTGGTTCCGCCCTCCGCGGCGTCGAGGGCCGTGTGCGGCGAGTAGATCGCCGCCCCACCACGGATGCACCGAAACACCAGCGCGTCCATTCCCCAACCCGGTGTACGCAGCGACGTGATCGGCTTGAAAATCGGCGGGTGGTACGAGATGATGAATTCGACCTTTTTGCGGATGGCCTCATCGACCACGGCCTTCGTCAAGTCGATGGTCAGCAGGACGCGGCGGACGGCGGCCTGGAGGTCCCCCGCGAGCAAGCCCACATTGTCCCACTCCTGGGCGAGGGCCGTCGGCGCGAGATTCTCCATAGCGGCACAGACGTCCGCGACGACGGTCTTGGTTCGGGTCGATGAACGCCTCATCCCCGGCAGCACTCCTCTCGCACCCGCCGGCGGTACTCCTCATGCAACCGCTTGGCCATCGGCCCCACCCGACCGTCGCCGATGTCATGCCGCTCCACGCGGATCACCGGCATGACCTGCATGACGGCGTTGGTGAGCAGCACCTCGTCGGCGTCGAGCAGGTCGTCGATGGAGAGGGGACATTGCTCACACTCGATCCCGCGTTTCGACGCAATTTCCAAGACTACGCCGCGCGCGATGCCGGGCAGCACCGGCGTATCCAGCGGCGGCGTCTTCAGAATGCCGTCGCGCACGACGAACACGTTGCTGATGGACCCCTCGGCCAATTGGTTGCGGGTCGTGAACCAGATCGCCTCCAGGCAGCGCCTCTGCCGGGCGTGTCGAAGCCCGATCAGTCGCAGCAAGTGGGCCGTGGTTTTATGTCCGGCGAGCGGGTCGCTGGTGGATTGTCGGAAATCGCACACCGCCGCCTGTACGCCGCGATCATAAAGCTCCGCGGGATAGGCCGACAACGGCGCGGCCGTCATGCAGATCGTCAGACGGCGTACGTCGCCCTCCTCGCCCTCCAGCATCGAACCGGACGACACGGTCAGCCGCACTCGCGCCTCCTTGAGCCCGTTCCGGTCGAGTAGTTCCCGGAAGGCCCCCTCGTCGGGAAGGTCGCTTCGCTCCATCGGCGTGAGGATCGCACCCGCCGATCGCCGCAAACGCTCGACGTGCGATTCCAGCCGGAAGCCCCGACCCCCCTCGGCGCGCAGGGTCTCGAACAGACCCGCCCCGTGCAGCCACCC
>CAYQZH010000074.1:0-15396 GCA_964421865.1 uncultured Phycisphaera sp. | reverse complement strand
GCCTCGATCGGCGCGGGCAGTCTGGAGAACTCGCACCCCTGGAATGAGGACGCCGATGAAGGCGTATCGGACGGCCCGCCGCCGGGCAGCGATCTGGCGTTGCACTTGGACAACGGCAAGATCCGTTGTGGAACCTGCCACGATCCGCACGAAAACAGGCCCAAAGGCGCTTGCGTGACCGGCGTCTGCGAGGGCGGGCCGTCCGACCGTTCGGGCTGCCAGAACAACGCGGATTGTGCTCCTCTCGTGCGCTATATGCGCGAAGAGATCTACGGAAGGATCGACGTCCCGCTCGGCACGCCACCGGTGATGAGGCCGATGACCCTGATGGACCCCACGTTGTGCGGGAATTGCCACACGGACATCGTGGACCAGTGGCACGTCGCGGGGCACGCGGACAAGGACGCCGTGCCGTTCAACCGCAATAATTTCTCATCCGGTAACGCAAGATGCAGGAAGTGCCACTCCGGCTTCGGGTACATCGACGCTACCGACGGCGTGCCCATGGCGCAGCGCCGCGCGGACCTGCGCGTTCACGACTGCCTGGTCTGCCACGACATTCATGGCGGGCAGCAGGAGGAGAAGTTGCTGCGGGCCTACGACACGGCGACGATCTTCGAAACGACGACGAATCCGAGTGGAGTGCCCCTGACCGGGCTGAAAGAGTCGGCGACCTGCATCTCCTGTCACAACGGCCGGGATCCGGTCACCGACACCGGGCTCACTCCGCACTATCTCCTGGGCGGGGCGATGCTCCTGGGCATCAACGCCGTCACGACGTTCCGGGGTGTCGCGTATAGTGTTGATCACTCGATGCATGAGGAGCGCCTGAGAGCCGGGACCATGGGCTGTCCGACCTGCCATATGGCTGAAAGCCCGGCCCCAGGCCACCCCGGCGCAGGCAAGGTCGGAGGTCACACCTATAACGTGAAAGTAAATGACCCCGCTGATCCGGACTACGGCTTCGAGAACGTCGCCAATACCTGCGCGCCCTGTCACACCGGGTTGACCACTTTCAATCGGACGGCGGGCGGTGACTATGACGGCGACGGCACCGTCGAGGGCGTGCAGGATGAGACGCGTGGGCTGATGGCACGCCTCGAAGGCGCGATCACGGCCACGGGTGCGATCCATGTGTTGGATCCTGTAACGCGTCTCCCAAGGAATCCGTGGTGGATCGTGGCGAAGTGCTCGGGCGGAACCAACCCCGGCACGACCTGTACCACCACCAACACCCCTTGTACAGGCGGCGGTATCTGTACCACCATCATCAACCCACCGGCCGAGCGACCTGTGGTCGAGGACGCCATTTGGAACTGGCAGTTTGTGTACAACAGCCGCGACTACGGCGTGAAGAACACCGGGTATGCGATCGGGTTGCTACAGGTGGCGTACAAGGGGCTGACGGGGGTCGCTGTGCCTGGTGCAGCGTATCGGTACTTCCCGCCGTAGGCTCGGCACGGAAGGAAGGGAAGACACACGGCGAGCGTTTGTCGTACCGCGGCGGCGTCAGATGACGCCGCCGCGGTCGTTCCGGCCTGGACCGGGCGAGCCGATATCGTAAACCACGCCGCCGACGGTCGCGCCCCCACCTTTGGACCCCGTGGCCGACTCTCCCACGTTGACCCCCGTAACGGGGAGGCTATCATGGCCCCACACCGGGGCGAGTTGGACAGGGATGGGACTCCGAACGCCATTTCGAGCGACTCCTTGCCGATGAACGATCCAGCGACGCGGGCGGAGTGTCGCTACGGGTTTTCTTGATCCGATCGTGACCCCCGGGCACGGACGAAACGATGGTCTTCCCGGCGCTGTTGCGCCGGTTGAGTTGGAAGGATAGGGCGATGGCGACGCGGCGGCGGTGGGTGTACTTCTTCGGCAACGGTCGGGCGGACGGGCGCGGGGAGCAGAAGGAGCTTCTGGGCGGCAAAGGCGCGGGCCTGGCGGAGATGACGCGGATCGGGCTACCGGTGCCCGGTGGGTTTACCATCACCACCGAAGCCTGCGCCGCCTACAACCTGCGCGGTCGAACCTGGCCGCCGGGACTGGAGAAGGAAATCCGCGAGAACCTTCGAGCGCTCGAACGCGGCTGCAAGAAGAAGTTCGGGGCGACGAAGAATCCCTTGCTGGTCTCGGTACGCTCAGGAGCGGCTCGCTCCATGCCGGGGATGATGGAGACCATCCTCAATCTCGGTCTCAACGACGCCTCCGTCGAAGGATTGGGCGAGTCCTCGTGCAATCGCCGTTTTGCGCTCGACACCTATCGTCGGCTCATCATGATGTACGGCTCGACGGGCAAGGGCATCCATCGGGAGCACTTCGAGACCGCCTTCGACGAAATCAAGAACTCGCGGACGCGCCGCCGCCTGGGCCGACCGTCGGACGGCAAGGTCCTCGACACCGACGTAAACCACGAGGAACTCGAAGAACTGGTCGCCCGTTTCAAGGACATCTATCGAACGCACTGCGGGCAGGAGTTTCCCCAGGACCCGTTCGAGCAGTTGCAAGGGGCGATCGACGCGGTGTTTAACAGTTGGATGGCGGACAAGGCCGTCACCTATCGCCGCGTCGAGAACATCACCGGTTTGTCGGGCACCGCCGTCAACGTCTGCCAGATGGTCTTCGGCAACATGGGCGACGACTGCGGCACGGGCGTCTGCTTCACCCGCGACCCCAGCACCGGAGAATCTACTTTCTACGGCGATTTCCTCATCAACGCCCAGGGCGAGGACGTGGTTGCCGGGGTGCGGACTCCTCTGCGTCTTGCGGAGTTGCAGACGCTCATGCCCGACGTCTACGAGCAGTTGGAAGCGATGCGCGTGATCCTCGAAATCCACTACAAGGACATGCAGGACCTCGAGTTCACCATCGAACGGGGCAAGTTGTACATGCTCCAATGCCGCACTGGGAAGCGCTCCCCGCAGGCGGCCTTCAAGATCGCCGTCGATCAGGCGACCCGGCCGCTGATGACCAAGGCCGCGGCGCGGAAGTTGGTCAAGAAGAAATACTTGCCGGCGCGATACGCCGCGGCTGCGACGAGTCCGAACATCACCCAAGAACAGGCGATTCAGCGCATTACCGCCGACGACGTCGAACGTCTTTTCTTCCCGGTCCTCGATCCCAGTGTGCCGCCCGGTGAGTTGCAGCGCCGGCTGCTCGGCGAAGGCATCGGGGCCGTGCCCGGCGCGGCCAGCGGTCGGATCGCGTTTTCGGCGAACGAGGCCGAGGTCCGCGCCGCCAAGGGAGAGACGGTCATCCTTGTCCGCAAGGTGACCTCGCCTGAAGACGTGGGCGGGATGTATGTCGCCGCAGGGATCCTGACCACCGAGGGGGGGCCGACGGCGCACGCCGCCGTCGTCGCCCGCGGATGGGGAAAGTGCTGCATCGTCGGATGCCACGCCCTGGCCATCGACTACGGTGCCAAACGGATGACACTTAACGGGCGGTCGCTCCGCGAAGGCGACGCCGTCAGCCTGGACGGCGGCACGGGGCGAATTTTCGAGGGCGCGATTCCCTTGGTCCGACCGCACGCCCCCCTCGAGTATGAAATGCTGATGTGCTGGTGCGACGAGCGGCGCCGCCTGGGGGTGCGGGCCAACGCCGACACCCCCGCCGACGCGGAAAAGGCGATCGAACTGGGCGCGGAGGGGATCGGTCTTTGCCGCACCGAACACATGTTCTTCGACCCTTCCCAGCCCCAACGCATCCGCGCCATGCGCGAGATGATCCTCGCCGACGACGAGGACGCCCGCCGCCGCGCCTTGGAGAAGCTGTTGCCGTTCCAGCGCGACGACTTCGAGGGCATCTTCAAGGCCATGGCCGGTCGACCGGTCACCGTCCGCCTGCTCGATCCGCCCTTGCACGAGTTCCTGCCGCAGCATGACAACCCGGAGGGTCAGCAGGCCGTCGCCAACGAGCTCAACGTCCACATCCGCGAGGAAATTGCCAAGGTTTCGCCGTGGGACACGGACGTCCGCCGAGGATTGGAAGCCAAGCGCGTGACGATCGAGGACATCCGGCGTCGGGTCGATCAGCTTCACGAGGCCAACCCCATGTTGGGCCATCGCGGGTGCCGCCTGTGTGTCACGTTCCCCGAAATCCTGGAAATGCAGGTCCGGGCGATCATCGAGGCCGCCGTGCGTTGCAGCGAGCAGGGCGTCGAGGTGCTGCCTGAGATCATGATCCCGCTGAGCATCGACCCGCGCGAGCTTTCGATCCTCATTGAGCGCACGCGGGCGGTCGCCGATGCGATTTTGCGCGCGAGCAAGAGCAAGCTGACGTATCTGGTCGGCACGATGATCGAGACTCCGCGGGCGGCGTTGCTGGCCGACGCGATGGCTGAGTCCGCCGAGTTCTTCAGCTTCGGCACCAACGACCTCACGCAGCTCACGATGGGCCTTTCCCGCGACGACGCGGGACGCTTCTTGCCCGATTACCTCAGCGACCGAAACGCCGGTTCGCGCTCGTCCGCAAACGACGCGCCCGAGTCGGCATCCATTCGACATTCGACATTCGACATTCGACATTCAGTCGCCGCTGGTCCGATCTTCCCCCACGACCCCTTCCAATCCCTCGACGCCGAGGGCGTGGGATTGCTCGTCAAGATGTCGGTGGAGAAAGGCCGATCCTCCCGACCCAAGCTCAAACTCGGCATCTGCGGAGAGCACGGCGGCGATCCGATGTCGATCCACTTCTGCGAGCAGGTCGGCCTGGACTACGTCTCGTGCAGCCCATTCCGCGTGCCCATCGCCCGCCTCGCCGCCGCGCAGGCGGCGATCGCGCTGGGCAGCAAACCGCGCTCCCATTCGGTCTCGAAGGGTCGCAGGAAACCGAAGCCGACCGCCTCAGCCAAACCCAAATCCAACAAGAAGTCACCGGTAAAGTCGAAAGCGTCCGCCCGGATTCTGCGATCGACCGCCAAGGCGCGCACAAGACCGCAAAAAAACCGCGTCTTGGTGACAGTTTAGACCGGTACGGGCAGCGTTTTTATGGACTCTTCGATAAGCTCTTGTGGATCGTCTCTAGCCACGCGTCCGTTTTTATGAATCCGTCGCCCCAGGTCTTCCAGGGGTCGGGCAGGCCCTCGGCTTTGATCTGTCCGAGCGTCTTGCCCACGGCGATCCGCTTCTTCACGATGTCCGTCGTTTCGACCAACATCCGATGAAAGGTTTTGAGATCGTCGAGCGTCGATATCGGTCCATGGCCGGGGATGATCTTCACGTCCGGCGGCACCTCCCCGATCACCTTGGCCACGTTCTTGGCCATCCCCTCCACGTCGCCGCCGTGATCCAGATCGACGAAGGGAAACATTCCCGCGAACATGTGGTCGCCCATGTGCACGACGTTGGACTTGGTGAAGAAGATCACGCTGTCGCCGTCGGTGTGGCCATGGGGCAAATGCCACGCTCGGATTTCTTCGTCGTTGAAATGCACGGACAGGGACTCGTCGAAGGTGACGACGGGCAGTCCCTCCTTGGGCAGCGGTTCGACCGGCTGGCCGAAGAGTTCCTGCTTGGCAATCAGTCGGTTCCGCACGTTGGTGTGGGCGATGATGGTCCCGTCGCGGCCGAAGGCGGGATTGCCGCCGGTGTGATCGCCGTGCCAGTGGGTGTTGAGGATGAACTTGGGTTTGTCGCTGCTCAGCTTGGCGAGGGCGACCTTGATCTTGTCGGCCAGCGGGGCGAACTGGTCATCGACGATGAGGATGCCGTCGGGCCCGACGGAGACGCCGATGTTGCCGCCGCGACCCTCGAGCATGTAGACCTTCCCCGCGACGGGCGTGGTCTTGATCTCCACGCCGGAGAAGTCCTGCTGGGCGAAGCCCCGCCCGGACGCGACCGCGAAGGTGAACACAAGAACGCCATACGCCCCTTTTCGGATCATCTGTTTTCTCCGGCCCTGAGATACCAGCCCGCGCAACCGCACCACCCGACTCCGGCAGTCGAGCGTGCATGATAGCGATCGGGCATCGTCCGCCAAATCCGTGGCGACACGGGTGCGGCGCCGAGTCAGGCGCGCGAAATGCTAGTGGGTGCCCCGCACTCCGGGCAAATCCCGGAGACGTTCCCCGTAAGATCGTAGGTACACCGGACACAATGGTTCGGCGCCAATGGACGACGAACGTACCTGTACACTACGATCCCCATGCCTACGGACACGAAGAACGGTAAGACATAAATGAATGACAAAAATAAGATGGCGTCCCCAGCGGTCCCGGCTCCAGAGAGATCAGGCCGAATCAGATTCATGAGCAACAACCCAAACAATGGCCTCGTTACCAGCCAGGCAATACTGAACGCCGCCAGTGCGCCAATCGATGCGCGAAGTCTAGAAACCCTGTACTTCAAAACAACTCCGCTGCCCTTTCTTGGAGGGTGAGAAAGGGGGCACTACTTTTTGATCCAGCCGGGCCGCCGCCGCGCACGCGCGTCCAAAGCGCGTTGAACGGTGCTTGGAACTTGCCCCACGTTTGCGCCACTCGCAGGGAGCGGCGATACACCTCTGTCCGTCCGCACTCCAGTTGTCGATCCAGCGCGGTCAGACCAGCGCTACTCCGCGGTTGCGGCGTGCGGAGTTGGCCCGGCGCGGGCGATCGAACGGCTTGACGCGGACGGTCCCCTGGGGAAACCGGGCGAGAACCCGCAACTCTCCGCCCAGCGCTTCGACGATGCGCCGCAGGGTGCTGAGCTGCATGTCGTCCTGGCTTTCGAGCTTGGAGAGGCTTGGTTGTTTGATCCCCAGCGTTTTCGCCAGCTGACGCTGACTCTTTCCCGCAAGTCTACGAACCTCGCTCAACAGAAGCTCGGCTAACAGCTCGCGGCTGCGCCGAACGGCCCGTTCCCGGGCCGCAGCGGTGGTCGTCCGCTTCACGAGTTCGTCGAATGTCTTGGCCATGGCCAACGTCACTTCCCTCTCTTCGCGCGTGGTCGCAGAGGCTTCCCGCGCACCGAGGCCCGATCAACCGGTAGTGGGTTCAGAGGAGGGCCACGAATTCCTGCGCGGACAGACCCATGTCGTCGATCAGTCCTCGAAGCGTGCCCGGTTTGAGGTCGCGCCCCTTGTGGACGGGGATCACAAGCCGGCGATGGTCAGACGCCCGCAGATAGACCGCATGGCTGCCCCTTTGTCGATCAAACGCAAACCCGATCTTCTCGGCGACCCGGATCACCTCCCGAGCGGGAAGGCTCGGAAGCTTGCTCATATCGCGACCTCGAGCGCTTTGATCAGCAGGTCCTCGCGCGGGATGGGTTCGCCGTGCGCCTCGACGCTCTCGAGGTAGGCCGCGATGGCCTCGCGGATGTTGTCGATCGCCTCGTCCAGGGTGTCGCCTTGCGAATGACAGCCCTTGAGCGCCGGACAGAATGCGTGGAACCCGCCGTCGGGCTCGCGGTCGAGAATGATCGTGTAGCGATAAGTCGCGGGCACGTGCTACGCTCCAAAGTTTTCGAGTTCGTTGCCGCCGGGGATGCAGCCGCCGATCGCAGGTACCTCCGGACGGCCTTCCGCAAGTGCAGATGATACCACGGCTTACCGGCCACTGCAACGTCCGCGATAGAGGGCGCCAGGCGGCCGGATGTACCCCCCTTGAGCGCCTCTCCGCGGGCCGCTTGACATCGGCCCGGCGATCGAGTCTACTGAGGCTCCGACGTGGACTGCCGGTCGCCAAGTGCCGCCGCGGACCCGCGGGGTCCGGACCGGCCGTCCCGAACATTTTCTCGCGGGGGGCATTATGCCGGCAACTGAATCGCAAGCGTACACAGCCACGCAACCCGACTCGGCCCATCGTATTGCGGCGCTCAATCGAAACGACAAGGCCTTCCACGTCGTCCTCGCCCAGCAGTTTGACCGCCAGGCCGTCGACCAACTTTGCCAACTCGCCGACATGATCCGCTCCATCGGCGGCTCACGACAAGGAAGCCAGTTCCTGCAAACGTCGCTGAGCCATCGCCGGGCGATGCTCTACTTCATCCAGCCGTCCACGCGGACCTTCCTGTCGTTTACCGCGGCATGTCAGATCGTGGGGATGCGTTACAGCTCGGTACGCGACCGCTCAACCTCGTCGGAGGTCAAGGGCGAATCCGAAGACGACACCGTCCGCACGTTCAGCCAATACTTCGATCTCGTCATCATGCGACATCCGATGGAGGGCTTCGCCGAGCACGTGGCCAACATGCTCAACGAGATGCCGCGTACGATCCCGGTGATCAATGCGGGATCGGGCAAGGACCAGCACCCCACCCAGGCGCTGCTCGACATCTATACGCTCTATCGCTGCTTCGCCGACCCGCGGGCGGCGCGTGAAGAGCCGCGATACACGCGGAACGTGTTCGCCGGTAAGACGATCGCTTTCGTGGGCGATCTAAAGCGAGGGCGGACCGTCCGCTCGCTGGCGTATTTGCTGTGCCGTTATCCGGGCGTGCGGCTCGTGTTCGTCTCGCCGCCGCAGCTTCGCATCGGCGAGGACATCCTCGAGTATCTCTCGCGGAACGGCATCGAATACGACGTTGCCGACGACCTCCGCTCCTCGATCGGCGAGTACGACGCCGTCTATATGACGCGCATGCAGGACGAGCACGACGTCGCGGGGGAGTCGAAGGCGATCGACTACGACGCCTACAGCTTGACCTATGAGATGGCCAAGGATTTCAAGCCCGGTCTCGCCATTCTGCACCCCTTGCCGCGGCGCAGTGAACTCGACCAGCGGCTCGATTCGCTCCCCCAGGCCAAATACTGGGCCCAGGTCCGCAACGGCATGTGGATGCGTTCGGCTCTGATGGCCTCCCTCTTCAACGTCGACGTCGCCATCCGCGACCACTATCACGCGTATTACACGTTCTGACGACGAGTCGGCGCTGAACCTGGACACAGGATGCGGCGGTGGGCGAGGCTTTCCGTGGTGGAGTGCTTTCGTATACTTGGGGCATGATCGAGTCGGGACGTGCATCGGAATCCGGGGCTAGCCTCACGGTGCCGACCCCCCCGAAGGCCATCGCCGGAATCCCTCATCCGATCCCCTATCAGGGAAGCAAGCGGCAACTCGCCCGCCTGATCGTCGACTTGCTCCCCCTTGAAACGGATCGGCTCATTGAACCGTTTGCCGGGTCCGCCGCCGTCTCCATCGCCGCGGCGCGATTACGTCGCGCGAGGCGTTTCCTGCTCAACGACATCCACGGCCCCCTCATCGAGCTTTGGCGGCGTATCGTTCGCAGTCCGCAAGACATGGCCGCGAGATACCGTGAAATCTGGTGTGGGCAGCTTGGCAAGGAGCGACCCTACTACGACGCGGTACGGAGGAGGTTCAACAGGCAACAACGCCCTGAAGACTTTTTGTACCTGCTGGCCCGCTGTGTGAAGGCGGCGATCCGCTATAACTCAAGCGGGGAATTCAACAACAGCCCGGACAACCGGAGAAAAGGCGCTCACCCGGACACCATGGAGCACCATATCCGCGGGGCGTCGGAATTGCTCGCGCGTCGGACGACGTTCCACATCGGTGACTACCGCGAGGTCCTACCGCGAGCCCGGGCGTGCGACGTTGTGTACATGGATCCGCCCTACCAGGGCGTCTGCCGCACGCATAACCATCGCTATGTGCGCCCGGTTTCGTTCGATGCCTTCGTGGACGCGTTGTCTGAGCTGAACGCGCGCGGAGTTCCTTTCATCGTAAGCTACGACGGGCGCACCGGATCGAAGCGCTTTGGGCGTCCCCTTCCGAGCAAACTTGGGTTACTGCACATCGAGGTTGCAGCGGGGCGATCGACCCAGGCAACCCTCCTGGGTCGAAGCCACGACACCTATGAGTCGCTTTACCTGTCTCCCGTGCTTCTGGAGCGTAACGGTGGCAAGGTTCCCGGTGATGCGAGTTCCAAGTCCAAGGAAACATGGTTGTTTCCCGAGGCCGTATGACCCGCAGGCGAATCTCGAAAGAGGCGATGCGGGTCCTCAAATCGGTGCAAGGCAAGCGGGCGCGGATCGTCATTGAACATATCCTGAAACACGGCTCCATCACGACCGAGCAACTCAAGGATACGTATGGCTACGACCACCCGCCGCGTGCAATCCGCGATGTTCTCGACCAAGGCATTCCGCTTAAAAAGACCTCGACAACAAGCAAGGAGGGGCGTCGAATCGCGGAATACAGACTCGGCGACCTCACTCAAATTCGCGGCGGAAGGATCGGCGGGCGGCGGCAATTCCCGAAGGCATTTAAGGCTCAGCTTGGCGTTGCCCACGATGCGAGATGCGCGATTTGTCACGCGAAATTCGAACTGCGGGCTTTGCAAGTCGACCATCGAGTGCCCTACGAAGTGTCCGGCGATAAACCCGGCGCGGCGCTGCAAGCCGCGGACTTTATGCTCTTGTGCGGCTCGTGCAATCGAGCCAAGTCGTGGTGGTGTGAACACTGTCAAAACTGGGTTGACATGAAGGCGCCGGGTACTTGTCGGAACTGTTACTGGGCAAGCCCGCAGACCTACTCACACGTGGCGATGCACGAAATCCGTCGCCTCGATCTATCGTGGGTGGGCGATGAAGTGGAAGACCACGACCGCCTGCGCGCAGCGGCCGAGACCTCCAGGAACCCCTTACCAGAGTTCGTGAAGGCGGTCCTACGACGATCGTTTCGCGAGGGCGAACCCGAAACGTCATAGGTCGCCAAAAACGGCGCTATTCTTTCACTGGCACCGCCGACAAGTGCCCATGCGTGACACCGCGCATGGCCTGGAGTTGATCGGCGAGGGCGTGGACGCGGTCGGAGGGGCCTTTCAGTGCGATGGTCAGTCCATCACGATGCGGGTCGATGGTCGCGGTGAGAGTGCCCAAAACGAGGTCGCCGCCCTCTTGGAGAGACGCCCGGATTCGTTTGTCAACGTCACCGACGCGATGGTCACAGACGAGGGTGAGGAACGCCACCACGGATTTGTCGCCTTGTTGCAGGCGTGTGGCCGCCAGAGCATCGCGGATCAAATCGCGGATGGCCTCGGAACGGTTGTCGTAGCCTTTCGCGGCGATATGCCCGTCGAAGGCCGCGAGCAGCTCTGTATCCAGCGAGACGGTGAAACGATCGACAGGGGGCATCGGCCGACTCCAAGCACGGGTTCCAGAACACAAACGCGGCCCGGATTGTCAACCGATCCCCCCATCGGTTGCAAATCCGTGCCGCGCGTTGTCTTGAAAACCATTCGCTACGGAGGTCGGGCGCTCAACCATTCTGCGGCCCGCCGGCCCTTAGTGTCTGCCGTGGATCGAGAACCCGCCGCCGCGGTGCCCGGAAAAGCCGCCGACCGCGAACCCACCGCCGTGACCGCGGTAACCGCCGTACCCACCGTAACCACCATGTCCGCCGCGACCATATCCGAACCCAAAGCCAACGCTCGATGGGGCATAGTGGCTACGGTAAATCGGCACCGGGGCGTAGCTGCGATAGACGACAGGCGGTGGATAGTACGCGGGCCGATACCCGTAGTTCACCGATGGATACTCGACCGGGGCCGCGTAGGTGTACGAGTACGCCGGCGTCGTGTAGACCACCGGGGCCGGGGCGTACGCCGGCGCGTAGTACGTCGGTGCGTAATACGTCGGTGCATAGCTCACGTAACCGCCGCCATAGCCGCCGCCACAATAGTGGTCCGCACGGGCCGTCGCCGGACCCATCGCCAGAGCCGCAACCCCAACTCCCGCCGCAACCAACATCCTTGAAAGCATCGTTGTCATGGCCGTTTCTCCTAACAACCGCCGGTTCGTTGACCGGCGACTCCGCGTTTCCTCTCATCGGTCGCCCCAAACTCCGCGGTCGGGCGAATCCGAATGCTTTCCTACGCAATCCTAGACAGTTTAGCTCAACCGACGTTAGCGTGGGGTGTTTAATCCTGTAGAGTCCAATAAAAAACCTATTTTCTTACTGCCGTGGAGCCATTCCGCGATGAGCCGCCGGTCGGGTTCGGTGATCCGGTCCTTGAAACGCGGCATTCTCGCCCGCTCCCGGCCCGTGCTTCGGTAGCGGGTTTCGTGATCGGGTTCGGCGATCATCAGCTCGATCCAATCCACGGACCCATAGCCCAGCATATCGGGGGCGAATGTCGTTCCGATCCGTTCGCCGCCGTAGCTGTGGCATTCGTGGCAGATGGTCGTGAACGTCTCGCGTCCGCGATGCAGCGTGCCGTCGTCCGGGGGCGCGGCGGCGGCGAACCGTCGTGGGTGCAGGGATTCGTCTTCGAGATACGCGGCCACGGCGTCGAGATCGGCAAGCCACGCCCGCTGTGCGTCGGCGCCATCCGGCATGAGCTCCTTTAGGAACTTCGACATTCGGGTGTGGGCCGGGTCGCCCTCGGGCGTGCGCATCCTCCCGAAGTAATGTTCGTCCATGGGGTTGGTGAGGAGACCGCGAATCCACTGGCGGCCGGCGAAGCCATGCAGGTCGGAGGAGGTCGCGGGTTCGAGAGGCACGACGCCGAGTCCATCGTGGCCGTCGTAGCGATGGCACGCGGCGCAGTGGGCGGCGAAAAGTTTCGGGCCGCGGGTCGTCGGATCGCGGGCGAGGAGAGTCGTTGGACCTTCGGGTGGGATTCCGTCGGAGGCGGCGAGTTCGAGGGCACGTCGTCCTTCGCGCGCGGCCTGGGCGCGCTGCCGATTGAATTGCCGGGCGCGGAGGATCGCGTGATCCACGTCGGTGAGCGTCCCGCTGCTCTGCTGCTTGGTGCGCACCGCGGCCACCTGCGCCTCGCTTGGGTCACGGTCGTCGCGAACGGCCGCGTAGCTCAGATACGCGACCGCCAGGGTGATGACCGCCGTCAAACCCATCGCCGCGCGGTGTGCGGCCCGCGGCGATACGATCCGATGGGCGAAGGGGAACAGAAGGAATGCCAAACCGATGGCACTGGGAATCACGATCGCCCCGACAACCTCCGCGACCGGCCCGTGGAAGGCCTTCAGCCACTGGTACAGAAACAGGGTGTGCCATTCGGGCCGGGCCGGATAGTCCGTGGCGGTCGGGTCTGCCGGGGCGTCGAGTAGCTCCGAACCGAGAACGGCGCGGACATACCAGACCGTCGCCAGGAGAATGAGCATCGCGGCGGCGAATGCGACTGCACCGGGTAAATGATGCAGCGCCGCCGTTCCCTCACGGTCGCGGCGCCGAGCAATGCCATCCACAAGGGGTGACGCTACATTGCGGAAAAACAGCCATCCAAGGGCAAGGGGCAATACCAGGACATGCAAGGCGTAGAAACGGGAGAGGGTGAGATTGCCGAACTCGCTGCCGCCGACGAGCAGTTTGGCCAGGGCTTCGCCGACCAACGGCGTGCGGGCGAGGATGTTAGTTCGGACCTTGGTGCCCCAATACCCCGCTTGATCCCAGGGAAGCAAATGGCCGCTGAGGGAGAGTGCCAGAGTGAGTCCCACCGCAACCAGCACGGTCCACCACGCGAAGTGACTCGGCGGGCGATAGCGTTGGGTGAGCAAGAGTTGTCCGCCGTAGAGGCTTAGCAGGAGGATCATCGCGTCGGAAGCGAAGTGATGGAGGCCTCGGATGAGCCAGCCGAAGGGAACCTGCGTTTGGATATACCACACGCTGCCCCAAGCGGTGGTCGTCGAGGGGCTGTAGACGGTCATCAGTAGGAGACCGGTGACGCACTGAAGCACGAAGAGACCGATGATGGCGGTGCGGATGGAGCTCATCGCGAATCGCTAGGCGGTCGATCGCTTTTCGGATACACCGGTTTGGAATTCCCGGTAATTCACCTCGACCCACCTCTCGCCATGATCGCCCGGCTCCGAGATCCGGCACTCCAGCTCATCCATGTCCCGCGGCGAAGGTCCGAAGCGGCGACGGCCCGCGGGGTCGAACTCACTCGCGTGGCAGGGGCAATGGAAAGCGTTGCGGTCGGCGGCGAAGTCGATTGCGCAACCCAAGTGCGGGCAGATCACGTGGAGGCAACGGACCTTGGGATCACGATCGTCCTTGTCGCCGCGCAACAGCCAGACGTGGCCGATCGGGCCGGGCGGATGGTGAATGTAAGCGTCCCAGCGATCGGCTGTGACCGTCGCCTGCGTCGGGCGGCCGGCGGTCAGCGAAGTGAGCGGGGCGACGCGAATGAATCCGCGGCCTCGACTCGAACGGCGTAAGGGTTCGAGGAGGAAGCGTATGCCTGGGATGACGACGGCGAGGCCGAGAAGCGTGTTGACGCCGTCGGCGACTGCTTTCAAGAACGCGCGGCGTTGCATAACGTCGTCCCCAGATGTGTGACCGTGTGCCGCTGCTCCGCGAGCAATGCGGTCCCCGAAGCGGCGCACGCGACGCCACTGCTGACACAGCAGTGGCACACGGCCGCCAAGGTCTTCAAAAACGTACACCGCCGCATGGCGGAATCCCCCCAAGAAGATGTCACGGTGGGGCCGGAGCTTGCGAGCGCTGCCGGAGGTACTCCACGGCCGCAGGGATCAGTGAAATCACCACGATCGCCAGAATGACCAGCGAAAAATTGTCTTGGACAATCGCAAGCCCGCCAAACAGGTACCCGGCCGCCAGACACAGCGCAACCCATAGGAAACCGCCGACCACATTGTAGACCAAGAACCGCCCGTAGGTCATGGTCCCGATCCCCGCCACAAACGGGGCGAAGGTCCGCACGATGGGGACGAACCGGGCCAGGATGATCGTCTTGCCGCCGTATTTCTCGAAGAAGGCGTGGGTGCGGTCGAGGTGTTCCTGTTTGAACCATCGACGGCCGCGGCCACGGACAAAGTGCTCGCCGAGGTACTTGCCGACCCAGTAGTTGACCGTGTCGCCGAGAATCGCCGCGGCGGAAAGAACGGCGAACAGAAGCAGCGGATTCAGCAGGCCGCGCCCGGCGAGAGTTCCCGCGGCGAAGAGGAGCGAGTCGCCGGGAAGGATGGGCGTGACCACCAAACCCGTCTCGGCGAAGACGATCAAAAAGAGAATGAGGTAGGTCCACAGGCCGTAGCTTTCAATCAACGACGCAAGATGACGATCGAGGTGGAGGATCAGGTCGAAGAGGCTGCCGAAGAATTCCATCGGTTGTTCTTACCGTAATGCGTCGGGGTTCGTCCAGGAAGGAGCAGATGATACCGACTCGTCGACGGGCGCGCGGGATGAATCCCGCGGCTCGGAACCGGGGACGGGGAGTTCGCGTTCGAGGAAGCGGTCGATGAGACCGTGGGCGAGGTAGATGATGGGAGTAATGAGGATGGCAATCGCAAGCTTGTAGGAGTAGTTTCCGACCGCGACTTGCACGAACTTCTCCCAGGTCAATTCGTACCCGGAAACTTTCAGAATGCTGGGCAGCCGGAAGCCCACGAAAAGAACGACGAACGTGTCCACCAGTTGACTGAACACCGTGCTGCCCGTCGCGCGAAGCCAGAGCATCCGGTGCCCCGTCC
>CAYQZH010000073.1:0-15438 GCA_964421865.1 uncultured Phycisphaera sp. | reverse complement strand
TAGGATCGAGCCGCCACCATCTTTTTCAACCTTCAACTACGAACGGGACATGCTCGACCCGAATCGTCCAGTCCGGCAAGGCCTCGTGTACTTGCCGGATCATCGCCGCGGCGATCTGCTGACGGGTCAGGAAGGGATGCCGCCGGTCGCAGTCCGGGCGCTGGCCATACCAGGCGAACAGCACGGGCAGTCCCATCACCCACTTCGGCCAGCGCTGGGGCCTCATCGTCACGCACCCGATCACCCAGTTGTGCGCCCCGTGCACCACACGCTGGAGCGTGTTGCCCACCTATCCGATTACGGTCAGTTCCCTAATTGTCTTGCTGGACCTCGCGTTCCCGCAGCGACGGCGTACAACCGACTCGACATCGATCTGGATGACGACGTGGACCTACGCGACTTGGCCGTCTGGCAGAACGCCTTCACCGGCCCGTAAGAATCCGGTCGCTGCCGGCGCGCCGGGGCTCCCGGCTCTGATTGTCCGGTCGCTTCCGCTCCCGGCTCTGATAGACCCGTCGCTCGCGCTCCGGGCTCGGATTGGCGTAGCGAAACCGCGAAGGGTGCGGTAGACTTTCCTAACATGACCGAGCAGGCGATTCGTGAACTGTTGGAATCGGTCCGCACGGGGCGCCAGTCGATCGACGCCGCGGTCGCCCGGCTGCGGGCCATGCCCTTTGAGGACCTGGGTTTCGCGAAGGTCGATCACCATCGCTCCATCCGCTGCGGCTTCCCGGAGGTCATCTACTGCGAGGGGAAATCCGCGTCCCAAGCGGCGGAGATTTTCGCGGCCTGTGCCCGGTCCGGCGTGAACGTCATCGCCACGCGGGCGAGGCGTGAAGTGTACGACGCCGTCGCCAAGACGCACCCGAAAGCGGAATACCACGAAACACCCCGGACGATCACGCTTCGGCAGAGAGAGAAAGTGCCATCCTCCGGCACCATCGCCGTGGTCTGCGCCGGGACGAGCGACGTACCCGTGGCCGAAGAGGCACGGGTCACCTGCGAAATGATGGATCAGACCACGGCCACGTTCTACGACGTGGGGGTAGCGGGGATTCATCGCGTGCTCGCCCAGGCGGCGGCGCTGCAGTCGGCCGGCGTGGCGATCGTCGTAGCCGGTATGGAAGGGGCGCTGGCCAGCGTGGTGGGCGGTCTGGTGGATTGTCCCGTGATCGCCGTGCCCACCAGCGTCGGGTACGGAGCGAGTTTCGGCGGTGTCGCGGCGTTGCTGGCGATGCTCAACAGTTGCGCCTCAGGCGTGACGGTCGTGAACATCGACAACGGGTTCGGGGCGGGGTACGCGGCCTCGCGGATGAATCGACGTGCCCAACCCTCGACGAGTTAATCCATGCCGTCCGAATTGATCGTGACCCACGAGATCGCCGTGGTCCCTCAGCGGCGCGACGACGCCCACAAGGGCGACGTGGGGCGGATCGTCATCATCGGCGGATGTTGCAACGACGTATGCATGATCGGCGCCCCGGCGCTCGCCGCCAACGCCGCGTTTCGCAGCGGCGCGGGGCTGGTTCAACTGCTTGTCCCGGAGGCGATCCGCGCATCGGTCGCCGTGCTCGCTCCCTGCGCGACCGTGCGCCGTCTGCCGACCGACGCGCCCGCGTTGCTGCGGGCGACGGCCGACTACCATGCTGACGTTGCCGCTGCCGGCCCGGGACTGGGCGACTCCCTGGCGGCTTCGATCCTCGTCGAGTTTTTGAGCGGTTTTCGCGGACCCATCGTGATCGACGCCGACGGGCTGAACTTGCTCGCCACGGTGCCACAGTTTGACATCCCCGACCCGCGGCGAGTCGTCCTGACGCCGCATCCGGGCGAAGCCCGGCGCCTCCTGGCCGCTCGCGGGATCGATCGGACGATCGAGAGTTCAGCGACATCGCGTCGGGCGGGCGCGTGTGCACTGGTGGAAGCCTACGGATGCACCGTAGTCTTGAAGGGCCGAGGGACGATCGTCACCAACGGCGACCGCATCTACACCAACGAGACCGGCAACGCGGGCATGGCGACGGGCGGCACGGGCGATGTGCTGACCGGCGTGATCGCCGCCCTCATCGGCCAGAAGATGGACCCCTTCGAGGCCGCCATCCTCGGCGTCTACCTTCACGGGCTTGCCGGAGACTACGCCGCGGAAGAACTGGGCCGATGGTCCATGACCGCGCTCGACGTGATCGACTACCTGCCCGAGGCGTTCTGCGAGCACGAGATGTCCGAGGCTGACTGATTCCTCTCGCCTTTTGTGAAAATGGGAGTCGTCGCGACTGCCGGGCCGCAGGGTCCGTCTGGTGGTTCAGAGTTTGCGCCCCACCGCCTCCAGGATTACGCGCTCTTTGGCCGTGGCTTGCGCCTGGAGCTTTTCACCGCTAGACAGGACGGTGGACGCGAACTCCTTATCATCGAGGCTGCCCGTGTTGATCTTCACATTCAGGAATGCACCGAACACGGCGGTTCGGGCGCAGAGGGCGGCCACGCCGGCGTCGGAGACAGAATTGGGATTGCCGAATTCCGCCATAGCCTTAATGACTTCCATCGAGGCCAGTGCAGTCTCCATGACTCGTAAGGGAACTTCAATGGCGCGCTTGGTGGCCGCTTGGATCGCTTGCTTTCTCGTAGTCTTCTGGGAGTCACTACTCTGAGGCAATCCATAGGCGCCCATCACGGCATTGAAGGCCGCAGTGTCTTCGTCGATCAGGTGAAGCAACTCCACATAGTATTGTTTCCCCTTTTCGGCCCAGTCGGAGAACTCCTCCCAGCGGTCATCCCATCCGCGTTTGTGGGCGGAGAGATTGGCTACCATGGTGGCCAATGCCGCACCGAAAGCCCCCACTGCCGCCGAAACGGACCCGCCGCCGGGCGCGGGAGATTCAGAGGCGGTCTCCTCGACAAAATCGGAGACAGTCATGTCCACAAGCCGTCTGGTGTTCTTCGCCCGCGCGGCAATGGCGTATTCGATGATCTTTTCTTCCGACTTAAAGGGATGGAGGTCATTCAGCCCTAGGGATTTGATTGCGATCTTCAGCAGTTCCTTGTCCGAGACGCCCACGGAGCGTTGCTGTTTCCTGAGAAAATAGCGGCCGGCGTCGAGCATCGCTTTGAGGGGAACCAGCCCGACCAGTTCCGAGCCGGTGACGCGCACTCCGCGTGCCTCGGCCTTTTTGCAGCATTCGTCGAACACCATAGGCAATGGCGTCACACTGAGGTTGGTCAGGTTAATGGAGATCTGTGCAATCCCATACTCCTCGATGTACCAGCCGATGGCCTTGACGCACTGGAGGCTGCCGGGAATCATGACGGCATCGCCCTTATCATCGGGGACGATTTTCCCCGTGACGGCATTTCCCTCTCGCTGGGGACGACCCTTTTCGCGGATATCGAAGGCGATCGCGTTGGCACGGCGGGTGGAGGTAGTATTCAAATTGACGTTATAGGCGACAAGGAAATCGCGGGCGCCCACCGCCGTCGCGCCCGACTTCGCATGGAAGGTCGCCGGACCGAAGTCCGGTTTCCACTCCGGTCGAGTGAGTTTGTCTTTCAGTCCCTCGTATTCTCCGGAGCGGACAGTCGCCAGGTTGCGGCGTGCGTCACTGAACGCAGCGTGCTCATAGCAATATACGGGAATGCCCAGTTCCTTGCCAATCCTTTCCGCTAAACGCCGCGCGTAGACGACCGTTTCTTCCATGGTAAGGTTGGCGACAGGGACGAGCGGGCAAACGTCGGTGGCGCCGAATCGAGGGTGTTCGCCGCGGTGTTTGCCCATGTCGATCAGCTCCGAGGCCTTCTTGGCGGCGCGGAAGGCGGCTTCGATCACCGGTTCGGGCGGGCCGACGAAAGTGACAACGGTGCGGTTCGTCGCCTGGCCCGGATCGACGTCGAGAAGCCGGACGCCCTCCACGGTCTCGATCTGGTCGGTGATCTGCTTAATGACCGCAACGTCGCGGCCTTCGCTGAAGTTCGGAACACATTCGATCAGTCGGTCATCCATCGGTGGTCTCGTCGAACATACTGAGCCGTTGCCTGCTTGCACTGCTCACAGAGCAGTGGCACATCCATTCGGTAAATGCTAACGCGCGAGGGATCGGTTGTCTTGAGCACGGAATGGACGTCGGATCAGGCCCGCGCCGGGGCGCCGGGTTGAACGACGGCGAGGCGTTCGATGAGCCTGCGAAGGTCGTGGCGATCGGGTCGAGCAGACTGCCATCGCGCGCACAAGGCCGCGAGCCGGTCGGGTTCCGGGTCGGATGGGCGGTGGGAAGCCAAGCGATCCAGGACCTCATCGAGCAGCCGTGTGTGGTGGTCCTGGTTGAGACCGGGCGGCAGGTCAGAGGCCAGGTCGAGGGCGGCCTCGACGGCGACCAATGCGTTTTCGTGCATGAGTGCCCGTAGCGTCGTGTCAATCAACGGCTGAGCGAAAGCGGCGTCCTTCCGTCGCCAGAGGGCGACGAGTCGCGGCCAGAACGGTTGGGCGTCGGCCCAGCGGACGATGGCCAGGCGTCTAAGTAGAGTCTGGTGGATTCCCGCGAGCAGCTCCTTACGGATGTCGTCCTCCACTCCCGAAGAGCAGACGCCGAGATGGCTGACCGTGAGAGTTAGGAGATCGGGGATCGACGTTTGCGGGACGGCGTCGATGGCGTGGTAGAGATTGCCGATTCGCTCGCGCGCGGCCGCGCCGACGTCGGTGAACGGGCGCGAGGTGCGACGGCTCAGAGCGGCGCCATCGGCCCGGGTCCAATGTCGATCGACGAAGGCGAGCCATGCGGAAGTCGGTGCGTCCGGCAGCGCGACCATCGGATCGAGGTACTCGACGGCCTGGCCGACGATGCGGGAACGCGCGGCCCGTTTCTCGTCGCAGAACACGTGTAGGCGGTGGCATCGACCGACGGAGTATCGCAGGCCCGCGCCAAGGGAGACCTTCGATCTCATCGGACCAGGAATCCCCAGAAGCAGGGCTTCGGCAGTCTCGACCCAACCGGTTTGGAGCGGAACCACGAGCGTTCGCTCATCGAACAAGCCTTGCAGGGCGCAGCGTCGATGCGGCGAATCCACAGCCGCGGCAAACGATCCGGTGGAAGGCGGCCCCCCGGCGTCGATCGGAAGTCGAACCTCGGGCAGGACGGTGCCGGGCGTCAGGTCCGGGACGGTCAAGCCGGCGGCGATCATCGCCCGGATCACGTGGAACGGGTTGAACGCGCACGACGGAAAATCCTGCTCCTCAAAAACGACGTTGTGCGTGTAGACGCGTTGTCCTCCACGAGCGGTATGCTCCGCGCCGGCGTAGCAGGAATACGCAACGCACAGTCGCCCCGTGGGAAGCGGGTAGAAGGCCGCGGCAAAGGCGGGGTCGGCATCCCCCCTAGCGCCGGGCTGCCAACAGAGCGCCTCGTGCGAGGGCGAGAGGCGGGTGATGGCCTGCTTTTCCTCGGGCCGCAGGCCGCGGCTCGCCGCGACGATGCGATACCCCTCCCCCATCGCACCGCGGATGGACGTGAAGATCGCCTGGTCGCAGGTGAGGTAGGCCACGGTCATGGTCCCGCCGGTCCCCGACCGAATCACAGCTTCGAGAGCACCCACTCGAACGGTTCGAGGATGCCGTGGGGAGCGATGTGCAGCGGATAGGGGACGACGTTCTGCGACTCGTCGGAACCGAATCCGAGGGCCCCGACCACGCTGGCCGCGAAGAACTCAAAATGCGTGAAGCGGCTTTCGCAGATGTTCCACAGGCGGTTGAGGTTCGTCTGGGCGAAGCCGCGAGGATCATCGAAACAATCCGGGCAATAGTCGGCCTTGGAGAGGACGACGGCGACCGGTGTGTCGAGCCGCCGCATGTGTTTGGAGGCGATGACGCCGTCGAGGTAGGTCATCAACTTCAGGGCGAAGAAGTCGGGCTGCGGCGAGCCGGCGGCGGCGAGGGCCCCGTCCACGAGGAGAATCGCCCCGGCGCTTTTTTCCAGTAGCGAGCGGATGACCTTGAAGGTCTTGGGGTTGGCGACTTCGGCGGCGATGGCTTCACCGGCCATGTCGGGCATGACCAGATCGTAGATCTTCGCCCCGCGTTTGTGGCGCGAGACTTGGTAGTAGGCCCAGTGCCAATCATCGACCTCCATGGCGGTCTTGGGCGGGAACTGCCGCGCGCTCAGGTAGCTGATCACGGTGTGTTGAAGGTTAACGGAGTAGGCGCCCTTAGGGATGGCCTGGAAGTCCTCGGCCCGTTTGGAGAGCATGTCCAACAACACGCCGAGGTAGACCGTCTTGCCGACGTTACTGTCGCCGACGACGGTGACGATGCAGGGGTCGCGGTCCTGGGCGACGGCCTCTTGGATGAGGGCCATCGGCGCCCCGCACGTGCTGCAAACCAGGGCCTCCATCTGATTCTGCGTCTGGCAGATCAGACACGGCAGCGTCGCTTTCCTCGGTAAGGTCATCGTCGCCATAACAGTCACCCTCTCTTTGTGTGGAATCAGGCTCCGTTAATCCAGCTCGCTTCGCTCAGGTCCATCGCACATCGGAACCCGGTGTTGTGGGTTCGTGCGAGGGCGATCTGTCCAGTTCGGAAATGGGCGGTCGTCTGGGCCTCAAAATAGGTGTCGAAGGCCCCGCCGCGGACGACGTGCATGGGCATTTCCCCCACGATGGGCCGGCCGTGATCGTCGTTGACCGCGTACTCCGTGTCCGTCCATTCCCAGACGTTGCCGACCAGTTGGAGCACGTGATTGGGCGCCGCACCGTTCGAGTAGGCGGACACCGGCACGGTCGTTCCCCGGCGTGAGGACCAGACGTTGCACCGCTTGTTGTCCATCGCGTCCCCCCACGGGAAGCGGCGCATCATGTTCGTGGAGCTGCTGAGGTGCCAGGAAGCGCCCATCTCCCACTCGGCCTCGGTGGGGAGCCGCTGGCCGATCCACAGGGCGAACGCCTGCGCTTCGTACCAACTCACCCCCACCACCGGATGATCGGCAAAGCGGGAATCGTATCGCCCTTGCCGCCAAAGGCGCGGGCCGGGCTGGCCGGTGAGGTCCTTGAGCTCGATCAGGTGCGGCCAGATCTCTTCAGGCCAGTATTCCAGAGCGTCGTAGCCCCCGGCGTCGACAAATCTCTGATAGCGGGCGTTGGTGACGGTGTGGACGTCGAGCAGGAAGGGTTCGACGGCGACCTCCTCCTCCGGCGAGCCCAGCTCGGCGGTGAGCGTCTGGGATATCGCGACGCCGCCCGCGGGGACGAGGGCCATTCGTTGCTCAAGCTCGTGTTTGGACTTTTCGATGACTTCCGTCCCGCCCGGTTGCGAGCGCCACTTTTCCTCTTCGCGGAGGATCATGGCGAATCGGCCTTGCTGGAAGTTGCGTTTCAGTTCGTCGGCGTCGGTACTCTCGTAGGGCGCGGGCTGATACTTGACGCCTTGCGATTCTAAGGAGGGTTCCACAGGCACGCTCCCGCTACGCCGTGCTTGGCGGTCGGCGGGCTTTTTTCGAGCGAAAAGTCGTAAGGCCATAGTCCTACTCCGTTCGCGGAACGTTGTTGGGTAATCCGTTTAGACTCCGATGGCTTTGCGCTTGGCGTCCCGCCGCAGCTTGCGAAACAAATCGACCGCCTGCGCAACGGCGGGCTTCGGCCCCCGGACGGGGGTGGCGTGGGCGGAAACTGGTTCTTCGGCGACGCCGACATTCTCCGCGGGCGCGGGCCCGACACGGACGACATTGCCAAGTCGTTCCAGCAACTCATCACGCTGGACGGCGATTTCCTGATGATCGCGGGTGAGTTGGACCTGCATGGCGGCGAGGGTTCTGCGGGTTTCGTCGAGTTCCGCCGCCTGGGCGTCAACCTGCCGGCGCTGGGCCGTTAGCACTTGCCCCTGTTGGTCCAGCTCCCGCTTGCGCGGTTCGAGCGTGTGGATGCGGCTCTCCAGCTCGCGTTCCGCCTGGGCCAACCCGTTCTCGCGCTCGGCGAGGATTTTCGCGGCGGCGCCCTGACGTTGTTCCTGTTCGGCGAGGCGTGCCTGGCCGGCCTTGCACTCCTCCTGCCCTCGGGTCAGCGCCTGGACGTCGTCCGCGAGTTGCTTGCGCGAGGCGTCGACGGCGGCCGTCTGCCGTTCGATGTCCGCGGTCATCTTCACGATGTCGGCAAGCCGGGTTTCAAACTCGAGGCGCTGCTCGGCGAGCTGGGTCTCGCTTTGAGTGAGCCGCGCGCGTTCCCGGACGATCCGCTCCCGCTCCGTCCGGACGCTTTCGGCGTCCAGACGCACGTGTTCCTGCGCGGCGCGCAGGGCTTGGACCGCTTGGCGAGCAAGCTGCTGGACGCGACTCGGATCGGGCGCCGCGGTTTCCAATTCGATGGATGGCTCGACGATCAATTCAACCGTTCCCCCAAAAGACGCTTCGTCGTCCGCCGAACGCTGCGCACAGACCGTCCGGCCACGGTCGGACCGGGTGCAGAGCGGACGGCCGCCTGAGTTCCAGGAGCCGAGGCGTCGAGGAACATCGTGGCAGCGGGTTAAACGTACGATACAGTCCGTGGGCGAAAGGCGTCGCGAGGCGCGGCCGCGGTTATCGCTCCCCTCCGTCGACGGAGATCCGAGTGCCGTATCGGATCGCGGCGAACGCGTCGTACTTAGCGGACCAAGGGGGAAGTGCGAGCCACGGCGCCCTCCCCGTCCCTGGTGAAATGTAGACTTGAGGGGGTTTTGACGTTGACTCGACTGTGGCGGGCGTGTGCCGCGAAGATCGGTCGCCTTTTCCGGCGGTCCGCGAACTTCTCTTGTCCAAAAACAATGAGCAACGCGATCATGGGTAAATCCAACGCGCAGGACGATGTGTGGACGGCCTTCGAAGGTGCGATCGAGTCCTTCGAAAAAGGTCTCGGTGAGTACGAGACGCAGGTTCACACATGGTCCGAGGACCGTCGCAAGCTCGTGAGCCACGAGACCGCGATGGCGGAGGAACGTGCGTCCTCGCGGGCCCGCGATGTCGAGCAGCGCGCCGAGCAACTCACTCGCGAACAAGCGGCCTTCGAGCAGCGCCAGGCCGAACTGGCGCACTTCCAGGAGGATCTCGAGGCGCGTCTCTCGGAATGTGAGCAGCACGAGCGGCGGTTGCACGAGCGTGAGGATTCCCTCCATCAGACAGGCTCCGCCCATGAACAAGCCACGGCCTCGCTCGAAGAACGAACGCGACAACTCGATGAGCGACAAGGCGAGCTTGAAGCCCGGTTCGAGGGAATCCAACGGGAGCTTGAAGAGCGACGGAACGCGTCGGATGCGGCGGAAAGGGAACTCGCCGAGCAACGCCAACGGTTCGACCATGACCACCAGGACTTGGCTCGTTTTCGGGACGAATTGAGCCGGCGCGACAGCGAACTTGCGTCGCAGTCGTCAGCGAATCAAGAGACGCAGCAACAACTCGCCCAGCGCAGTCAGGAGCTGGAGGCAACGCAACGGTCACTCGCCGCTGAGGGCGAGAAGCTGGCGACCCGTTGGGCGGAAGTGGAAAGACGGGCGGCGGACCTTGCGTCCCTCGAAACGCAGGCGCAAGCCCGTCAAGCAGAGATCGACGCGGGACAGGGCCGCGCCGAGGACGAGGCCCAGGGCCTGAAGAAACACGCGGAGGACCTCGCCGAGCGAGAGCGTGAGCTAGAGCAGACGACGGCCCAGTTCGCCAAGCAGGCCTCCGAGCATGAGGCGACCGTGCGGTACCTGGAACGCCGCGAGCGCGAACTGGCCGATGCGACGCAGACCTTGGCGGCTCGCGCCGAGGGCCTTGAACGCCGCAACCACGAACTTGCCGCGAAGCAGCAGGCTCTGGACTCCGCGGCACGCGAGCAGCCAAAGCGCCAGCAGGAGCTGTCCGAGGTCCACCGTCAGTTGGAGGCCCGTGAGGCGAAGCTCAAGCAGGCCGATGGTCGAGGGCAGGCCGATTGGCAAGCGCTACTCCACGAACGCGAACAACTCGCCGCCGCGCGGAAATCACTCGATGCCGAAAGCGTATCGAAAGCCCAGGTGTGGGCCGAGAAGGACGCGGAACTTCTCGCCGCCCGGAAGCAGATGGAGTGCGACCGGCAAGCGACCGAGGAGTGGACAGAAGCGCTCGATCAGCGGAAGGGGGAGCTGGAGGCGAGGTCCAAGACGCTGGCCGAACGTGAGGGGCAACTGAACGCCCAGCAGCGTAATCTCGAGGCGGCTCTGCAGAACCTGCACAACGACCGAGCCGCCGTTGAACAGGCGCGCCGCGTAGTCGGCGAGGTCGACGAGTCGCGTTGGAGCGAGCTGGGGAAACTCCGGGCGGAGTTGAACGCCCTGCGTACGGAAATCGAGTTGTCCCGGACGCGGGAGCGCGAACTCGCGGGATCGTTGGGGAAGGCCGAGGCGGCCCACGCAAGGGAAATGCACTCGGCCGAGGACGCTCGCGTCGAAGCGAAACGTCTGGCCGCGCAACTGGAAGAGGACAAGAAGGCCGCCGCCGAGCGTCAAGCCGCCATCGAACGGCGCGAGCAGGAAGTCCTTACACTCTTGGAAGAGGTCGAGACCAAGTCGGCTGCTTCGCCGAACGCACCGGACGTCGTGGCACTCCTGGCGCAGCGTCAAGCGAGTCACGCGGCCGTGGCTACGTTCTGGGCCGAATACAAGATTGCCCCGCAGTCCGAACCCGGAGCGCGAGCGACGGGCCAATCGAAACAAGCGGATTCCCCGGCAAGGAACACGGCAGCGTCGGCAGCATCCGAAGCCCGCTCGTTCGCCGAGACCGCCCCCGTCGAGCCGGGCGCCGCGGAGGAGCCGGCGGATACGCAGGCCTCCGCGATGCGCGAAGCGTTGGCGGCGGCGCGGGCCGAGGTCGAGGCGGCGAAGCGTGAGGAACCCTCGGCCCGCCATTCCGGGCCCAAACAGAAATCCGCGTCCAACGGCCGGAAACGAAAGGTCGCCAACGCCCCGCAGAAATTCACCCGTGACCTTGCGGGGACTGCGCCGGAGCTTCCCGCGCGGCAACCGGCGGCCATCGTAGCGTCGATCGACTTGGACCCGGATACGGCGAACCAACTCCGAATGCTCCGACGCCTGAACCCGAGCAGATCCGATGTGGAACTGCTCGCCAAAATCACTGCGGAGACCTCGAAAGCGGGCAAGCCTAAACAGAAGAAAGGTTGGTTCGCCCTCAAATAGTCATCCGCCCCGGTCGTCGATCGTCCGAAGGATCGCGCGGACCGGGCTGGCGTCAAACCCCACGAGTTTGAGCGGCAGGGCGATCAATTCGTAAAGCCCGTCGGGCACGCCGCTCAACACCAGTCCTTCGAGAATGGCCATGTCGTGATGCAAGAACCGCTGGTGCGCGGGCAGGTCCTTGGATGAAAACAAATCGACGCTCGGCGTGTCGATCCCGACGAGAATCACTCCCTCTTCGTGCAGAAGATCCACAAGCTGCGGCGAAAGGGCCGCAAAGTCCTCATTGAACGCTGTCGGATCGGGGAAGGTGCCTGTCGCGAACAGGACGCGCGGGGCCTCGATCGGTCCAGCCAAGTCGTCCGGCGCGATGCGTGTCTTGCGTGCGACGTTGACACGCAGGATCTGGCATGGGCCCAGGTAGTATTCCAGGCTGCGTGCGTCGATGGCGGGCGCCTCGGGGCCGTAGTGGCTCGGAGCGTCGGCGTGCGCGCCCAGGTGCACCGTCGCACGAAGCGTGGAGAGAGTCACGCTGTCCCCACGCCTCAGGTCGCACAGCACCTCCCGCGAGGGTGGACTGTCACCCGGCCACACGGCCAGGGCGCCCGTGATCGGCGGCGTCATGTCGTAAATCAACGATCCCTCCCCAGCGCGCTGCGCGTCTCCGGTTCTGCCCTCGGCGGTATTGGAAGACGAGCCATGACGGCGTGTCAAGAGCGCTTTGACCCCCGGGGACGCACGCAGCTCGTCGCAGACGAGTGAGCCGCTTGCCGCCTCCCGTCGCCCAAGCGACAATACGTGCCTCGGACCTTCGTCTGGGGGAGCATCGCGGTTGCGGCGTTGCGGAGTCGTGCGAATCGAAATGACATCGTCGGCGCGAGCGTATCACTGGGGTATCGCTTTCCTTCTGTTGGCTTCCCTCCTGTGGAGCCTGAACGGGGCGCTGATTAAGCTGATCAACGACAGTGGTCGCGGACCGCACGGCGTGACCATCGCCTTCTATCGCTCCTTGTTCGCGGGGCTCTTCCTCCTACCCCTGGCGCGGGGCAAGTGGCGGACGCTGGGACGGCGCAACGAGGGCGGGTCGCTCCGTGGCATTCGACCGACGGCGGTCTGGTGTGTCGTTTTCTTTACCCTGATGACGGCCTCTTTTGTCATCGCGAATACCAAGACGGTAGCCGCGAACGCGATCATTCTCCAATACACTTCGACATTTTGGATCTTCGCCCTGTCGCCGTGGCTGCTTCGGGAGCGGGCGCGCAGCGGCGATGTCTGGGTTTTGGCTCTAGCGATGGGAGGAATTGCAGTCATTTTTGTAGGCAATGCCTCGACTGATCTCGTCGGACTGGCGATTGCCCTGGCGTCCGGACTGTTCTTCGGTTTGCTGACCATGATGATCCGCCGGCTCCGCGATTCGGATTCCGCGGCCGTGACGGTCTTGAATAACCTCGGATCGGCCGTTCTGCTGCTCCCATTCGCGTGGGGAATCGGCACCCTCATGTTGCCGACGCGTGCCTTCCTGCTCCTTGTCATCATGGGCATTGTCCAGTTCGGAACGCCCTACTACCTCTATACACTGGGACTCGCACGGGTCCCGGCCTATCAGGCCTCGCTGATTACCATGCTGGAGCCGGTCCTCGTTCCCCTGTGGACGTACCTTGCCGTCAGTGAACGCGTTCGGGCGACGACGTTCATCGGCGGCGCGGCGATCCTAGCGGCGTTGCTATTGTTCATTCGGGCCGCTCAGCGCGCACGAACCCTGACCGTAGGCGACATTCCATGAAGAAACGAGCGATTGTCTTGGGTTGCGGACTGGTGGGAGCGACGATGGCGCGGGAACTCGCCGGCGACCCGGCCTTCGACGTGACTGCCGCAGACCTTTCCGACGAGAACCTCCGCAAACTGCGGGACTGCAGCGCCGTTCATACACGGCAAGCCGATCTGAACGACCCGACTCGAGTGAGGGAGATCATAAGCGACCACGACGTGGTTCTTGGGGCGTTACCCAGCCGCATCGGCTTCCGCACCCTGGACGCCGTCCTCCGTAGCGGGAAATGTTACTGCGATATCTCTTTCATGGCGGAAGACGCGATGGAACTCGATCCCCTCGCCCGGCAGTACGGCGCGACGGCCGTCGTGGACTGTGGGGTGTCGCCGGGACTGTCCAATATGATGGTGGGACACGCCGTCGCCCGGTTGGACCGCGCCGATCGTGCGGAAATCTACGTGGGAGGATTGCCGAAGGTAAGACTCTGGCCCTATCAGTACAAGGCGCCGTTCGCACCGTCGGATGTGATCGAAGAATACACCCGCCCCGCTCGCATCGTAGAGAATGGTAGAATCGTTGTGAAACCGGCGCTATCCGATCCGGAGCTGATAGACTTCCCGCAGGTGGGAACACTGGAAGCATTCAACACGGACGGCCTTCGCACTCTCCTCAAGACCGTGCGCGTCACGGAAATGCGGGAGAAGACGCTCCGCTACCCCGGCCACATTGAGTTGATGCGCGTGCTCCGAGAAACCGGATTCTTCGATCAGTCTCCAATAGACGTTAAAGGGGTAGTAGTACGACCGCGTGATGTGACGGCGCAACTCCTTTTTCCACGCTGGACGTATGAGCAGGGTGAGGAGGAATTCACCATATTGCGCGTAGTCGTCGTGGGAATGAAGAACGGAAAGGAACTGCGCTTCACCTACGAATTGTACGACGAGTACGATCGTGTGGGCGGTACGTCCTCCATGGCCAGGACCACGGGCTTCCCCTGCGTCATTGTGGCCCGCATGTTGGCCGATAAGCGCTTTTCGGAGCCGGGCGTTTTTGCGCCTGAGCTACTCGCGCAAAAACACGGTCTTTTCGAGTTGATGACGGACGAACTCCGTCGCCGAGGAGTCAACATCCACGCCCATTCTGAGGAGAGGAGTGCCTAGCGCGGGTCATTGGGTCGCATCGAATACGAGTTGGAAAGCGGCAAAGTCGGCGAGATCGACATCACCGTCGAGATCGGCGTCGAAAGCCTCACACCCGAGGTTCAGTCTCCGGGTGGGACCGGTCATACAGTCGCTCAATAGCAGCAGATCGGCGAGGTTGACCCGATTATTGCAGTCTGCATCTGCAAACGCACCGGGGCTAAGTCCCGCCACAACACGCTGCCTCATCAGCACGGGAGGGGATTTGCCGGTAAGCTCCCACTGCTCATAGACTAGGTCACCCGCGTCGTTTGTGTGATTTTCGTCACGCAGAAAAGTAAGGTATTCCTTGCTCGCGGTTTGGTAATACACAGACACCATTGCGGAAGTCGCGGTCGGCGGAACACGAAAGGCAGTGTCATCCCAGTATTGGCCATCCGCGTAGGCAGTCGCCACGGGCGCCGCCTGCACCAGTGCGAACGCGGCGTTGGTAAATCCGCGCGGCGGGATGCGATTGTCCTTGTAATACCGGTTGTTGAGTGCGAAGTGGAAGGACGGTTCCTCCGGTAACCCAGCCAGCGCCGCTATGGCGGCGTCCGGGCCGAGCTTCGCCTCGTATACCTTTGTATCCGAAGTCGCCAGGTCCGCAGTGGTTTCGCTATAGGCGCCACGTTCGGCAATGACGTTCAGGGCGTCGTCGCGGAATTGGACGTTGATCCACATGCGTCGGCCTTCCGGGTATCCGGTCGGCAACTTGTGCCCCGTCTCGTTGACAATCCGCACATTGATCGAGCACGCGTCCTGCGTCACTTCCAACGTCGCGGCGTTCTGGAGCATGTATCGCGCTCGATCTTGGCTGTCGGCCAGATAGTCGGGCTGTAAGTCTTGCGGGTAGAGGTTGTAGAGGACCTCTTGCATCCAGACATTGCCGCCGTTGAAGTCATGGGCAGGGATGTTGGGTCGCTCGAAGGTATAGGGCTCCCAATCGAAGGCGCAGCCGTACGTCTGGGTGTCAGGCATGTGGCAATCCTGGCACGTTCGCATCACGCCGGTGGGATGGTTTCCGCCGAAGACACCGCCGGCGTAGACACCGATCGTCGCATAACTGCTATTAACCCACTCGCTGTAGGTGCGTTCGAGTGGAAACATGTCGGCCTTGTCCAGCGTAGGGTGCTCTTCGCCAAAGGTGTTGAGTGCATACGATCCGTCTGGTTGCCGGACATACGCGGGATTGCTTACATCATGGCAGGTCGCGCATTGGTCGGACTCGCTATGAAAAGGCGAATACACGATGTCCACGCCGTGAAAGTTGTAGGGAACGTCATTGAAGGGGCCTCGACGGGCGTCGTCCGGGTCCACCACGTAGCCCGCGTTGCCGGGCTGTA
>CAYQZH010000072.1:0-15581 GCA_964421865.1 uncultured Phycisphaera sp. | reverse complement strand
GCCCCATGTGGCGGATGGAGTCGTCCTGGCTCTTGTAGTTCCAGGTGGTGATGGGAGTTTCCGCGAGACGATCCAGGACGGCCCGCGTGTCGACCTCGGCAAAGTTTTCCTTGAGGTTTCGATCGCTGACCGCGGCCCAGGCGCTCCCGCCCGCCGCAAGGGTCACGCCGGCCGTCAAACCCGAATCGGAGTAGATGCTCGTTCCGCCGCTGGCCCGGACGAGGAACTGGTTGGCGGCGGTGGACGTGAAGGTGGCGTCGGTGCTGTCGGCCCAGACGAAGGTGCCGTTGTCCGTAGCTGCATCTCCCAGGGCCGTTGATCGCACGTGGGCTTGTCGCCCCGCAGCGAAGCTGTAGTCCCCGCCGGCTTGGTTCCAATATCCCCCGGGCACGGTCGAGTAGCTTCCGCTGGCGGCGTTGTTCACCCCGCCACCGACGGCGGCAAACGAACTGCTGGCTGTATTGGACTGTCCGCCGCCGACGGTGGATGCCGGGTAGTTGGCGGTGTTGCTATAGCCGCCGCCGACGGTGGAAGCGCCGCCGCTGGCGGTGTTCTCCAGCCCGCCGCCGACGGTGGAATTAATCTCGCTGGCGATGTTGTTCCGACCGCCGCCGACGGTGCAGTCCTGGCCGCTGGCGGTGTTCTCGCGCCCGCCGCCGACGGTGGACCCGAACCCGCTTGAGTCGTTGTGATCTCCGCCGCCGACGGTGGAAGAGGTCCCGCTTGCCTGGCTGAGAGCCCCGCCGCCGACGGTGGAATTGGAGCCGCTGGCGGTGTTGCGCTGCCCGCCGCTGACGGTTGACGAGTACGCGCTGGCGGTGTTCCCCCATCCGCCGCCGACGGTTCCAAAGTGGTTATCCACCACATTCGAGGCCCCCAATACTCCGCCGCCACCGATAACCGCCCCGAAGACGCCCGGGGTGACCTGGTTGGAGGGGGCGCCGCTAATTCGGTTTGGGGAAAGACCGGGCCCTGCGTTCCCCACCGGCGTCCAACGGTCCACAATCTCGACGCCCACCCTCAGCTCGACATTGCCGGTCGTGCCGTTCACGGACAACTCCGCCGACGGAGCAGGTCCGGCGGTGTTGGAAGCCCCCGCGGTAACGATTTTGACGCGTTTGGAGCGGATACCGCCCGGGGCTGCAAACGCCGCCTCGCCAACGGCTGGGTCGTAGGACATCACCGCATCGTTTCCGCTTTTTAACTGCAAAGCGGCCGCATTCGTCCCATCGAACGCGGCCACGCTTCCATTGGCGGCATCGATGACGAGTTTCTTGGACGATGCGACGGCGGTGTTGAGCGCCGCGACCTCCTTGGAAATGGTCACTTTGCCCAAGGCGTCGTTGAGGCAGATCTGCGTCGCGTCACCGTTCGGGCTGGTCGCCTTGAGGGTCATGGCGGCGATGCCGCACGGTGCGGCGACAGCGGCGATGCTTGTCTCGGCCGAGGTCAGCTTGAAGCTGAGTTTCGGCGGGGGGCAGATGCCGGCGGTGTTGGCCACGGCAAGCTCCTTGGAAAAGCTCACCTGGCTGGCGGCATCGTCGAGAAGCATGAGGGTCTGATCGCCGCTGGGGCTTTTCGAGGCGAGTCTCAGCGGGGCCGTCCCGGAATCACGGACGGCGGCGACTTCGCCCGTCTTTGCGTTGAACCGCAGGGTATCGGTGGTCACGGCCGCGGTGGCGGCCAGATTGACTTTGTTGAGCCGCATTTCGCTGAGGGCGTCGTCGATCACCGCCTCGGTGCGGCTGGCTGAGGCCGTGGTGGATCGCAGGGACAGTGCCGAGGCGTTGCCATCGGTTCGAGACGTGGATATCGCACTGGCGGCGGCGTCGAGGCGCAGCTCCTGCACGAGCCCGGCGCCGATGTCGCGGCTGGCCCTGAGGATTCCCGCGTCGACGCCGTCGCCCGCTACGTTGAACGCGCCGAGGTCGTCGGCATAGGCCGCTCCGCCCACGGCGCGGGCCGTGCCCGCTTTGGGCGCGGAGGTCAGGTGCTGCCGTGGGGATAGCAAAACTGGCGAACAGGGCGCGGGTGAGCAGGCCCGCAGCTCGAGATAGGTATCATCGGCGCTGTCGGGCAGACCCAGCTCGAGCGCACTGAACTCCACGGCGAAGTTACCTCTGCGCAGCGCTGAGGCCGCCAAGTTCTTGGTGACCGCGGCGGCCAGGGGACTCCCGTTCTCCAGGGCGTTCCAGGCGCGCATCTCGAGAACCATCGTCTGGTTGTCAATGGCCCCGGAGGCGTTTTCAATGAACCCCTGGTAGGTAAACGCGTCCGTACTGACTGCGGCCGCGACCTCGTCCTCCGCCGTCCCGGGCGGCGTCTTCAGACGCCCTTGATGCATAGCAGCCGGCTCTGCTTCTTCCTGGGCGGGAAGCGGCGTGCCGAACATCGCCGCAGCAAGCCCCGCACATCCAATCGTCATGCTCCATTTGCTGCTCATGTGACCTCTCCTCATACAAGAATCGCCGATGGTTTTTCCCCCCTTGGGTTCTTGACTTCGAACCCGCGCCGACCACTTCCTCGAATACATGATGTGTCTCCTCCCTTTCGGCAAAACATGCCCCTCGACAGTTGCGCAAGCCATGCGCGACGCGCACAGACCAAGCGCCTACCGATCACGGTAAAGTTTGTTGAAACAGCTATGGCCCACCGGGCGCGGTTAAGCTCCAGCCCACGGGCGGTGAAGTGCGACGTCGAAAGACGAGCCCGCCATTCTTCCCGCGCGCCCGAATGAAGAGGGCATCTTAGCCATTCGCCGCGAGCGAGTCAAGAACAAAAAGTAAGTTAACCTAATTTTCTGCTGCCCCGCCCTCCGTCGGGGGGAACGGTTACAGTGAAGCTCGATCCCCTGTTGGGTTCGGAGGCGACGGTGATGGTCGCGCCGATCGCTCTCCCCTTGCCCCGCCGCCGATCATCCCGGACGTTCGATAGACGGGCGAACCCCGCGAGGGCGCCTCGGCGGACATCCCGGATGCCAGAGCGATGGACCGGTCGGCCGGCTTCGCGCCTGGTGCGGATGCCCGAGCTTCCCACTCATCCTCCTCGGCGCCAGCCTCTTGCCCGCGATCGCGGAGCGAAAATGTGCGCAGCAGCAAGCGTCAAAGATGGGAAACAGAGATCGGTTCGAGATTTAATGGCTAAGCGGTTTGCAGGACCCCGGCGGCCGAGCGAATGTCCGCGACGCGATGGGTCTTTTCCCAGGTGAAACCGGCCCCGTTGCGCCCGAAGTGTCCGTGGCGGGCGGTCTCGAAATAGATGGGTCGGCGCAAGTCGAGGTACTTGATGATCTCCGCGGGCTTGAGCGGGAACAGCTCTCGCACGATCCGCTCTAACGCCGTCGGTGCGAGGTCGCTGGTGCCCTGGCAATCCACGGAGACGCTGACCGGGTCCGGGACACCGATGGCGTAGGCCAATTGCACCTCGCATTGCCTCGCCAAACCGGCGGCGACGATGTTCTTGGCGATGTGCCTGGCCATATACGTTGCTGACCTATCCACCTTGGTGGGGTCCTTGCCGGAGAACGCCCCGCCGCCGTGGCGACCACGTCCACCATAGGTGTCCACGATGATCTTTCGCCCCGTAAGCCCGCTATCGCCGTGCGGTCCACCGATTACGAAGCGACCCGTGGGGTTGATGTGCATAATGATGTCTTTGGACCAAAGCTGCGGAGACTCACGCTCGATGACGGGACGGATCACTTTCGCAATGATCTCGTCCTTGGCCTTACCGCTCATCAGACGCTCGTTTTTCGGATCCAGCGCCTCCTCGGTGTGCTGCGTGGAGACGACGACGGTGTGGAGGCCGCTCGGCTGGCCGTCCTCGTACGCGACGGTCACCTGCGACTTGGCATCCGGTCGCAGCCAGGGGATTCGTCCGTTCTGCCGAAGGTCCGCGAGTTGCTCAACAAGTCGATGGGCGAGCTGGATCGGCAAAGGCATGAGCGATTCGGTCTCATCGCAAGCGAACCCGAACATCAGCCCCTGATCCCCCGCGCCCTGTTCCTTGTGCAGCCCCTCGCCTTCGGTCACGCCCTGACTGATGTCGGGCGATTGTGCATGGATTGCGCGGAGGACGGCGCAACTGCGATAGTCGAAGCCGCCGGCCGAGTCGTCGTAGCCGATTCGGCGGATGGTCTCTCGAACCGTGTCCTCGGCCCGTCCCAGCGCGTCGCTTGCGGCCTGGTTGTGCACCGTTACCTCGCCGGCCACCACTACCAGCCCGGTCGTGACCAGCGTTTCGATCGCGGCCCGCGCCATCGGGTCGTGTTCGAGGAGACTGTCGAGGAGTGCGTCGGATATCTGATCGGCCACCTTGTCCGGGTGGCCCATGGACACCGATTCCGATGTGAATAGATGCGCTCCCAAGGAACTGCTCTTTGGCACAGGCTACCTCCTCCAAGGGTCCACGGCCCGCATTCCTCGCGGCGATGATCCATTCTAGGGGGCGATGGGCGGTGTCGCAACGCCCGAAAAGCCGCCAAGCGGGGATCCGGCGGCCTCGACAGGGCGGCATTTCTCCGCCTGGGCGTCAGGCGAGGCGGCGGCGTTGAGGAGGTCAGGTCCGTTCCGTAATTGCGGGGCTAGGCCGACCGCCGCTTCGAGCATTCGCCGCTCCACGGGGATGCCCACCCGTTTCATCCGCCGGACCTCGCGGCGACGGACGCGCAACTGCATCAGGGCCGAGGTGCCGTTGGGGTCCTCGCGCAGGAGCGGCGAGCTCACCCCCTCGGTAAGAACCGACTGAATGCGATCGAGGCATTCGTTGCGATAGCCGACCATGAGCTGCGGCGACAAATCCCACCGCGAGAAGCGGCTCCACAAGTGCATCGTTCGCCGGAAGCCCTGTCGCACGTGGAGGGCGTTCATCCGTTCGAAGAGCAAGCGGTTGAGCTCATAGGACAGGAACGTGTCGGTGATGTGACGCTCCAAGGCCGCATGATGGTCGCCGTGGTCGCCGGCGATGATCTGCTCGAGCAGCATCCAACTCGACTCCGGTTGCAGCACATCCGCCCGAAGCTCCCAATAGAAGTGGCCGAAGTTGACCGAGCAGTCGCTGACCACGATCTGACGGGGGATGAACTTTCCGTGGGCGACGGTGTCGGCGGCGAGGTGCGAAAGATAGCCGTACGCAAACGCGGTCGCCCGATCGTTGTCGGCGGTATCCAGCAGTTGGAACGCCGTGGACCAGTGATGGCAAAACTGCTTGACGCGGCTCCAACGTTTGGCGAAGACGATGTCCGCGGCGATGTTGCCATAGAAGTAGGCGATGCCATTGCGGGCCAGGATCGCCCCGATCGCCGCCGGAAGTAGGGCGATCCGATCGAGGATCGTGCCCGCCAACTCGATGTGCGTCGCCGGACCCCAAGCGAGGGCGTAGTCGGCACATCCCAGCACAACAACCGCAAGCCAAAAGATCGTCCTGGAACCTACCCGCATCCGGCTTTCGTCCGTTATCCGAAGGGAGAACCCGCTGTTCCGCTTGCGACCACGTGGATCAACGCACGGGTTCCCTTCTCGACCATTGTACGAAGAATGGCCCCCCCCGTGTCGTGTGGAAACTCGTCAGCCTGCGTGATTCCCGTCCCCCCGCCGCCGTCTTGACACCGCGCTTCGCGGGCATAGACTTTAGTGCTTGGATCATGGATTTCAAGTTCGACGAACAGAAGGAGCGGCGTCATGGCGGATGAGAAGCCCCACGTTTCCGTAAAAAACTCCGGCGGGGTGAACATCGTCGAGTTCGCCGACCGAAAGATTCTCGAGGAGCTGTCGATCTCCGAGATCGGCGAGGAACTCTCCCGGGTCGTTGCGGGAATGGACGACGTGAAGATGCTTCTCAGTTTCAAGAACGTGGAGCACCTGTCGAGCGCGGCCTTGGGGATGCTCATCACGCTCAACAAGCACGTCGCCGAAAAAAAGGGCAAACTCAAGCTCTCCGACATCACGCCGCAGATTTACGAGGTGTTCAAAATCACCCGGCTGAACAAACTGTTTAGCATCTACGGCACGGCCAGGGAGGCGCTAGCCGACTTTTAGACCGCCTCGAGGACGATCACGCCCGCGCGATCAGGCAACCTGGATGAAGCCGTCCGTCGCCGTGTACATGCCATGACCGAAGTCGATCCTGACAACGAAGCGACGTTCTGTGAGTGCGTCATCAAGAGCGACTTGCGGGAGACCTGCGTCGCCAAACAAGCCGTCATCGAGGCGTTGGAGCGATGTCGTTACGGCGAGGACGCGGTATTCGCGGTCAAGCTGGCCCTCGAGGAAGCGTTGACCAACGCGGTCAAGCACGGCAATCGCAACGACGCGGCCAAGAGCATCATTGTTCGATACGCCGTCAACGACGATCAGGCGGTCGTCGTCGTCCGCGACGAAGGCGGCGGGTTCCTGCCCGATGAAATCCCCGACTGCACGTCGCCCGATCGTCTTCCCCTGCCTAACGGGCGGGGAATCATGCTCATCCGCGCGTACACGGATGAGGTGTGCTTCCGTGACCATGGTCGAGAAATCTATTTTGTGAAACGGCGAGCGACGGCCGGCCCGACGGCAGCCGCTTCCAAGCGGTCCACAAAGATCCGCCGCACGATGTATTTTTCAGGGCATGTTCAGGGCGTCGGGTTTCGCTACGCCACGCGGGACGTCGCCGCGAAGTTCCGCGTCGCCGGGTTCGTCCGCAATCTTCCGGACGGACGGGTTGAACTGGTCGTCGAAGGGAGGGAAGTCGAACTGGATCGCTTCCAATGTACTGTCGAGGCGGCAATGCGGAGCCACATCCGCGACGTCGCCGCCACGGACGCCCGCGCCACCGGCGAATTCAAGAAGTTCTCGATCGCAACGTAGGCGCCTGCCGGCGACGGCGTCGAGCGGGCTAGAACCGCACCTGGAAGACCGGTGCAAAGACAAACCCGACGACCATCGAAACGACGAAGAAGTAGAGCACCCAATAATCCGCGCCGTAAATCCACGAGCTCACGCCTGGGTAGACAACCTCGATGGCCCGCACGGGCGAGTCTGCCGGCATTCGCCGTTCGACGGGGTGGAACAGTTGATCGGTCCACCGCCCGCTCGGGCGTACCGCGCTCACCCGTTCGAACGCCTCTCTGACGACAAGCTCCTTCTCGATGGTCTCGCCCCCGACGTGAAACCGCAGAAGGTGCCGTCCGGGTGCGCCGCCGCGGATTCGCCAGACGCATAGATCGCCGCCCGGCACCGGGCCGACCTCCATCGCCAATCCTGGGTGCGGCTCGACCGACGCAAGGGCCGATTTCCCCGCGCCGGGCGCGAACTTCATCTTGATGAGCGTCCGTTCGCCCGGCCGCAACGGCCGCCATTGATACCGAACGCCCATTTGCGCGAGGGCGAGCAGCATCGGCAGCGCCATCCACAGCACCGGGGTCAGCACGTAACGCTGGAGTCGTACGATTGCCCACAGGAGACGCGCTTGCGACAGGAACGTGACCCGCAGCTCATCCTTGTAGAGCTTAAGTGCCAACAGGTTGGCCTTGATCTCGTCCTTGATCCTCGCAATCGCGGCCTGGTTGGACGTGTGCCGGAACGCGATCAACATGACCACGCCCGTCGCCGCGGAGATCACCGTCAGCCCGACCCACACCGGAAACGGACTCAGGACGGCATAAACGACATCGCCGATGGCGGTGCAAATCGGATTCAGCACCGCGAGGAGGGGCGAGAGCACCGGATTAAGGGTTGCGTCGAGTGAAGAGAAGACCCATCCGAAAACCGCGACGATCAGTTCCCAAACCCAAACGACAGCCTCGCCTCCGTGAATCACCACTGAGTTGAAGAGGTCCATGATCGGTTCCCGCGCGGATCCCCGCCGAAATCCGGGCTGATTACTCGATGTAGCCCAGACCGCGCAGCCGTTCCGTCACATCCGCATCGGAATCGGCGGACTCCAGCACCGATAGCTCTTTCTCAATCACATGGATCACAAACTCCTCCGCCGAACCGTATCCGGCCTTCTCGGCGATCTTGGTGATCCGCCCGTAGAGGTTGTTATCGATCTTGATCTTGGCCATCGTCGTCACTCCTCCCCCGCGGGACGGGTCACCCCCTCGACCGCGGGCTTGAACAAGCTTCCCCCCTTCATCGTGTCCGGAATCGACACCGCAAACTGTTCCAGGATTGTCGGTGCCAGATCGATCAGGGTGGGCGCCTGGCGAAGGATCGGCCGATTACTGAAGATCACCCCTGGCACTTGATCCGCGGCAATGCAATGATCTGCGCTCCAGGCTGAATCGTTGTTCGAGATCACGTCATCCTCAAGGTCCCCCAGCGCCGTCGCCCAGGAGGCCCGGTACCCGCGTTGATAGCCGATGACGAGGTCCGGCCCCGTCGCGGCAAACGGACCATTGTAGACCTTATCGCTGCGATACACTTCCGCGATCACGGATTGACCATCCAGCGGATCACGCACCGCCAACAGCTTCCCACGAATCTTCTCCAATAAGGCATCTCGCTCACTCGCCTCGACGATCCCATCCCGTTCGCGCCCCCGCAGGTTCACATACAGACCGTTCAATCCCATCCCGTAGGCTCTCGTCTTCGCCCAGTCAACTCCGTCAAGATACTTCTTTCCACGTCCGCCCGGGAGCAACGTCAAATACTCTTGATCCCTTAACCAGGTATTCACATTGAATTGCCGTCGAAAGTTGCAAAATCCATGATCCGACATTACCAGAATTGTCGCGTCCCGTCCGTATCGATCGACGACCTCACCGACGACTTTGTCCATTTCGACGTACAGGTTTTCGATGACGCTGTTGAACCGTCGGGCATTTTCGGGAGAGCGAACCGGGTGCGGCTCGTCACCGTCCCACCAAAACATATGGGCCTGCAAATCCGTACTGGAGAAATAGAAGAAAAGGAACCCATCGTGGTAGTTGTCCATGGCGTAATGAAACAACCGCATGCGCTCCCGCAACACGGAGCGGGCCTGATCCAGATACTCCTCGTCCCGAAAAACGCGATTGGCGAGGGCTTTGTGATCCTCCTGAAATCCCGTCGTGTAAAATAAACCAAGAGCTTTGGCAAGCGTCTTGATGAAGTCCGCAGGCTCGGTGACTCGTTGCCCCCCCGGATCGGAAGGGTCGATATTGATGGGCGTGACATACAGACGGAACGTCGGGCGCACTTGCTGCAAATAAAATCGGCAAATGCCGCTGACGTGAGTATTCGGTAGAAAAGACGGCATCTCCAGTTCGTAGTCCACCTTGCACCAGTCGCTCCACTCGCCTTCCTTGAGCACAACCACCTGGTCCTGTAATTCAATCCGCGCGGTCGGCTCTTGTGGATTCCGATGCACTTGGAACGGTACCGTCGCTTTGATCGGCTTCTTGAGCGTCGTGTTCTCCGGGCCGATCAGGCTCCCTTTGGCGAAGTCCCCTTGGAAAACAAGCGGCTTCCGATATCCTCCCGGCTCTTCCAATGAACGCAGGGTATCGCTCGAAAAATACTGGTACGTCCCGTATCCGCCGAGCAGGTCCGGCACGCCCATTCCGGCCAGACAACACATGTGCCCGTGATGCGACGGACTCGGCGGATAATTGGAGGGGATATCATAAATACGAATCGGGACGCCGGCCTCATCCAGGTAATCCCAGAAGGGAATGCCGTGACGCCGAAGGAGCGTCTGCGTCGGGTTGTGCTGAAACGGCCAGAAGGTGAGGGAAATCTTGTGCTTTCCAATCTCCCAACCGTCATCACTGTGAACGGTCTCGGCGGCCGAGTAGAACGGCTCGCACTGCTTGGCCGGATTGCGGTGAATGAAATCGAAAATGCCGTGTACGCCGGGACCGGCGCCGGTGATGAAATTCGACCATGCGACCGGACTTTGCGGTGGGATACTGGTGCCGAGCGGCTTGTACCCACCTCCCCCGTCGCGCAGTTGCGCCAGGTGCGGCATCTTGCCCTGAGCCATCAGGCGTTCGCACAAACGGGGATCCATTCCGTCGAAGCCGACGACGATGAGCTTGGGATTCCCGTCCACCCTGCGATGACACGACGAGACGGACAGTCCCGCGAGTAGTAGTCCCGCGGAAACGGCGACTGCTTGTAGGAAGCGGCGTTTTGTCATTCGGAAGTGGCGACGGTCGCCTTGGCGACAGCCGCGCGCCCGATGTCGTGTTTCCCGTTCCGCGAGGGCGGGTGAGCGTCCCCGACGACGAGCGGGCGCCCGTCCATCACCCCCGGCACGTCCACGCCGAACATGTCGAGTACGGTGGGGCCGATGTCCATGAGACGCGGATGCGGACTCTCGATCTTGCGATTGCAGAACAACACTCCCGGGACGAGCGCCGGGTCGATGCAATGATCGCCGCTCCAGGCCTTGACGTTGTCATGGAAAACCCGATCCGTCGGCTGGCCGATGGCCGCCTCCCAGGAAACACGGTACCCACGATTGTACCCCAGGATGATATCCGGCCCGTCCCCCGCGTACGGTCCGTGATAGATTCTGTGGGCATTGAAGGCGCGCTGAACGGCAACCTCGTTCTGATCGCCGTCTCGCAGACCCGTTAGCCTCCCACACAGCTTGTCCCTAAGGTCACTTGCCTCCGCGGGATCGACGATACCCTGGGATTCCCTGCCCCTAACATTCAGCCAAATACCCGCTAGTCCCAAACAATAGGCTTTCGTCTTCCCCCAATCGACTCCCGCGAGATACTTCTTCCCTCTTCCGTCCGGCAGCAGTGCCAGGTAGCCGTTCTGCTCAAGCCACACATTCCAATCGATCCCCCGGCGGAACGAATTGAACCCATGATCGGAAATCACCATCAGCACCGTATCACCACGATCACAGGCCTTCATCGTCCGCCCCACGAGATCGTCCATTCGGAGATATAGCTCCTCAATGGCCTTGCGGTGTTGGCGATCGCCCTGGCCCGCGTGGGCCGGGTGCTGCGGGTCAATGTATCGCCAGAACATGTGTTGAATGCGGTCCGTCCCGTCGAACACGCAGACGCAGAGTCCACGGCTCACCTTGTCCAGGGCATCGAAGAACATTCGTTCACGTTCGGCGTCCGCCTCAAGGCATTGATGAAGGAACCCGTCGTCATCCAGAATCTTCGCATTCAGTCCCCAAGTGTCCTCAGCCAGACCCAATGTGGCGTACAAACCCTGCCTCTTGGACAAATACATGGAGTAGACTGACGGATGGGAAATGGGCATCGCAGGTTTGTCCGGGTGAATCTGGATCGGGGTTACATACAGATCGAACTCCGGCTGGGTATCCATTAACAGAAACTGGCAAATGCCCTTGATCTTCACCCCCGGCGCGGCCTTAAAATCCACGACGATCCACGGCGTGTAACTTCCCTTTTTAAGCGGAATGCGTTGGCCGCAAATGTCCAACATGCCCTGACCGCGCCCCGCCACCGTAACTTCAAACGGACAATGCATCGGCCCCCCGTTCTCGATCAGTTCGTTGGGAGGCCCGACCAAGTGCGACCGAATCGCGTCGCCGTCGCGCCGAACCCGGATTTGTTCACCGCCGATGTACTCTTCCTCAACACTGGCACGGGTCGAGTAATAGGAGAACATCCCTTGGCTGCCTCGCAAATCCGGGACGCACATGGCCGAAAGCAGTACGCCGCGAAAACTTTCCGGTGGGAAGGTGATCGGAACACGGATCACATTACTGAAAATACCATGTGCTCCGAGGGTATTCCAAAACGGTTTCCCTTTTCGGAGCAATCGGATATCGGGTTTTCCTATCGGAATCCGGTAACGACCGATCTTCCATACGCGAGAGGCGCCGCGAATACTGACGGAAGAGAGAAGCGGCATGTAGGTACGCTTGTCGCGTGTCAGAAAATCGAAAATGTTGTGCTTCCCCGGATTGCACCCCGTGAGGAAGGTTGACCACGCAACCGGCGAGAGCGGCGGGGCCGTGGTCGCCAGGCGAGTGTACGCACCGGTCTCGGCCAGTCTGCGGAGATTGGGCATCTTCCCCTCGGCCATGTACTTGTCGGCGAGGGTCGGCTCCATCCCGTCCAAGCCGAGGATGACGAACCGTCTGACGCGGGCGCGGGCGTGTGCCCGACGACCACGTATGAGTCGGATCATCCACCGGAGCGGCCAAAGAAAAATCGCGACAAGCCCGGACAGGAATGCGGCAAAGAACGCAAACAGCGTCGTCCCCACGGCGAACCCGGCCCCTGGACCGATGTACGCCTGGGCTTCAGCCGCCGCGAGGAGGACACATACCCCCGCGAGCGCGATCATCCGCAGACGGTCATGTCGTTTCGGCAACATACCTCCCTTGATATCACCCCGGCCCACGATCCGGCGGCGTCGCCTTTTTGTTCCGCGATCCAGGCCGCGCTCCAGGGCGGTCCGTTTCTTCACTTCCTCGACGTGGGCGGCGTGCCCATGTTATGGCCGACAGCGCTCCCTTTCAAGATTCAGCCTCCCGCCGACTCGGATCTAGCCAAAACGCTGTCGAACCGTACAATCCGGCGTTCTCGGACGGATCGCGGCTGAACGGCGGGTTTGGCTCTCGTTTCCAGAATGACACGCACAAGGAAATGAAGCTCCCATGATGATTGCATCGACCCTCATCGCTATGACACTTATCGCCCCTTCGGACCCATCGGTGTACCCTGAGACCAAAGCGACCGCCGAGATGACCGCCGTGGCCCCGATCTTCGAGCGGTATCGCGAACCCGCGCAACGCATCGTCACCGCGGCCCTCGCGGAGAACGACGCCTACCGCAAGCTGGAGGAGTTGTGCACCCGCATCGGCCATCGCCTCAGCGGATCCCCACAGCTCGAACAAGCTATCGACTGGGCCATTGAAACGATGAAGAAGGACGGCCAAGAGAACGTTCACCGCGAGAAAGTGATGGTTCCCCATTGGGTCCGGGGGCAGGAATCCGTCACCATGATCGAGCCGCGCGTCGAGCGGCTGGCCATGCTCGGCCTGGGCGGTTCCATCGGCACGCCGCCCGAAGGGATCACCGCTCCGGTCGTGGTCGTCAGCGGAAAGGACGAGTTGGATGCGATTGGCGACCAAGCGAAGGGAAAGATCGTCCTTTTCAACAACATCATGCTTCCCTATGACCCCGAAAAAGGGTCGGGCTACGGCACTGCGGTGCAGTATCGCGGCAAGGGCGCGACTCTCGCGTCGGAGAAGGGCGCGGTTGCCTGCCTGATCCGCTCCGTGACGGCCAAGAGCCTCCGCAGTCCCCACACCGGCGCGATGCGCTACGGCGAGAACGACAAGAAGATCCCGGCCGCAGCCCTTTCCACAGAGGACGCCGATACCATCGCCCGTCTGCAGGCCCGCGGCGTCCCGGTCGTCGTCACCCTCAAGATGGAGGCCCAGACGCTCCCCGACGCGACCTCAGCCAATGTCATCGGCGAGCTTCGCGGCTCGACCCAGCCGGACGAGGTCGTGGTCATCGGGGGTCACATCGACTCCTGGGACGTAGGCCAAGGCGCTCATGACGATGGCGGCGGCATCGTGATGTCCATGGAGGCGATCAACGTCCTTCGCAAGCTCAACCTGATCCCACGGCGAACGATCCGCGTGGTGCTTTTCACGAACGAGGAGAACGGCCTCGGCGGCGGAAGGACCTACGCCGCCGACCATGCCGACGAGCTACCCAAACACGTCGCCGCCGTCGAAGCGGACAGCGGCGTCTTCCGCCCGACCGGCTATTCGGTGGAGTGCGAAAACAAGGAACGCGAGGGCGTTGCCGCGGAGCAACTGCGCGACCTCGTCACCCTCCTTTCCTCCCTCGGATCAATGAAGGCGAGCACCGGCCACTCCGGGGCCGACATCAGCCCGATGAAGCCCGCGGGCGTAATCCTCATGGGCCACGATGTCGAAGGGGCCACCTACTTCGATTACCACCACACCCAGGCCGACACCATCGACAAGATCGACCCGCAAGCCCTTTCGCAGAACGTCGCCGCCCTGGCCACGACAGCCTACATCCTCGCCGATATGCCCACGCGCCTCGGCGAACGCCCAAACCCGTAGGCGCGTGCCACGGCTCTTTCGAGGCGCCCACGACACGGCCGCCCCATTCATAGGGCGCGCTCCGGGCGCCCCCGTCTACCTTCGTGGCTCCGTGGCTTCGTCGCTTCGTGGCTTCAATTGCATCTCCCGCAGCGATCGCGGCAGAAGGGGTTGCCGCAGCTTCCGTCGGGGCAATGGGTGTTGTTGTTGATGCACGGATCGCCGTCGTGGCTTCCGCCCGTGCACGTTTTCACGCACATTCCGCCGCTGCACGGCGAATCGTCAGGGTGCCCGCGACGAGGACCAACAACGCAGCGATCGCCAACCCCCACGCCGACACGGTGGGAATGTCCTGGGCGTCGCAGGCGTGGCCACCGCGTCGGCGGCGGGGAGCTTGGCGTCTTCATGAACCTCGCACTGCCCCGAGGCCGGAATTGCCGCGCCGAACAGTACACCGCTCCATAGGACAACAACCGTCGTCGATCGGAAAACCAATATGACCTTGCTCCTTTCCTTCACGTCAAGGCGGATCGCTCCGTAGCAGCGCTCGGAACCCGGCCCGTTACGCCCCCACCGCAAATTGCATTTCGTTCGCTTTCTCGACGACCTTGGAGGCCCGGAGAACCTCGAAACGCACCACCCCGCCGTCGTATCCGTAATCCACGACGAGTCCGGGACGAACTTCGTCGCTTTCTTTGATGCGTTCCTCGCCCAACCGGATGGTGAGCGTGTCCGTTTCCGGGTCGTAATGAACCTTCATCGCTGAATCCCCTTCAAGTAACGGGCAAATTGAGACGTTTTGTACACCGTGACGACGACACTCTCGTTTTACGTTTGCTCCACAATCACGCGCAGGAGCATCTCCTGCTGAAGAACCCGATCAAAGTATCGGCGCATGTAGGCCTCTCACGCCGGCGGGTCAGGGACGATGGCCTCGGGATTCCGCAGAGTCGTCTCGACTTCCGAACGATCGATTTCCCGCTCGGCCAAGTTTTCCACGGCGTGTTCGGCCCACCGGATCGGTTTCATGACGCAGCCATCAGGTCCGCCGCGGCGTGCTTTTCACGTAGTGCTCATGCTGCTGTGAATAATCCGGCGGCTTGCCGCCCGGCCGTGCCAGGCGTGCAATCTCCTCCAGAGCGCCCTTTGCATCGGCGCCGTCGAACACGATCTGGACCAGCGTGTCCGCCGGGATGTCCGTTGGCACCGGCTCATCCAGCACCACGCGTTTACCATCATAATGTCCGTTGACGATCGTCATGGCTTCGTTCTCCGTTGGGTTCACCGGTTGTACGGTCTCGCCTTTGGCATTGGAAGACCGTACTTTCGTTCCTTAAGCCCCCGGGCAGCCCGCAGGCCGGGTCGCCGGGGTCATCGACGCCGGCGACGATCAGGTCCGTAGTACCGTGTGCCAGGTTCTCTCCCTTTCGACTGTTGGATCGGATGGGGCGGTCCGTAACTGTCAGAACCGACGCGAACGAAATAGTTTAACGGTAGAAACAATTGAGGGCAAGGAAAAAATCACCCCTCAGGGCGAGAAGGGTCCATGACAGTTCCGGCGGGGTTTTTTGAGGTATGATGGGAAGCCGTGGGGT
>CAYQZH010000071.1:0-15632 GCA_964421865.1 uncultured Phycisphaera sp. | reverse complement strand
TCTTGTCCGGTAACAGTCTACGGGCTTGGGCCTGAGTCCATACACTCGGAGGGAGACCGCTCCATGCGCTCAAAGATAGCCGTGATGATGTCGCTGTCGGTGTTTCTTATTTCGGGTGTCCTGGCCGTTGCCGAAGGGGCCGATTTCAAGCCCGATCCGGCGGCGGTGGTTCGCTACGGCCCGGCCTATCGCTATCCGCAGCAGGGTTGGCTCGTCGTGCACATCGAGGGGGAGCCGTACGAGCGCGGCGTGCAGCACGGGCGGCTGATGTCGTCGGAGATCGCCGGGCACATGCGATGCTTTGCGAAGATGTACGGTTCCGACGGGCCGAACGATGCGTGGGAGCTGCTGCGAATGCTGGGCAGTTCGCTCTTCCTGCCGCGGTTCGAGCGGGAGTATTTGGAGGAAATGCGGGGCATTGCGGATGGGGCGACGGCGGCCGGGGCCAAGTTCGACGGCCGTCCGCTGGACTTGACCGACATCGTGACGCTGAACCTCTGGCCGGAGATTATGACCATCCCCTGGGCGGCGGAGGCCATGCCTAACGGGTTGGAGGGGACCAAGTTCCCGGACGCGCCGGCGAAAACGACGTTGCCGCCGAAGCCCGGTCACTGCTCGGCCTTCGCCGCGACCGGGCCGGCCACCGCCGATGGGAAAGTGGTCTTCGGCCACATCACCATGTTCAGTCTGTATCCCTCGACGTTTTACAACGTCTGGCTCGACGTGAAGCCGTCCAACGGTCACCGCGTTTTGATGCAGACCTTTCCCGGCGGCATCGCCAGCGGCATGGACTATTACATGAACGACGCGGGGATTCTGGTGAGCGAGACGACGCTGGATCAGACGCGGCTGGACATCCAAGGCAGCCCGCAAAGCAGCCGAATCCGCAAGGCGCTGCAATACTCCGACTCGATCGACGACGTGGTGAGGATCATCTCCGCGGACAACAACGGCCTGTACACCAACGAATGGTTGCTCGCCGACACCAAGACCAACGAGATCGCCATGTTCGAGCTGGGCACGCACGCGAGCAAGCTCTACCGCAGCAGCAAAGGCGAATGGTTCGGCGGGACGCCCGGTTTTTACTGGGGATGCAACAACACCAAGGACCTTGCGGTCCGCCTGGAGACGATCGCAGCGACGAACGATCGACCGGCCAACATGGTTTGGCATCCCAGCGACCGCGACGAAGCGTGGATCAAACTGTATCGCAAGCACAAGGGGAAGATGGACGTGGAGTTCGCCAAGGAGGCGTTCACCACGCCGCCGATCTGCGCCTCGGCCTCGGTGGACGCGAAGTTCACCACCACCGACCTCGCCAGGGACTTGAAGAGCTGGGCGCTCTTCGGTCCGCCGCGGGGCAAGACCTGGCTGCCGACGGACGAGGAAAAACGAAAGTACCCCGAAGTCGATCCGCTGGTGAGCAACCCCTGGACGGTGTTGCACGGCGATGCCCCGGAAAGCGTCGAGCCTACGGAAACGGCGGTGGACTTGGACGAGAAGGACGGCGGCACGGGCGGGGACGAGGACGGCGGCCATCGGCGCGACGCGGTCCCGCCGACCAAGCTCGTTTGGCGGGGCACGTTGCTGCCCAAGTCGGATGGTGACATCTGGCTGGCAGCGGCATTCGCGGACTACCACCGGACGATGGCGCGGGAACAGGGCATGGTGGCCGTTTCCGACGGCGGATGTCTGTGCGCCAAGGACTTGAGCAAGTTGGCGACGAGCTTGTTTTCGGCAAGGTCGCGATACCTGAGCGCCGCCTCGAAATCCGGCGACACGCCGCTGGCGACGATCCGATCGGACGACGGCAGCCGGGATTGGTACCGCATCGCCTCGGGCAAGGGCGTCTTGGTGCTGAATGAACTGCGCTGGCGGCTGGGCGATGACAAGTTCGTCGCGGCCGTGGACGGTTTCGGGCTGAAGCACGCCGGGCAGCCGGTCGCGTGGACGGAGTTCGCGGCCCACGTGCAGGAGGCTGCCGGCGAGAAGCTCGACGCCTTCTTCGACTATTGGGTGAATAAGCCCGGACTGCCCAAGCTCGCGTTGGGGCGGGCGGAGCTCCAGCCGCGGGAAGGACCAGCGGACGACCATCAGCCTTATCGGATCGAGGCCGTGCTGACCGCGGAGGGCGGTCCGCTGCCCGTGCGGATCGAGGTGACGGTCGAGGCCGGCAAGGACGAAACCACGAAGAGTGCGTCGGTCGATCCCGCGACCGGCTCCTTTAGCGTCGAAAGCGACGATCGGCCCAAGCGGTTGATCGTCGACAAGTACTCGCGGATCGCCAAGGCCAACGGCGGTCGGTTCGACCTGCTCGCCTTCACGGAAAACATCGAGGAGACGTTGATCATCTATGGTACGGCGGACGACGAAGCGGGCAACCGCGACGCCGCCGAGCTGTTGCAAGAGAAAATCCGCACGGCCCACGCCAATTTCGACGTTCCCGTGGTCTCCGACTCCGCGGCGACGGAGGAACAGTTGCGGGATCATCACCTCATCCTGGTCGGGGGACCGGGCGCCAATCGCGTGACGCAACGCCTCCGCGACGCCTTGCCCCTCAAGTTCGCCGAGCAGTCGTTCGAGGTCTGCGGGCAGACCTACGCCCATTACCGAAGCGCCGTGATCGCGGCCGGGGCGAATCCCCTGAATCCGCGTTATGCCGTTAGCGCTGTGGCCGGGCTGAGCGCCCTGGCGACCTATCGCGCGGTGACGAAGCTCGGTTACGACGACTTCGGCGTGGAGGTGAAGGTCCTACCCCACGGCGATCGACCGAAAAAGCTGGTCGTTCCGCCCGCGGAGTTGATCCACGACTTTCGGGAAGCGGAGCGCGTGTCAAAGGCCGGGACGGAGTGATCCCGCGGGCGCCCGGCGCGCCGCGATAAACTCCGCGACGGGGCGACGGGCGACGAAAGGGGAAGCGGAGACGGGCCGCGGCGCAGGAATCAGAATGTCGCGATTGGACCCTGGTCGGGACGTTAGCGGACGAGTTGCATCTGTGCGAGGTCGCGGATGTCCTTGTCAATGTCCTTGGCCTTTTCCCGCAGATGCAGCGTTTGTGCCTCTCTCTTGTTCATCGCCTTGATGAACGCTTGCTGTTGCCGCTTCAACGGGACTGGGATTCGGATGGTCTGTAGGATCGTCTTGTTGAGGGTCTTCCCTTTGGCGGCTGGCTGCATATAAGCTCGGAGGTTTAGCGCCGGGAGCAGGTGGTACAGGTACTCGGGAAGAACGCGACCGTCCTTCGGCACGAGTCCCGCGATCGCCTCGTTGGTGTATAGGTCACGTCCAGCAATCGCCACCTTGCCGATCGACAACTTAAAACTCAAGAGAACAGTCCCCTTGGGCAGGAGCTTGACGCTCGAGTTCGCGATCCCCGCGTCGGACAGAGTGCGCCCGGTCCGCGTAACATACCGAGAACTCATGTCGGTGATCGTCGCCCACGGGTGAGGACCGCCCCAAAAGCGACGCTCGTCCGTCCTAGGCGTGGCGCCGATCTTGATGTCGCACAGGCCCTCGTCCCCCCCGAGAGGCGTCCAATCCGACCTCTCCTGTCGCTCACGGTAGGAACTCAAGGACAACTTGTAAGAATTGTCTTTGATGCGGTCGATATCCACGCTGAATGACCGCGCGGTGTCCGGTTTTTCACTCCACACGCCTCGCAGATCAACTAAGTGGTTCGTCCCCGGCGTGGGCGGACGTCCATTCTTCCTTGTGGTCTTCTCAAAGCCGTCCTCCTCAATGTCGAAGAACCATACGCGCTTCGTGCGCCGTCCCTTGGTCAGAATTAAGATGCTGGTCGGCTGACCCGTGTAGGGGCGAAAGACGTAGTCGTGCAGCGCGATGACCGCGTGCAGTTCACAGGTCTCCGTCAGGATACGGCGCACTTTGACATTATGCTGCGTTTCGCCGAACAAGAGTCCCTCCGGAACAACGACACCGATCCGCCCACCGTCCGCGCAAGCCTCCAAAACGTGCTTTAGGAATACCGGGTTGGCGTCCGCCGTGTCGAGACCGTACAGGGTTCCGTAATCGGTTTCCTGTGAAAACGGGAAGTTGGTAAGCACGACATTGTATTTGGCGCGCACGGGGGCTTTCAAGGCGTCCGCCTGCACAATGTTGGTGTGCCCGTCGCCCGCCAGGATCATGTTCATCTTGGCGATGCGTGCGGTCCCGGTGAGTTCGCGCCCATAGATCGTCTCGTTCTCCAACACGTTCCTGGTCGCCGGGGTTTTCTTGACCTTCTGCGCGATGTGGTGGAAAGCTTCGATCAGGAAGCCGCCGGTTCCGCAACAAGGGTCGTAGACCGTTTCTTGGTAGCAGGGGTCCACCAGTCCTACAATCAACTTGACGATGTGGCGCGGCGTGAAGTATTCGCCGAGGTCGTTCCCCACGGTGACCGAGTGCTTGAGGAAGTATTCGAACGCATCGCCCTTCACATCGGATTCGGCGTCGAGAAGCGCCAACTCGGATAGGCGATCCACAATCTCCTTGAGTGTGGAGGCGTTCCCGATTTGCAATCGGCGCTGGAAGACTTCCCCGCTGTGGTTGTACGAGTCTACGAGGCGCGGAAGCACCGTGTCGTTGAGGTAGTCCAGCATCTCGTGTGCTGACTTGGTGGCGAAGGCTTCCCAGCAGTAGCGAGATTCCAATCGCCGGGCTTCGCCCCGGCGCTGGCGATCCTGCTCAATCTCGCTGATGAGTTTTAGGAACAGGAGGTTGGAGAACTCGGTGAATCGCTCGATCCCCTCCCTCAGACCCTCCTTCCGGAGCAGGTCGTTCGCTTGGGCGAAGACCCGGATGAGTTCCTCCTTGGTCTGCTGGGTCGTTGTCGCCGTGAACAGGCATGGGCCTTCGTCGGCGAAACGGAGCAGCAGGCTCTCCGTCAGGAGATCTGTGAGGGGTTCGTCGTCCTGCAGAAGCGGGCCGCTCGATCGCCTGTCAAATGTTTCGATCAGCGCCCCGTCGCAAGCGAAGACTACGTTGACATCTAGTGGTACCGCGTAGTCCCTAACTGCCTTCTCAATGGCGATGGCAAGGGTTTCGCCGGGGCGCTTCGTCTCGATGATAGCGATAGGACGGTCGCTGTCGGACGCATAAAGAACGTAGTCAGGCTCCTTCCCTTTGAGGAGCTTGTTCTGCTCCACCGTCTTGCACCGCTCGGTGAAGACGTTGCATTCGGGAGCCTCCTCGTCTGTTTGCCACCCGAGGTTCGACAGGATCCTGTCGATCTTCTTCCGCGTTGCGGACTCCTTAGGCCGAGTCTGTCGTCGGGCAGCCATGATTTCGCATCCTATCTCATAGTGCCTATGTCGCCGAATGCCGTTCGTTTCGACCAGCGCGGCGCATGTACTCGATGTAGGCCTGGGTGCTGGCGTGGCGGTCCTCGAAGGCCCGCTTCTCCTTGGTCTCGCCCCAGAAGACCTCGTAATTGCGGTTGCTGTTGAACGGCGGGTCGCTGTAGATGAGGTCCACGCAGGCATCGGGCAGCTTACGAAGCTGGTCGAGGCAGTCGCCGCAGTAGACGATGCGCGTGTCGAGCAGGGCCGACGGGCGACCGCCGGGGACGGCGGCGGGTTTGGGGGCATCCGGGCTGGAACGTTTCCGCGGCATTTCGGCTGGATAACGCGCGGGCGGGGTATCGTCAACGCCGCAACGAATGGATTGGCGACGAATCGGCGCTCAAACGATGTCCGTAGGCTCGCGCCTACGGCTCCGATCGCGGGCCGGCGATCATCCCACCAGTTTGCCGATGGTTTTGGCGAGGGGTTTCAAACCCGACCGTCCGGCTTTGCTCATCAAATCGAACAGCAGGTTCATCAGCCCGCAGAATTCGAGGATGTCCGTGAAACGCTTCCGGTAGGCCTCGGCGTCCTTCCGCGCTTGGCCGGTGGGCCGACCGCCGTCGTCCGCGATCATGGCGATGCAGCGCTGGAGGGTTTCGACGATGGGCTGGACCTCGCGGCGGCGACGCTCGCGGGTGATGGTCTCGAACATCGTCCACACGTCGCGCTCAGCGTCGAAGTATTCCTTGCGGTCCGTGCGGCGGTGGATGCGGTGGATCAGCCCCCAGTTGACCAGTTGGCGGAGGTTGGTGCTGGCGCTGCCCCGGGAGACGGCGAGCTGCTCCATGACGTCGTCGGTGCAGAGCGGCTCGGCGGCGAGGTAGAGGAGGGCGTGGATTTCCGCCATCGTTCGGCTGATGCCCCAACCGGCGGCCATCTCCCCCCAGCGACGCACGAACAAACTCTTGGCGGCCTCAAACCGATCTTCGGGCATGGCTAATCCTTTCAATAACTTCTGAAAATTATAGCCGAGACGATCGTACGCGACAAGTCCCGAATCGAAGGAATGCAATGATGGATCGTCACCCCTTGTGGATGACGACCCACACCGGTTGAAAACCGGCGCTACCCTGGAAGCGCCGCCCACAAGGGGCGACGTTCCTGCGACTCCGCGCCTACAACGGCGGGGAGGATTACGTTCCGTCGGGGATGGTTTCAGCGGGCGGGGTGGGGGTGTGCGCCGCGGGCTTGACGGCCCCGGCCCATTCGCGGGCGAGGGGTTTTTGCAGCAGGCCCATGCGGATGGCCTTGGCCGAAACCTGGATGCGGCAGACCTTGCCGTCGATGACTGCCCGGACGCGTTGCACGTTGGGCTTGAACTTCCGCAGGGTGTTACCGGTGGTCTTCCGGCCCACGCCGCCGAGGTACTTGGCCTTACCCTTGCGGGCAATGGAACGCCCGGAACGGGTCTTCTTACCCGTGAAATAGCACTCACGCGACATACGCCACCTCGACGACTGCTGGGTCCGATGCGCCCGCGGGTTCACCTCCCCCGCCCCGGCGCAGACCGGGAAGTATACCGCCTACGGGAGAGTTCACAAGACCCCAAACGCGTAAAGAAAGTGAAGCGACGGCGTGAGCTTTACCGCCTCGGTTGCGCGTCCGCCTCATCTTCGGGCAGGGAGTTTTCAAACTCCGCCCCGACGAGGTAGCCGCGGATCCCGACCGTGCAGTGGCGGACGTGGGCGGCCATCCATTCGCCGTCTCCTTCCCCGGAGAATTCACGGACGAACAGCGTCGAGTGCTCCAGAAGTTCGCGCTTGGACCAAAACGCGAAGCCGCCTTCGGAGACGTTCTGCATAATCACATGTGACGAGGACGACGGGATGGCCGGGTCGTCGGTGATCTCCAGACGCATGCCGGCGGAGAAACGCGTCCAGCGCCGTTTGCCGGGGTAGCGATCGGGCGTGCCCTGCTGCTGCGCGGACGTAACCAGTTTCTGGATTTCCTGCGCGTCGGACGTGGATGAATGTTCGCTCGCTGCCGCCATGATCTGACACCCTTACCCGTGTTTCGATTCGTTGCCCGGCCCGTCTTTTCGCGGCCCGTGTGGATCGTTCCCGGCCCCGAACACCGCCCCGGTTCTATCGGCCAATTCGTACACCGAGCCGCCCCTTGCCCCTGTTGTTGATGCCGGCCCGCCTTCACCGCGGATAGTATCGGTCCGTACCACGTTCACCGCAGACCGATAAGGACATCAGGGCCGCTCGCGCGCCCACGTCCCGCTCCGAGCGCGGACCGTCGGACCCTGGTCGCCTCCACGAAAACGAAGCGCCGCCCCGGCATCAAACCGGGGAGGCGCGGTTGGAACCCCTCCATTCCGGACGAGCGCCGTTACTGCGGCGGAGGAGGCTCGGGCGTGGCCGGTTGACCGCCGTTGGTTGGGTCGGTGCCGTTCGCGCCGTCATTTTCGGACGGAGGTTGCGAGAGGCCGTTCGGACCGTATCCGAGCAGGGCCCGCGGCGCCGAGGGACAAGAGGTGGATAGACCACAGTGGAAACCTACTTCGCTTTTTCATGCCCATCATGCTCCCCTGGGTTCAAGAGGTGACGGCTCCGGCGTGCGGCATCGAGCCCGCCGCGCGTGTTCGATAAGTTGCGAACGAGCCCATCCCGGCCCAACCAGACGCCCGATCGGCAGTGGGTGAGACCGGGTTCACGTCCAGCGACGCAAGCCTACAATACGGAGTTGTGCGAGTCGCAAGAACCCCGCTCGAACGCCGAACCAAGCCGCGATAACCCGCGGATTTTGAGAAAAAGTGGGGAAAACCCTGATGCCCGCGACCGGCGGAAGTGTGACGCGGATCGGATGTGATCGTGTCGCGTGCGGCTCACTTTGGGCCGCGGGGTCGGATCACGACACCTACCACAAGCGGGACGCCGAGAATGATCATGCCCGAACCGAGCTTGCTGAGCGGGTGTCCTCAGCAATAGGCCAGCCTCAAAACGATTCCCGTCAGGGGAATCACCGACAGTGCAATGGCGAGTTTGGAAAACATTACCGTATTCTCCTAGGTACATGTCCTACCCGTTCAGTCGGCGCCCCCCGCACGACGCATTTTATGTTTCCAAGACGGTCTTAAGCCGGTCGAGCGCTTTGCCCCAATAGCGTTTCATCTGCTCACCCTGTTTGGCGTTGGGCAGTTTGCTGTGCTGAACAGTGACTTGGGCCTTGTCTCTAGTCTTGGTATAGAAGTCGGCCTCCACGCTGGTCGTGCCGTCACACCAGGTGAAGCGCAGGGATTTATTCCGTGTCGCCTTGCGAACGACGAGCGGACCTTCGCCGAGCCAGCGATCGCGAAACTTCCCCTCGTTCCATGCGTCGTACAGTCTGGAAATCGGTACGGCAATGGTCTTGCTTCGACCGATGTGAAATCCGTCGGGCTTTTCATGCTTTTGCCGCAGCCCGCGGGCCTGTTCATAGGCGACGGCGACCATTTGCCGCCACCACGGCCCGATGCCGTGGCGATCACTCACCACGGCGACGATTTGCTGGTGAGTCATCTTCTTGGCGCCGGCTTTGTCCAGTGCGGCAAACCACTGTTTCCAGTTCTTTCCCGTCCTCGCTTCTACGGCCGCGTCGCCGATCCCGACGGTCTTATTGGTTTTTGTCGCCTTCTTCATGCCCATTCCTATGCGATGAGTACGATGTCATTCTGCAGGACGGAAGTCACTGTCGGTCCGATCTTCGGATCCACATACACATTGATTTCCAAGCGAACGCCAAATTCGGGCAGATAGATTCCCGGTTCAATGGTAAATCCCAGTCCGGGAAGCATTTCCCGGGTGTCATGGGTTTCGAGATTGTCGAGATTCATTCCGATACCATGTACCATCGGGCCGGGACTGAGACTGTGGCCGGTGCGATGGCGGATGGAATCCTCGAAGCCGGCGTCGATGATGGTACAACGCGCGGCGTCGTCCAGTTGCCATCCTTGAATGCGTTCGCGCTTTTTCCAGGCTTGGACGGCACGTTCCAGGGCGCAATCGCGCGCTGCGCGGACGACCTGGAAGACTTCCCTGTGGCGCGAGGGCACGTCCTTTCCGGCGAATCCGACCCAGGTGATGTCGGAGAAGATGTTTTCCTCGCCGGGCGCGCGGGCCCACAAGTCGATCAACACCCAGTCCCCGCGATGAATCGGCGCGAAGGAGTTCGCGGTCGGCCCGTAATGCGGATCGCCGCTGTGGGCGTTGACGGCGACGATGGGCGGTTCGGTCGCTTCGAGTCCCGCGGCGGCGAAGGCCGCGACGATGTGCTGCTGAGCGTCGTATTCGGTCACCGGTTTTCCCGCGGTGAGGCGTTCACCGATCAGCCGGAAGGCGCTGTCCTTGATCGCCCCGACGCGCACAGACGCCGTCTTGTGCGCTTCGAGGGCCTCGCGCGAGTAACACGCGACGCAGACCTGGATCAAGTTGGCCGATGACACGACCTCAACGCCGAACGATCGCACTAGCTCGACGGTCCCGGCATCGACGATCGACACCACCGGGAGCGTTCCGCCCGGCGCGTATTCCATGGCCACGCGCTGCATTCCGGCGAGTTTCGTGCGCAGCCAGGCGTGTAAGTCGTTCCAGCTCAGATACTTTTCGCGGGCCACGGAGACGCCGTCGAACTGGCGTTCGTCGATTCCGTGCACCAGCAGAGTCGGAGCGCCGACGGCGGGAATCCAGAACACGGCCCGCCGCGTGGTCCACCTCTTGCCCGGGAGCAACTGAGCGAGGATCGGGTTGTTGCCGCGAAAATCGTAGACCAGCCAGCCGTCAATTTTCTGCTCACGCATGAACTGTTGAACGCCTTGGAACTCCATTGCAAACCCCTCCTTGTCGGATCAGAATAACGGCCACAGCCAAAACCGACGGCACTCTACGAGGGTTCCACGCGATCTTGAACCGCCCGCCAGATGTCCTCCAACCCCAAGCGCGACGCCCAACCGGTGATGTAGGCGCGATCGACCCTCTCGCCGCTGATCTTCAGAACGCCGGCGACGTCGCGCAGGTGCTTCTCGGAGCCGCCCTCGCGATAGTACTCGAGCTTCTTGATGATAACGTCCTCGGCGGCGGCGAAACAGGCCTCGTAGTCCCCGCTCGGCTTCACGCGATGGACCCGCGCGAACCGACTGCGGTTGAACGCGGTGTCTGCCGGGACCATCATATCGACCTTGAGGCCGGACGCGGGATGGATGATGTTGAACTGCCCGTGACCCTCGACGGCCTCTCGAGCCGCATCCTCACTGACGTAGAACTCCGGGGGCGGGAACGCGCGGCACAACTGCGTCACTCGTTGGGCGGGCAAGTCGACAACGACGTCGATGTCATTGGTGAAACGAGGTTCACCATAATAGACCGTCGCCACCGAGCCCGTGACGAAGTAGGGTATGCGCAGCGTGTCGAGCACGGTCACGCAGTGGCGCAGCAGCTCAGACGGCTCCATGCGACAACCTCCGCGCCGTCTCGGAACGAATTCGCGCTTCATCCCATTCGGGATGGGCGGCGCGGATTGAACTTTCGATGAGCTCCCGGGCGAATGAGAACAAACCGTCGGCGATGCGTAATCGCTCTGCACCACTCTTGTCGCGGAGGACGCGAGCCATGAGCTCGTCGACGACTTCGATGGGCCTAGAGCCAAAGTCCATGATGCGGTTCACCAGTCGCGGAGAAGTTGGTTGGGACCGGCGGACTTCATCCGTCCAGTCTGATCCGTGCTTCGGCCCGTCAGACGGTCGGGCGGCGCCCGACCTGCTACGTCCCGTCGGCGTGGGCTCCGACCGGTTCGGGGGTCTCCTCGGCCACACCTTCCAAACGCAGGATCGCCTCGGCGTCGTCGGACGTCGGCGGCTGGACGGACACGAGGATTTTCTTTTTGCCGACGAACTCGCCGCGGAGCAGTCTTTCGGACAGGGCGTCCTCGAGGTGATGCTCGATGGCCCGGCGGAGCGGGCGGGCCCCGAATTTCTCGTCGGTCCCCTTCTCGATGAGGTAGTCCTTCGCGTCCTGCTGGACTTCGAGCTCGATGCCGCGCTCACGCATCCGTGCCGCCAGCTTGCCCAGCTCGAGGTCGACGATGTGGACCATGTTGTCGTGGGTCAGCTTGCGGAAGACGATGATCTCGTCGAGCCGATTGAGGAACTCGGGGCGGAAATGGTCCTCCAATTCCGTCTTGAGCATCTCCTTCATCTTGTCGTAGTTGACGTTCTCGTCGCGCTTGCCGAAGCCGAACTCGTCCTGGTGGGTGATGCGATGGGCGCCGACGTTGCTGGTCATGATGAGGACCACGTTCTTGAAGTCCACGTGACGCCCGAAGGAGTCGGTCAGACGTCCTTCCTCCATGATCTGCAAGAGCATGTTGAAGACGTCAGGGTGGGCCTTCTCGATCTCGTCGAGCAGGATGACCGAGTACGGTCGGCGACGGATTCGCTCGGTAAGCTGCCCGCCCTCTTCATAGCCGACGTAACCCGGCGGGGCCCCGATCAGACGCGACACGTTGTGCTTCTCCATGTACTCGGACATGTCGAGCACGAACAGCGCGTCGGCGTCGCCGAACATGAACTGAGCCAAGCACTTGGCGAGATAGGTCTTTCCCACGCCGGAGGGACCGACGAAGATAAAGCTGCCCATCGGGCGGTTGGGGTCTTTGAGACCGCTACGACTCCGGCGGACGGCGCGGGCGACGGCGCAGACGGCCTCGTCCTGACTGACGACCTGCTTGTGCAGCTCGTCCTCCAGGCCAAGGAGCCGGTCGGCCTCGACCTGACCCATGCGCTTCAGCGGGATGCCGGTCATGGAGGCGACGACCTCGGCAACCACGTCCTCGTCGACCACCCCGTCGATCTCTTTGCTGTGGTCGCGCCATTCCTTTTGCATGGTCTTCTTTTTGAGCTTGATGGAGTCGAGCTTGTCGCGGATTTGGGCGGCCCGCTCGTAGTCGGCGTTCTTGACGGCCTCGTCTTTTTCCCCGCCGAGCTTGTCGAGCTCGTTCTCCAGTTCCGTTAAATCCGGCGGTTTGGTCATGGACTTGAGGCGGACGCGGGCCCCGGCCTCGTCCATCACGTCGATCGCCTTGTCCGGTTGCACGCGGGCGATGTAGCGCGTGGACAGGTCCACGGCGTGCTCCAGGGCGACGTCGGTGATGCGCACACGGTGATGGGCCTCATAGCGATCGCGCAGCCCCTTGAGGATCTGCAACGTCTCGGTCGGCGTCGGCGGCTCGACAATGATCTGCTGGAAGCGGCGTTCCAACGCGCTATCCTTCTCGATGTACTTGCGGTACTCGTCGAGCGTGGTCGCCCCGATGCATTGGATTTCGCCGCGCGAAAGGGCCGGCTTCAGGACGTTGGAGGCGTCGATCGCCCCCTCCGCCCCGCCCGCGCCGACCAGGGTGTGCAGTTCGTCGATGAACAGAATGACGTTGCCCGCGCGGCGGACCTCGTTCATGACGGCCTTGATCCGCTCCTCGAATTGACCGCGGTATTTCGTGCCCGCGACCATCATCGCCAGGTCGAGCACCACGATCCGCCGGTCGGCCAGCAACTCGGGGATGTCGTTGGTGACGATCTTCTGAGCGAGTCCCTCGACGATGGCGGTCTTGCCTACGCCCGCTTCGCCGAGAAGCACGGGGTTGTTCTTCTGCCGCCGGCAAAGAATCTGGATGATGCGTTCGATCTCCCTCTGGCGACCGATCACCGGGTCGAGCTTGCCCTGACGGGCGATCTCGGTGAGGTCGCGGCCGAAGGAGTCCAACGCGGGAGTCTTACTCTTGCCCTTCTTCTGTTCGGAGGCGGCGCCGGGTCCGGCTTCTTCGCTCTCTTCGCTGGCCCCCAGAAGGTTCAACACCTCCTCGCGCACGTCCTCGAGGCGGAGGTTCAGATTCATCAAAACCTGCGCGGCCACCCCGTCCTGCTCGCGGAGCAGGCCGAGCAAAAGGTGTTCCGTCCCGACGTAGTTGTGGTTGAGGTTGCGGGCCTCCTCGATCGCGTACTCGATCACTTTCTTAGCCCGAGGCGTCTGCGGCAGCTTGCCCATGGTGACCGTCTCAGGTCCGCTCTTGACCAGCTTCTCGACCTCCAGGCGAACCTTGCGCAGGTCCACGTCGAGGTTCTTCAGTACGTTCGCCCCCACCCCCGACCCCTCCTTCACCAGGCCGAGGAGAATGTGTTCCGTCCCGATGTACTCATGGTTGAAGCGCTGGGCCTCTTGATTGGCCAGGGCCATCACCTTCCGGGCACGGTCCGTAAATCGCTCGAACATATCTCGCGTTCTCCTGCGTTGTTGTCGCCGGCGTTCCCCTGTGGCCGCCGCGGGGTGAACCCTCCGGATGGCGCTTCACCAAGCGAAGCACGGCGCTGCCACATGCACGATTGTAGCACCGCCTGACCACCCCATCAACTTAGCGGACCCTGCGCGCGGGCCGGGTCTGATTCCTGTATCGACCGCGGTAAGGGGTTGAATGATGAGCATGGGGGCGGAGTTTGATCGACGGCAACGGTCCAACGTCCGAATCGTCGCCGGTCGATCGGCGGGCAAACACGTAGTGGACGAGCAGACTACCCATCGGTAGACTGCGGCGGACGATGGGACCGGGAGGAGCCTAGGCGCGGCGTGCGGCCTCCCAGGGGTGTCCATCGAAGTCTGCGTCGGGGTTGCACGGACAAGCTCGTTGGTCCGTGCGAAATCCCCGCCCATTCGGGAAACCGACCCCGTATCCGGGCAGGGCGTGTTGGGCACGCCTCAGGCTCGGCAGGTCGCGGACCTACCCGACCGTGCTGTCATGGCAAGCGTTGCATTAGATAAGCGACCCGTCGCCCCGGCATCGGCCGCTCAACCTGCCGCGCTCGGCGAAGCGCACGAGGCCGGCACGTGGGCGCGCTCGCTCAGTCGCGAGAAGCGTGCCGTCATCCGCGACTTGCACCGGCTTCAACCGGCGTGGAACCTCGTGGCGTTGTTCTTTGCCGCGTTGTGGGCCGCGGGGGCCTGGTTGGTTCTCGACCGCCCGCACGGGTCGCTTTTGCTCCTGGGCTACACGGCGATCGGCGTGTCCATCCACGGCCTGGTCGTGCTGATGCACGAGGGGATTCACGGCAGTTTGTTCCGCTCGAAAACGCTGGATCGCTGGTTCGGATTTCTGCTGGGCATCCCCTCCGTGGTCTCGTTTACGGCCTACCGCGTGACGCACCTGGCGCACCACCGTTATAACCGCACCGCGGACGACCCCGACGAGTTCACCAATCTCACGCGCAACGGTCGCCTGCTCGCCTTGGCGTTTTATGTATGGATGGTCGCGGGTACCTTCGTGTACTTCTTCTTCCACGTTCCCGTGACGGCGCTTACCCGCGGGAAGCCGGCCGAGCGCGGCGCGGTCCTGGCCGAATACGGAGTTCTGGGGATCACGTACGGCGGCGTGTTGTGGTTCGGCTGGCGATTCGGATGGCTTGACGCGATCCTCCAATGTTGGCTGCTGCCCATGATCGTCGCGGTGATCTGCGGTAACGTCCGCGGCTGGGCCGAGCACATGATGACCATTCCAGGCCACCCCCTGACGCAAACGCGCACCGTCACCAGCAACCGCGCCGTCTCGTTTTTGACCTTGAACCTGAACTATCACTTGGAACACCATCTTTTTCCGGGGATGCCGTGGTACAACCTGCCCAAGCTGCATGCGCTTCTTCAGGACGAGTACCGGCAGGCCGGTGCCTTTATCTACAAGTCCTATCTGCGCTTCCTGTTCGATGCGGTACGGGCCGGGGTCCACGGTTATGCTCCCCAGCGTCCGCCCGAGGTAGCGCCCGCCCCGACGGTGGCAGCCGTGCTCAGCGGGTAGGCCGCGCTACGTACGCGGCGGCATCGGCAGCCCGCACACCGGCCCTGGGTTGCTTTAGAGTGCGTCCTAGAACCCCTCTCCCCCACTGGGGGAGAGGGTGGGGAGAGGGGGTTTTCGGATCCACTCTTATGGTGTGGGACCGACTTTCCAGTCGGTCGAACGCGAACGATGAGTCGAACTGGATGCTCAGGCCATATATCGTCTATTACAAGTTCAAGATTCCCGGCGACAAGACCCAAGGCGCCGTGAAGCAGTTCCGCATTTACGCCACGAGCGCCGACGAGGCCCGGCGCCTGGCGGCGCGCCAGGCCAACTATCCCCACGTCGAAATCCTGAACGTCAAGCCGGCGTAGGACGTGTACGCCGCCCCTCTGCGAGCGGGTACGTGTTTAGCGTGTAGCGTCGCCCCTTGTGGGCGGCGTCGGTCAGAGCCGCGGGCGCAAGCCCGCGGACCACTCCGTCCCGTAGGGACGCCCG
>CAYQZH010000070.1:0-15676 GCA_964421865.1 uncultured Phycisphaera sp. | reverse complement strand
CCCCATCCCGGGGGATTCGCGCGGAACAATTGATTAGACAGCGGAAACACAGGATTTCCCGTCATTACCTCATTTTTGATGAGCCAAGGGGCGAATGACAGCGTGGCGGCCCCAACGAACACACAAAGGTCCAACGCCCGCCGCCGCCACTCTCCGTACATCCAGGGAATGATCGCCAATGCGAGTGCAAGCGTAACCATGGGAACGCCCGTGTATTTGCATCCACATGCGCAACCACTGCACAGCCCCGCCAAGCCTACCCATCTCCGTGAGACACTGCCTATCCGCGAGGCGGTTTCCGGGTTGAGCTCGCCAACCGTTTGTGTCTTCGACGAAAACGCACGCAAGAGCGTGGCTGCGGCCGTCGCAGCAAAAAACAACATCCCATTTTCGACATAGGCCAATCCGCTCAAGTAGCCCAGCCAACCGACACTCCCCACGGCGACCGCCCCTATCCGGCCCGAGGTCGGTGAGTATTCCCGTCCCATGACCCAAACCGCATACACGGCAAGACCGCCGAGAATCAGGTGAATCATGTTGGCCGTCGTGCCCACATCGTATACCTCGTTGTGCACGATCATGGCCAGCAGGTAGAACATTTCCACATTCATGGGAAAGTTCGCATAAACATTGTGCGGAGCGTACGCAATGCGACCGGCCTGGAAGTACTCCTTGGGCACTTGGAGGTGGTATTCGAGTACGTCGTAGCCGTTGCCTTCCTCCGTCCAAAGGAAGCCGGGCGCATTCGAGGCCGCGAGAAGCGCGAGAATCAAGAAAGGCACGAGCACCAACCACAAGTAACGCTCCCCCGTCGCCGGCGTCCCGCTCTGGTCGTTGGGGTGATGGATCGTCTCCCGAGCGCGCTCGACGAGGAGGCTCCGCAGGCGAATACACCCCGCGACTGCGAAGGCGCCCAACAGGCCGATCCACACTGTCCGCTGGAGCACGCCCGCGAGTCCCAGCAACAGAACTAACAGTGCCGTGAGTCCGAGTCCCAACGACGAAGCCAGCAGGAAGTGCCATCGCAGCGGTAGGTTGCCCAATCGGAAGAGAGGCACCAGCCACAGACCGGCCAGAATCGGGGGAACGAGGATGACTACCGCGGAGACCCCGTCCACAGCCGCGACCAAGAGGACGCGGAACGAGATGGTCCCCAACACAAAGATTGTCAGAGCGACGAACACTATGGCTAGACGAACGCCGGAGTCCTCCTTGATCGCTGATGGTTCGCCGTGTTGGTCGGGAAGCACGCGGAAGTCAGCCTTCGTCCGGGAACAAGGCCTGTCTCGTCTTCATCAGCCCCAGCAAGGCATGTTGACAGTGGTCAATGCGGAGCCTGTTAACGGCCGGCGCTGCGCGGATGCCGCCGATCGCATCCTGTGCACTGCGAATGAAATAGGCCTCCTCCGGTCGAATCTGCAATTGGATCGTGAAACGTGCGGCTTCGCGCACTAGCGTCTCATATCGCTGAGTGCGGTCCAAATCGCCAACGGCCCTTGCTAAGTTCAGGGCATCGGTAAAGCCCTCCAAATACGAGGCCGTCGTAACCCCCGCTCTCCCCTTCGTCTGTGCCGCGACCCCGCCGCGCAGCTCAGGCCATCCGCAGTTGGCGGAGGTCAACTGTTTCTCCGCCAGCCAGTCGGTCAACTCGAACACATAATCCACATAGTCCTGACGTTTGCTATGCTTTGCGATCAGGGCGAAGGCCTGAACCTGCCAGGGCACAAACGCCGGGGCACGGGACTCGCGGAAATAATCGCGGTAAAAGGAGATCGCACGGTCAAAGGCTTCGAGAATCGGAGCCGACGGTCGGCGGTCATATTCCATCGCAAAGGCGAGCAAGGCCTCGCCGGGGAAGTAGTCTTGCGCAGTAATCTGCTCCGCCGGCGGGAAGGCGGTTACGAACATTCCCGAAGGTCGTTGCAGCGCCAACATCCCCTTGATGAGCCTCTGCCGCACGGCGTCATACTGTTCCGGATTGGGATATTGCGCTAACGCGAGGCAAAGCAGTGCAGTGACGCCGAGTTTGTTCTGCTTATCCGAAGTTGCGATGAAGCTCGCACCGTCCACAGAGGGCATGTCAGTTAATCCCTGTAAATGATAACGGATGGCCATGTCAGCGGCGGCGAGCGAGGCGCTTTTCTTGGAAAACCGTGCGTGGGCGGATATGGCCAGGGTCGTCCCGACTTGGCGGACCACATTGTCGTCGTCACCATACCGATCCAGTCCCGGCTCGAACTGATAGGTGAACAGTCCTGACGGCAACTGGCGATAGGCGATGTACTCCGCCAGCCGCGCGATCGCGGCGTCCAGTCCGTCGCGTGAGACCGCCTCGGAGGGCACGAGCGTCATTCCGCGATGCAACCCTACCGTACTCGCGGCGGCGGCGGGCTGATACCAGTGGAGGGTGCGAAAGCGCCAAAGCGCAGGAATTCCCGCCGGGGATGAATCGCCCTGGGCTAGCAGCTTGAGCGCGTCGACCAGACTGAGGTCGCCCGCGAGAATCTCCGAAGGACAAAGGCGGCGCACGCCGCCCGGGACGGCGAGTGCCAGTCCGTGGACACCCGGTTCGATGAACTCATCCGCCGCGCCAGGGGTTCTCCAATCGCCCACCACGGGGACCGGCTCCGCGGTTCCGACGATCTCAACCTCGAGAAGGAGCTGATCGACAAGATCCGCAGCCGTCCCTTGATCTTCCTTGAGTCGCGCGGCTGCCGCGAGGGCCGCGTCGCGCGTCGCTTGGGCGATCGGAGCGGGGCCGCCCGCGCCTGCCCCCAGGAGGAAACCGTGTTGTCGCAGCCGGACGACCGCCTCCGCCGCAACACCCTCCAGTCCGGACGGGACGTAGTCGGGTTCGTACGGCTTGCGGTTTGACACCGCGTCCCGCACGGTCCGCCGGGCCAAGCGGGCGAGGAACTCTCGATGAGGTCCGTTGAGACTCGGAAGAGGCGGCCCGGGCGCGTCAACGGCGAACAGCTGCCCCGCGGACGTCGCAGCGACCACGATAAAGAGGGTCGAGACCGACCCCCGAAACTTGTGACCTGACATACGGACAAGTATAGTCCCGACCCGGGAGTGCCTCAAATGCGGCATCCACCGTCGGAGTCTCGTTTGTCCAAATCCGAAACCGACTTTGCGGGACCGATCATCGACGCCGCCGCCGAGGTGGCCAAGGCGGTCTCCGCGCGGGTCCTGTTCGCTTATGTGAACGCGGTGGACGACCTGGCGGCGCTTCAATCCGCGGTCAAGTCGCCGACCAAACTCATTCTCGTCTGTCGCAACGCCGAGGAAGAGCAGCGTGCCCAAGAACTTTCCGTCCATGCCATGTCGGTTCCCTCCTTCGACCTGACCCGTATGGGTCAGATCAAAATGGCGACGTTGATCGCCTTTTCGCAGCAACTCCTCAAGGCCGGCGATGTTTTCGTTTTCCTAGCGGGGGTGGCCGGGCGTGCGGTGGACACTCTCGTGGCGATGCGGGTGGGAGAGGAGTTTGAGCTGTTCCACTCCGTCGGTCAACCACAATTGACGGAGCACATCCGCCGGCCGGTGTTCGAGAGGGTGCTCCGCCTGGCCCTCGAACTCGCCCACGAGGGCCGCGAGGGGAAACCCGTCGGAACGCTCTTCGTGATCGGCGACCATCGCGAGGTGCAGAAATACTGCCTTCCCGGCCGCATCAATCCCTTCAAGGGCTACACGGAGAAAGAGCGGAACATCCTCGACGACTCCATGGGCGATTCGGTGAAGGAGATCGCCAAGCTGGACGGGGCTTTCATCGTCAAGGGCAACGGCGTCATCATCGCGGCGTGCACGACGCTCCGGCCCACGATCGCCGCGGACCCCCTTCCGCAGGGACTCGGCTCCCGCCACGCCGCCGCCGCGGCCATCACCGCGACCACCAAGAGCATCGCGGTTTCTCTATCGGAATCGACCGGCGACGTGCGCGTCTGGCGCCGCGGGACGATGATTACGGAAATCGAAAAGGCCCCCCGCGTCCTCCTGGACCATGCGCTACCGCCGAACATCAAAAAGCAGTAGACCGCTAATACCAATCCCGTGAATTAACCGCGCGCCCTAGCGCCAGGCTTTAATGCGTGCACAATGTGCCAAGATCTTTTAGAAAGAGACGCAGGATGCACGTGGAAAGTCGTCATGGACTCGACGAATTGAGGTGTTTGGCGCGGAGGGAGCGAGAGGCGCGCATGCGTGTGCGTGTGCAGGCAATCGTGCTGGCCTTTCAGCATCGCCCGTCGACCGAGATTGCGCGGGGTTGGACGTAAGCACGCGGTCAGGTCAGGAATGGGTTCGGCGATACAACCAGGGCGGGGTGGATGCTCGGCGCCAGCGACCTGCTCGGCCGAGGGCGGCGTCCTGTGGTTCGAGAAGGCCGACACCCTATTGCAATTAAAGGAACAACCCGTAGAAGCCATCCGCTCCGCGCTCTGAGCATAAAGGCTTACTGCGTTTATCCAAGTCAGCACATTCTTTTGAGAATTGTCTTGCCGCGATTGACAGAAGATGTTAACATGCAGCCACGCTCCGGTTTCCCTACTTTAAATCGGATGTCAGTTTTTTTTGGAAAGAGCCGATGGCAGCGAACCCCGTCGTCGTGCGCAGAATCGCATCCATATCCATAGGAACATTCGTCCTCGCCATCACAACATTAGTATGGGGCCAAACGAATCTGCCGCGAATTTTGCCGCCGCACTCCATCGTTCCGTTTGACACGACGGATGTCGACGACGACGAGGACTTGGATGAACGTGTGCCAATCGACTTGGATGGAAACACACGTTTTATCGACATCCTCGAAAGTGTCGATAGTGGAGTCGGGACCGCTCCAATTGCGGACATGGGCGCGTTTGAGCAACAGCGAGATTGCAACGGCAACGGTGTTCCCGATGATCTCGATCTCAACGTAGTTCCTGATCCTCAGGTCTTCGCGACGGGGTTCCTTCTTCCTGAGGACATTGTGCGCTCGCAGGGAACTTACCCTCCTCAATTCCTTGTAACGGATCTTTCCGCGGCAACGGTTTGGAACGTTTCGGCGGGCGGCGGCGAACCGACCGCTTTGGCCACGGGACTTAATGGGCCGCTCGGTGCCACGTTTGTACCCAACGAATTCGGGGGACAAGGGATCAGATTGCTCGTCGCGCTTCGGGACCAGCCGTCGGGCGCACCCAATGTTGTTTGGATTAAAGCGGATGGCAGCATCGCTCCACTATTCGAAGTGGCTCGCCAAGGCGGCATTACTGGGCTCGTTTATGTTCCTCCGGCGCTGGACAATTCCGCATCGGGGAGCCTTCTTGTGACCTCATTTTTGTCTTATGACGGTGGTTTCTTTGGCTCGGTTTACTTAGTCGATTCCAGCGGAACCGTGACGACGGTCGTACCATCCGTCGGGGCGTCTATCTTTACTCCAGCGCTCGCCCCGAATGGGTTCGGGCAATTGGGCGAGCACGCGTTTTTTGGAGATGCATTCGGCGGCGACCTCAGAACTGCGGACATTTTGGCCCTCAACCTTCACAGTTTCGAGCTCACCGTTTTCGCAACCGTCGTGCTTGATGTTTCGGAGGGCGGGATTCGTCAACTGGCGTTCTCGCCGATTGGATGGGCGGCTCCTCTAGCTCCTTCCTTGAGCAGCGAATCCGTGTTGCTGGTTTCGGTGTCCGGCGCTCAGTTTGGCGGTGGAGCGGGGGGTGCTGTTCTGGTCTATGACCAGCGGGGGCTCGCGATCGCGCATCTAAGTCGAGGTTCAGCGGAGGAACCACCTGCCCCGTTTGATCCGCGAGGCCTGCTGTTCGATGGACAGGATGTTTTAATAAGCAACACCGCCAACAGGACATTGTTGCGGGCGACAGTCGCCGATTTTGCGCTCCTGGATGTGAATGAGGACGAGATTCCAGACGTTTGTCAGGATTGCAATGGCAACGGCGCTCCCGACGAGTGTGATACGCTGCCGCCTTTTGACTTCGACTTCGACGGCGACGTGGACCTGATCGACTTGGCCGGGTTCCAGCGATGTTTTACCGGCCCGGGACCGGCGAAGCTGGGCCCCTGCTGTACGGTGTTCGATTTCGAGTGTGACGGGGACGTGGATTTAGCCGATTTCGTCGCCTTCCGGGGGGTATTTGCAGGCCCCTGAAACGCCTCAAATGCAGACCCCAGTAATCGCTTCTTCGAGCAGTTCGCCCAGGAACTGGACGCCGACGTTCACGCTGTCCTGATTTGGGATCAAGCCGGCTACCATACCGCCAAGGCTCTGAACGTCCCGCCGAACGTCTCCTTGATCGCGCTGCCGCCGTACTCTGCGGAACTCAATCTCGTCGAGAATCTCTGGCACTACCTGCGGAGCCACTATTGGTCGAACCGCTGCCACAACGACCATGAAGACCTCACCAAAGCCGCCGCTCACGCCTGGCAGCATGCGTGTCTTGACGCGGATCGGATCAAAACCGTCTGCGCAGCGCTGTACCTAACTCGCGCAGCTAAATAACAGAAACCGTATTACACGGCGCGAAGCGCCGCAGCCGGCCAATGGATGGACAGGGACGTTTCGTCGATCCGCTCTAACGTCGCGGGCACGTGGAGGGGCAGCGGCGTCATCGGCCAAACGTGACCCACCTGCGAGGTCACGAGGACGGGGAACGAACCGCCTCGCGGCAGGTGGCAGGAGAGGATCGCGAGCATGGCCTCGGTGAGGTCGCGCTCTCCCAGGTGAAAGTCGCCCAGCAGGACTCCTTCGCACTCCTCCCAATACCCCGCAAGAGTCAGATGCGCCAGAAACCGGTCGAAGCGTTCCGGCTTATCGTTGAAGTCCTCCAGCACCAGCCAGCGACCCTTCGGACGGATGCACTCTTGGTACCGTGAGCCGATGAGCGTGGAAAAGACCGTGAGGTTCCCGCCGACGAACCGCACTTCGCCCGGACGCGGCGACTCGCCGTGCACACGCCGGGCCGACAACGGCCCGACACCGCCGCGCCCCTCGAGGATCGCCGTGACCGCCCGAAAGAACGCAAAGAACTCTTCCCGCAACCGCCGGAGCATCCACTCTTCCGGCGTTGCGCCTTGGAGGTCACCGGCGTGCAGTTGTGAGGCTGCGTGCCGTTTCATGCCATAAGGTAGAAACGCCGGCCCCATGCTATAGACGCCCAAGCCGCGCGGATGGGCCCCCACGATGTTGACCAGCGTCGTGAGTTCGCTAAAGCCGAACACCGCGACTTGCCGCTCACGACGGTCAAGCACGGCAAAGTCGATCAGCGGAAGAATCCGCGTGAACCACGCCCCGCCGCGCAGTGCGATGATCGCGACAACGTTCGAGTCGGCCAACGCCCGTTGCAGGTCGTCCGCGCGGAGTCGATCGTCGCTGCGCCCGCCGCGCGATTCATCTTCATCGGCTTCGAGGATGTCCTGGTTCCCGGTGGCTTGGTAGGTCGGTCCGATCGCGTCCTGAACCAGGGCGATGAGTTCTTTGGCCGAGGCGACCCCGATCGGCTCAAAGAAGGGTCGGCAAGATCCGGCCGGGGCAATGAGATGAATGCGGGGCCGCGGCACCAAGGGTCAACCCCGTCCCGCGGCGCGAGCAAACGCCGTTGCGAGCGCCGCGTCGATCAGTTGGGAGGCGTCCCCGCCGACCTTCAGTCCCGTGCCGACGATCACTCCGCTCGCGATCGTCAACAACGACGCCACCGTGCTTGCCGTCGCGCCGCTGCCCACGAACACCCGCCGGTCGGGCACGGCCTCCCGGACGCGGCGAAGCTCTCCGACATCGACCGCCTCGCCGGTCGCGCGACCGGTGACGATCAACCCATCGGCCAAGCCTCGATAAGCTGTGTCCTTCGCGGCCCGCGAGATGTCCAGCTCGCTGATCGGCGTGGCGTGTTTGACGTGCACGTCGGCCAGGATCGCGATGCGCAGTCCGAGCTGCTTGCGATCGCGCAGCGTCTCCGCGGCTCGGCCTTCGATCAATCCCTGGTCCGTCGCGTACACGCCCGTGTGGACGTTTACGCGTATGAACGAGGCCCCGACGGCGGCGGCAATGCCCAACCCCGCAACGGCGTCGTTGCGCAGGGCGTTGATCCCCACCCGCAGTCCGCCGCCGCGTCGAACCTGATCCGCGACCACCGCCATCGCGGCCGCGCTCGCCGGTGGAAGCGCCGACGCGGTGAACGGAACGTCGCCGAAGTTCTCAATAATCGCGGCGTCGAAACCGGCTTCTCGCAGCGTACGGGCGTCGGTGACGGCGCGCTCCACGATCTCGTCCATCGACAGTCGATGGCACGCACTGCCCGGCAACGCGGGCAGATGAATGACGCCGATCAGCGCCGGTGATGGAAGATCAATCATGGGTCGCGCGGCGAAGTCTAATGGATGGGGACGCCCGCGTCGATGCGCGAACGACGAAGGGGCGGCTCACTCCGCCTTGCGGAATACGGCCACCACATCCTCGATGGGCACGACGTAGAGGTAGTTGTCCGCGTCGAACTCGACGGGGATGGCGTGCTTGGGGTTGAACAGGACGCGATCGTACTGGCGGATGGGGAAATCCTCGTCGTGGGCGACCTGGGCGGAGACGGCCACGATCCGCCCGGTGATCGTCGGAATCTCGATCGAGTCGGGCAACTCGATCCCGCCCTTGGTCACCTTCTTGTCCTCATCCTTGCGGATCAGGACGCGCTTGCCCAGCGGTTCCACCGTTTCCAGCTTCGTCTTTTGCGTCTGTGCTCGATCGGACATCGGTTCCGCCTGTTCTTATCCGCCATCCCGCTCGCTCTCCACATTCTAGGAGGATGGACGTTGGAAAACCAGTGGCGTTTTCCGAACTACCATCGGTCCGGCTCGCCAAGAAACTTGCGGAAAACGGGCCTGTCGCAATCGGCGGATTACCCGATCCCGCTCCGCGGTCGAACGGTCCCCAAGGCGATGACTTCGTTCATGCTCCCGCTACGAAACCCCCGTAGATCGAGGGCGACGTACTGGTACCCCAGCGACCGGAAGTAGGCGTCGACGCGGGCGGCCTGGTCCGGCTCGGCCAGCATGGGGATGAACTCGGGCGGCACTTCGATCCGGGCCAAGTTGTCGTGATGCCGGACGCGGCACTCGCGGATACCCAGTTCGTGGAGGAACGTCTCGGCGGCCTCGATCATGCGGAGCTTCTGTGGAGTAATGTGCTCGCCGTATTGCACACGGCTGGAGAGGCAAGGACTTGCGGGCTTGTCGTGGGTAGGCAGCCCCAAACGCCGCGATAGCTCACGGACGTCGGCCTTGGTCAACCCCGCCTCGGCTGCGGGGCAGCGCACTCCGTGCTCGCGGGCGGCCTCAATGCCCGGACGGTAGTCGCCCAGGTCGTCCACGTTGATGCCGTTCACGATCGCCTTCAGCCCGCGCTCGGCGATGAACTTTGCCAAATGCGTGTAGAGCGTCGTCTTGCAGAAGTAGCAGCGGTTGGTTGGGTTGCTCAGGTAGTCGGGATTCTCGAACTCGTCGGTGTCGAGGACGACGTGCTCGGCGCCGAGGCTTGCGGCGAGTGTGCAGGCCTCCTCAAACTCCGCCCGCGCCAGGCTGTCGCTGCGTCCCGTGACGGCGATGACCTGACCCAGCCCCAGCGCGTCGATAGCGACCTTGAGAATCAGCGTCGAGTCCACCCCGGCGCTGAACGCGACCGCAACCGATTCCAGGTCACGGAGAATCCGCTGCAGACGAGTGTATTTGTCGTCGAGCGCAGTCTGCGTCATGGCGTCGCGATCACTTGCCCACAGTGTCTTTACGGGTCGCGGGGGATGGGAGGATCGGCAGCTTGTCGAACTCGCCTTCGGGCTTGGTCAGTTCCAACTCCTCGAACAGCACCGCCGGGGCGATGACGCTGGCGGACGTCCCAGAGACGGAGTTGTAGGCCCGCCGCTCCTTCCCCGCAGCCAGAATTCGCTTCATCGACTGCGGCTCCACCGGGCGGAACTGCATTCCGCGGACCAACTCCTCCCCGCCGTCGGCCACGTTGACCTTGTAGGCGTAGATCGGATCGCCCAGCGAACCCGACTGCCCGTCCTCAATCGCCGCCACGCGCAGTCCGAACTCCAACCCCTCGTCGCGCGCCGTCTGGATCAGTTCCTGTCTCAGTTCTTCGGCGGACAGTCCGTCATCGGCGGAGATATAGAGGCAGCCGATCGTGGCCCGCGGATCGCCGAATCCAAGGCTGCGTCCGTGACCGGTGGATTGCTTGACCTTCTTGGTCGGGGCCCGCCCGGCCACCAGCGTTTTCAGGACGCCTTTCTCGACAAGACTCACGTGACTCGCGGGGACGGCTTCGTCGTCGTAACGGTATGCGCCGGCAAGGACGGTAGTTTCAAACGCCTTTGGCCCCGGGTCGTCGTACACCTGGAACGACCGGGGCAGAATACGCAGGCCGATCTTCTTCTCGAAACTGTTGTCCTCCCCGCCGCTGCCCAGCGGCGTAGGTCGAGCGCAGAGGCGGTCGCCGAGCAGCGATTCGAAGACGCTCGCTGAAGCGCGCGGTTCAAACAGTACCGGACCGGTGTATTGCTCCAACCGTGGAGCTTTCGCCAACTCCACGAGCTTGGTACACATCTCGTCGATGTCGGCGAGCATCTTGTCCATCGGCGGAAGCTGGTCGACACGCTCACCGAGGTAGGTCCGCGAATCCGAAAGCGGCATGCCGTCTTCCGCCTGGAGTTCGGCGCTGATCTGGATATGGATGCCCGTGTCGGCCGTCCGCAGACGCGTGCCCTCCGTATTGACGATCCACTCCGTCACGGCCCCCGCGAAGAGAGACACATTGGCGTCCTGAATCTTGGGATGTTGTTTGAACCGTTCGGAAAGCCGCTGGAGGTTCGCCTCCCAACCCTTGCGGTCGAAGTCGATCTTCCCCCGCGGCTCGACGGCGGAGACCGCGGATGCGGGCGAGAAGTCGTCGGGACGTTCCTCGACGGTCTTGTCCTTCAGGTATGCTAGCTTTTGGGTGAACGTCTCGACGGCCTGCTTGTAGTCCTGATCCAGAAGAAGCCAGACGGCGTGGCGCAGGGCGGAGTAATCGTCGTCGAGGGAAAGATTGCCCGCCTGTCCGAAGCCGCGGCGGAAGTTGGTGTTGTCCAACTCGTAGGCCCCGACGCGGACGCGCACGCCGATGGCCCGACTGTGCGACTCGTTGGAGCGCTGCAGCCCGCCGTAGGCCGCACTCTGCGTGTACATCTGCCGGTCCTGGGCGTTGAGCTGGATGAAATACGGCCGCGAGAGGTCCGAAAGCACTAACTCCTTCACCGACCGATCCAGTTCGTCGGCCAAGGCCCGCATGACCACGTCCGTGTCATTCCCCACGTCCTCCGCGTAGGCGCTTCCACATCCGAGAAGAACGATGATGAGGGACCACAAGAACGCCGCAAGAGGGAGCCTCCGTTGCAGTTTCGACGCGGCACACAATGTCGAATGTCGAATGTCGAATGTCGAATCGTGAACAGTCCATTCGACACTCGACATCCGACACTCGACATTTCGAGAATGCTTGGCGTAGGTCCTTTTCGTTGGTTTAATTCGCCTCACGGTTTCACCGCCAGCGGCGGCGGGAGGATCGGCGGTCGGCTCTGATCGCGGGTCCGCTTCTCGATCTCAATCGTCGCCACCAGAATGCTCGGCGAGGCCGCCGCGACCGGCACCCACCCCGACTCCGCCCCGCACGAGCCGTTAAAGACGCCGATGTCGTCGCCGGTACAGAGAATCTTTTCGAACGAGGTCAGCGGCGTGCCGACGATGTCCGCCCCGCGGATCAATTCATCGGGTCGCCCGTCGGCGTAGACGCGGTACACGACGATCGGCAGCACCTTGAACGATTGCGGTCCGCGACGGCTGGTCATGGTGAAGCCGCCGGAAATGTCCTCAAAGAGCAACCCGTACGGCCTGCCCTGCCGCGTGCATTCCTCGACCAGCAGCCGCCGAAGTTCGTCGAAGGGGACTTGCTTCGTCGATCGGACGATCAGGTTGGCCTGACGGGATACGACGGCGTTGCCCGACTGCCGTCGCCCGTGGCCGTTGGATCGCGGGGAGCCCTGCACGGGGCTGCGGGACATGAGGAACGTCTTGAGCACGCCGTTTTCCACGAGGGCAACATCAGAGGAGGCCACACCCTCGTCATCGAAGTCGTAGTGCCCGCGCAGATCAATATCGCCCAGCCGCGCCATCGTCGGATCGTCGTAGACGCTGATGAAGGTGGGTAAGACCGGTTGGTTGAGTTTCTTGGTGAAGGTCTGACCCTCGGTCACGTCCTTCTGTCGATGGCCCTCGATGCGGTGACCGAAGATTTCGTGGAAGAATACGCCGCTCGCCCGGTTGCGGAGGATCGCCGGGCCGATGTACGGCTCCGCAAGCGGCGCCTCGCGCAACGCCAGCACTTGTTTGATCACCCCGCGGAACGCTTCCTCGATCTTCGCGTCGTTGGGAAGCCTCTCCAACGACGCCGCGTTGAAGTCCGAGTACTGGGAGAGGTCCATGCCGTCCTCGGCCTTGGTCCCCGCGGACATGGTGATTCGGTAACGCCGCTCCGTAGTCTGCAAGCGCGTGCCTTCGCTGGTCACCATGTAGCGGATCCCGGCGTAGGCGCCGACCGTGACCGTTGAACTGTAAATCAAGGGGAACTCCCGGGCGATCGCGGAGATTTTCCGCAACCGTTCGCTCCAGCCCTTGCCGTCGAAGACGAGCGTGACCGGCTCTTCGTAGGAAACGTGAGGCTCTTCGCGGCTGAAGTCGTCGGAGCGATCCTCCTCCTCGACCTTCACCTTCAGGTCCGTCTTGACCTGGGTAAGGCGCTTGGCGGAGTTCTTGAACATCTTGTCCGTGTGGTACCAAAGCTCGTGGCGGACCGCGTCCGCGTCGTCGCCCAGCGGCAGGGAGATGTTCCCGCTGCCGAAAACGTGGGACGGTCCGCCGCCGCGAAGCTGGTGCGTGTTGTCCAGGGTGTAATCGCCGACGCGGAGGTCGATGTTCAGATTACGCTCGTCGCCGCGTTGGTCTTGAGTGATGGCGCCGAGGCTGGCGGAGATGGTGGCCGTGTGCTCCTCATACGCCGTGTAGTTGAGGTAGAACGGCTTGGTTCCGTCCTCCGTCGCCATGTGCTCCATGGTGTAGGCCAACTCGTCCGCGAGGTAGGTCATTAACGGCTGGGGAGCGGCCGTCTTTCCCGAACTGCGGGCCGCGTCGTTCCCGGCGCGGAGCGTCCCCGCCGCCCAAACGAACACAATTCCCGCGAAGACCCAGGCTCGTTTTGCCATCTGCGTACCCTTCTCTGCCGGCGACCTCATCGACTCCGAGCGCCCCCGCCCACTCATCGGCTGGCACGGCCGCCGCGTGCAGGCCTTTATCAAAGGGGTGCGTCTGCCGTCCTTTCCAAACGCCTGCCGCGTCGGATCCTGTACGAGCCGACGGCCCACCGCGTTTTGACTCCATCAGCCTTTTCGGGACAATAGCCGTTCATGGTTCGTAGGGGAAGTCGTGGTTTCGGAATCCTCGTGTTGCTGCTGAGCCTTACAGGCGGCGGCTGGGGCTGTACCGGCGGCCGCACTGGAGAAACTGCGGCGAACGCCGCCGTCACGAGACCAACCGGCACGGAGCAACGTATGACGATCGTACAGGTCACGCCGGAGGAAGCCAAACGACTTCTGGACCGCGGGGGAATCCTCTACCTCGACGTTCGGACCGTACCCGAGTTCGTCAACGGTCATCCGCCGTCGGCCCTCAACATCCCCGTCGCCGAGATCAACCAGCAGACCGGTCGGATGGAGGTCAACGAAAAGTTCCTCGGCGTCGTCACCGCCAACATCTCGCCCGACGCCCAACTCCTCGTCGGCTGCAAAACCGGCGGGCGATCGGCCACCGCCTGTGAGATGCTCGCCCAAGCGGGCTACAAAAGCTTGCGCAATGTGATCGGAGGCTTCGGCGGCATCACCGATCCAAACGGGCAGGTCGTCCAAGAAGGCTGGTCGACGTTGGGCTACCCCGTCGAACGCGGCGACGGCGCAGCGAAGAGCTACACCTCCCTTTCCGCCGCCGCTCGGCACTGACCGGCTCGGGCGCCGCGTCACCGGTCCGACGAAGTACGGGGCCTCACGGCAGTCCCATCGGTTACGTATTTCGTGGCGTGAGTTGCGCAGGTATGCTGGCGCGTATGTCAGCATATCGCTGCAAACCTGTGTCGGGACCGCTGGACGCCACGGTCGTGCTTCCGGGATCGAAGAGCCTCACCAACCGCGCTCTCGTCGCAGCCGCGCTCGCCGACGGGACCAGCGTCCTTCGGAACGTCCTGTTCGCCGAAGACACGCTTCTCATGATGGAGGCCCTTCGGACGCTCGGCATCGCCCTTACGTCCGATGAGTATGACTGCGTGGTCGAAGTCAGCGGTTGTCGCGGGCATATCCCGGAGAGCGAGGCGAATCTGTTTTGCGGCAACTCCGGCACCACGCTCCGGTTCCTGACGGCCCTGGTCGCCCTGGGGCAGGGTCGCTTCCATCTCGACGGCATCGCGCGAATGCGGAAGCGCCCCATCGGCGGTCTGGTCGAGGCGCTGCAAGCCCTCGGCGCGGGAATCGAATATCCAGGCGAGGAGGGGTTCGCCCCCGTCGTCGTCCATGCTCACGGACTGCGCGGCGGTCACGTCGCCTTCGATTCGCCGCAGTCCAGTCAACTGGTGAGCGCTCTTCTGCTCGCCGCCCCCTACGCCTCGCGCGATGTCCTTATCGAAGTCGCCGGAGACGTTCCGAGTATCCCCTACCTAAAGATGACCACGGCGATCATGGAGCGATTCGGCGTGGCGGTATTGGAAGACCTTGGTGACTCGCGGGCGCGCGGGCTCCCGGCGCGCCGGGACTTCGTTCCGCCGGCGGCTCAGGAACCCCGCGGCGCGCTGCGCTTCATCGTCGAGGCGCCGCAGCGGTACCAAGCTGCTTCCCTGTCCATCGAACCCGACGCCAGCAACGCGACCTACTTTCTTGCCGCCGCCGCCATCGCCGGCGGTCGCGTCGTGGTGCAAGGACTCGGCCTCGCAAGCGTGCAGGGTGACGTGGGCTTCGTCGATGTGCTGGAGCGGATGGGCTGTGGGGTGAGCCGAGAGCCGACGCGACTCTCCGTCGAAGGGCCGCCGGAGGGAGTTCGCCTGCGCGGAATCGACGTCGATCTGAACGACATGCCCGACACGGTCCCGACCCTCGCCGTGCTGGCGTTGTTTGCCGACTCGCCGACGACGATTCGCAACGTCGGCAGTCTTCGCCTCAAGGAAAGCGATCGCCTGGCGGCCCTTCGCCAGGAGCTGACAAAACTCGGTGCGACGGTTGACGAGCGGCCCGACGGCCTCATCATCCGCCCGCCCGAGCGCCTCACCCCCGCGGCGATCGACACCTACGACGATCACCGCATGGCCATGAGCTTCGCCCTCGCCGGACTGAAATGCCCGGGCCTGGTCATCAACGACCCGCAGTGCTGCGCCAAAACCTTCCCCGACTTCTTCGAGCGCTTCGAGCGGATATGCGTTGCTCAGAACTCAAACTGACCGATTTTCGTCGTGAACGCGGATAGCGCAATGAAAATGCGGTGTTTCCTGCCGATACCGGTCGGAATCCCTTAGAACTTCGCTTTCTTCGAAGGTTTCGACTTGCCAGAACGGTTGAGGGCGACCGCTTGGCGA
>CAYQZH010000069.1:0-15776 GCA_964421865.1 uncultured Phycisphaera sp. | reverse complement strand
CACGGAACGCCGTCATCAGAATAGCGAATGCCCGCGAAAAGACAAGCCCGCCGGCGATTTCTCGGCCAAAGTCATCCCCAGCGGGGCGCCGGACGCCTTCCGCGCCCGCCCCGACGAAGGGAACCCCATGGGAGGCGGCGGGGGCTTGATGCGCACCATCACCCTCGATTCATCACCAGCAAGGATTCCCGCGGCGCGACGTGTCCGAGGCGCCCGAACTTACGCGGTGAACCGATCAAATCGCGCGCTACGCGGATCGCCTCCACGCGAAACCCACATCGTCCCGCCAGCTCAGCCACGATCAAATCTGACGGAAGGTACACGTCCTTGACTCTCGCCCCGCCGACCACCATCCAACAAACTCCACCGGCGGCAAGCACTCGATGACACTCGCCCAACACCGCCTTCATGTCCTCGACATATCCTTGAGCGATTGTCGCGAGCTTCGCCAGCCCGATCTTGCTGAGCCATTCAGCCGCTTCCTCAGCCGCGGCGACGGTGCTTGACGGATCACCCTCTCCACGGCCGCGAAGACTGGCCCGAACCTGCTCCACCCCCCCCTGTGCCACTGCTCTGTGAGCAGTGTGATTCGTATTCGAGACGCCACTCCTGACACAGCCCGCCGCGGCGGGGCACACTTGCGCGGCGTACCAGTAGCGGTAGACCGTCTCATAGGGGTCGGCGATCCGCGGGTAATCATGCCGCGAAAGATACGGCGGCGAGGTGAGAATGCCCCCGATCGCTCCGTCTTCAATCATCGTGAGCCGCCGCGCGTCGCCGACCTCGATCCGGTTCGCCGAATCAAGCGGATGGGAAAGATCGTCGCGCATCATCATCGCAACTTCGTCGAGGGCGACTCCCAGCGGCTTCGCACCCCGGTTGGCCCGACCGGCCGTCGTATGTTGCCGACCGACCGCGAGCATCAACGCCGCACGGTGGATCGGCAGGCACAAGCGATCCGCAACCTCCTGCCACATCGACGCCCCGCTCGTATCCGGCAGCGGCGGAAACTCCCGCTCGAACTTGGCCTGCGCCAGGAACACCAACGCCGGAATGGCGTCAACGCCGATGGCGCCTACGCCGTGCCTGGCACATTCCACGGCGCAAGTTCCGGTCCCGGCGAACGGGTCGAGCACGGGATGCGACGCCCAGTGCTTCGGGGTCCGCGGATTCTCGGTGAGAAACAGACGCACCAGCCCCGGCGAGAATCCTTGCTTGTAGGGCAACCAGCGATGAAACGCCTCCCGACGGGCGCCTTCCGCCGTCACGAGGGTCGCCAGCCTCGGCTCCACCGTCAGCCGATCCCGCCATCGACGTTCGAGCGCTTCCCGCGCCTCCGTCGGCTCGCTCACCGCCGCGATCGCCGCCGCTTTTCGACCCCGTCGACCCATGACCGAAGTTTACTCGACAACGTCACCGCGACGAGACGGCTCCCTCTCGATGTGTGGCTTGGCTAAGTCCCGGCGCGCCGGGATTCGCGGTTTGGTCCGCCTGCGGCGGATCTCCGATGGGACTAACCGGCACCCCCTTACGAGCCTTCTGTGGTTGGGAAATCAGCCGCTTCGACGATCGCCAACTCGACGATCGCTCCGCCTTACCGATAGATTGGGACGGATGCTACCTGGTTGAATTGTAAGGCACGATTCTTCGCACCGGCTTATTCGGTTCGATCATCGTGACCCCACCCTTTTCGTTCGCAAGAGATGGGCCACCCGGCCTTACATCAAGGTGCGAGCAACGGCTTCGACGGCCTTGAGCCCGGTGCCGAACCGCCCCATTGCTTCGCGGTTGCGCTCCAGTTCGCCGTAGGGCAGGAAGCGGACTTTGAGATCGGCCACGCGGGCGAAGGCGGGGCGGGCCAGCTGCGCGCGGACATCCTTTTCTCTTGCATCGGGCGCGACCAGGAAGAGCTTAACTCCGGCGTGCTCGGGCACGCCCAGAGCTAGGTCGAGCATACGCACGATGCCGGAATAGATGCTCGTGGTGTGCTCGACTTCGAACGCGGCGACGACGCGGGCCGCGTGCTCACCCGTGCCGTTCGTCCGTTCGAGCCAGAGCACGTCGATCAATCTCACCGCGTCGATGCCCGGGGCGGCCGCCAATCCGGCGGGCAGCGTGCTGATACACCCGTCGCACAGCCGGCCTTCGCCGCAGGGCCGGTTGCGGTCGTTGGAAGCAACCCATACGTAGTAGCCCAAGGCGCGGCCAAGGTCTCGGAGCCAGCCTTGCACCTGTACGTGGGAGCGGTCCTCCTGCTCGGCGGCTTTGAGCGCCTTGCCCTGCGCGGCCGACTCCTCGCGGACCTTGTTCAGATCGCTCTGCCACGTGGCGAGCGCGGTCGCGTCATCGCCCCGTGGCGGCGCGGGATAGCGTTCCGTGCCCATGTCGAACAGCAGGCCGGCCACAGCCCCCAGATCGTTGCTCAGTTCGGCTCGGTGCTCGGCGTTGATCCGCAGCACACCGTCGCGCATGGCGAGGTACTCGCTCCACGACCCCAGCTTGACCTTCGAACCGGTGAGTGCGTTGTACCCCTTGACGATCGCGGTGTTGAAGGGCGGGACAAACGTGGGATGAAGGAAGTACAGGAGGTTCGCGGCGGCGGGGCCGAGCCCTTTGATCCTGTACTCGTCCAGCGTCCGCACAGCCCGAACGACCGCGCCCTCGTTGTCGCCGCAGGCGCAGTCGTGCAGGAACCGCCCGAATGCCCGCTGGTTCTCCGAGCTTTCGTAGATGTCGGGGATGCGGAGCTTGGGCTTCCACAGAAAGGCGTGGTCGGCCCCCTTGAAGATCTGCCGCTGCTCGGCGATCGAATGGACCACTGTTTCGAGCGACGAACCCTTGTACACGCTGCCGAACGTGCCCGCGTTGATCTCGCGCACGACCTCGGCGATCCCGGCGCGGATCGAGCGGAAATTCTTGATCCGCTGCTCCCACAGAAACCACGCGCGGTAGGTCCCGCCCGTATCGCTCTTCCAGCGAGCGATGAGCGAAGCTAGCGTCTGATCGAACTTTGGTGCGTCGCTCATGGTGTCGCAGAGCAAATGAACGACGCAGCCTCGTCACGCCCCAATGGTGGCCGTTGCCGTCTCGCTGCACCGGGCGGTTTCGCCGCGGGTGTTGACCCAGCGCAGCATGTGATGGGCCTGCTTGCCGCCTTCGCTGCCGGGGTAGTCGCGGGTGTAGGGGCTGCGCGTATCGACAGCCAGAAACGTCAACTCGCTCGGATCGACCGGCGGCGTCAGACCGATCTTCACCCAAATCTCCGCGCCCATCCCGCCCAGGTCCACGACCCGGTTTCGGGGGCGCTTCGACTCATACGGAACATTGTCCGCAGGGAACGTAGCAACGTCAAGCCATGCCTGCGCCCGTCGGTCCCGCGGGGATCCCCGCCGTCTCCGCCTGGGGCCTGGCGGTGCTCACCCTGTTGGTGCTGACCGCGGGATCGTTGGTGATCCGCCGGTCCCCGCACCGCTCATGCGACCCCTTCAGGGTCGAATGAAACATCGGGGGCGCCCACATCCGTGGGCGGCGCTGCGCTTGCCCACGGCTACTCTCGGTCAGCCTTTCAGGCTGAACGATGCAGGCTGAAAGCCTGCCCTATAGTAGCCGGTGGCATCGCCACCGAATCAGATTGCGATCGAAGATCACGACCCTGAAGGGGTCGTCTATTCCGTCGCACGTGGATACGACCCCTTCGGGATCGGATGAATCATGCGGGTGCCGGGCACCGTGCGCGGCGCCCGATTTCGCCGGGCTTGAGCAGGCCGCCCGAACTATTTGGGGCTGACTCTCAGCAAAACCTTGACCGTCTCCGGCCGGCGGACCGCCTCAAACGCCGCGACGGCTTGTTCGATCGGGAACGTCCGCGTGATCAACGACCGCACATCGACCGCTTTCCGCGCCAGTGCGTTGATTGCCTCCTCGAACGGTCCGCAACGGCTTCCCAGCAAGCGCACTTCGTTCACCACGATCGGGGCAAGGTTAAGCGGCTCCGCCTTGGCATACGTGCTTTTGAGCACGATCGTCCCCCGTGGCCGCACAAGCTGCATGGCCAGCGTCATCCCCTCGGGCGCTCCCGTGCACTCGACCACCACGTCGCGATCCTGTTTACGCGGCAGCTCATCGACGTGGATGGCTTGAATCCCCCGCTTTTCGCACAATAGCAGCTTCGCCGGGTTGCGACCGATGACTGTGAGCCTGCATCCCGTCCCCGCCAGCACCTGCGCGACCAGCAGCCCCAATCGGCCTGAGCCCACCACACTCACGGTCATCCGCGGTTCGATCGGGCATTGGGCAAGCACCTGGTAGGCCGCCGCCAGCGGCTCGACGAATACCGCCTCCTCATCGGAGACCGCGTCGGGGACGGCGTGCAGATTCCGCTCCGGGACCGCAACCAGATCGGCGAAGCACCCGTCGCGCCCGTCGATTCCCAGCACCGTCCGCTTGCGGCAGTGGTTCGACAGGCCGGACAGACACATCTCGCATTGGCGACAGACGCAGTTGATCTCGCACACCACCCGCCGCCCGCGCCACTGCGGTGGCCCGCTGACCACCGTGCCGACCATTTCATGGCCGAGCACCCCGCGGAAGTTCATGTAACCGCCCAGGATGTGTAGATCGGTCGCACAGATACCCGCGAAATGGACGCGGACGACGCATTCCCCCGCAAGGGGCCGCGGATCCGGATGATCCGGCTGAAACGAAAGCGTGCGATCAAATACAACCGCTCTCACGAACCCCCCTGAAGAGTGCGAGGGCGCCCCACTCCATCCTGGGGCAGGGGACGGTCGAGGAACCGCCGTTATGGCGGACCCGCCGGCTCGCTCGGCTTCTCAGCCGCAAGTCGTCGCACAAGCTCTTGTTGCGCCGCGTACACGGCGTCGAACCGCGGCAGGGTCATCCATTCCACGCTGAACTTCCCTCCCCGGAACGTCATCACGGCGCGGCCGTTTCGGCCAAAGACCTGCAAAATCGGCACGGTCTGTGCGACAAGGATCGGGCGGTCGTTCCCGCGGAGCTTCGCCGCCGCTTGACGGTCCAGGGATTCCAGCGGGATCATCTTCCGTCGCCCCTCGGGCAGAACGTCGGGATCAAAATTGAGCGGCAGTGCCCCGCCGTCGCCGATCCGACGCTCAAAGTTAGTCGCGTGTTGGCGAGCTTGGGCGAGCGCGTTGTTTTTTCGACGGAGATCCCCCACGCCGACGATGAACGCGAGGACCCCAGCCGTGGCCAGACATAGCATCAGCGCCGTGCGGACGACATCCTTTCGCGGGCTGTTTGGATTCACACCGGCATCACCCGAACAACAGGAACGCTATTGCATGACACCCGCTCCGTGTCACCTTAGGGCGCGGGCGATTCGTGGGATCGGCACTACTCATCCTCTTCCGGGTCGATCGCCGTTTGGTCCGCGCTGGAGGCCAAGGCTTCGAGGGCCGAAATCGGATCCACTTCCTCATCGGACATGTACACGTGCTTGGACGTCCCGACCCGCGCCGCGCCGCGCTCCGCGCCCTTCCCCGAGGGCACCTTCGTTTTGATCTTCAGGATTTCGTCGTCGCTCGGCTCGCCGTCGACCTGCACGGTGAAGACCACCGGACCGATCACGATCTGATCGCCCGCCTCAAGGTCCTCTTCCGTCACCCGGCGGTTGTTCAGGTATGTCCCGTTGGCCGCCCCGAGATCCCTCAAGATCGCCCCGTCGCTCTCTACGACTACTTCCGCATGGCGACGGGACACAACGGCCAACGGAATACGGATCGTACAGTCGTCCTTGCGGCCTATGGTCGTCGCTCCCCTCTCCAGCGGAAACTCACGCCGAGAGCCGTCCTCGCGGAACATGATGAGTTTCACGTTCATCGACGTCCATCCGTCGGGAAACCGCCCGATCGCCCTCGATCCCGGCGCGCCGGGACGTCCCGGCGCGCCGCGGACGGGTCGCCCGGTCCGCCCATTTACTATACTCGACGACGCGAGGGCATTCAAACCGTTACGAACGGACCCGCTCCGCAGCTCCGCAGCCGTTAAAACAGGGCGGGTTTCTTCTTCATCGCTTGGCGGCAGACCGCAAGCTGCCCAATGTGCCAGAACTGGTGCGTTCCCTGCAAGCCCCACATCGATCCCATCGTGGGGAACGGAGACTTGCTCCCCCACGGAGAGGGATCACCCCACTTGTGCTCATCGTACTTGGTGATCGCTTCGACGGTGTGCGCCCGGCTGTTGCGCAACAGCTCATCGATCTCCTTCCGGGACGGGTACTTCTTGGGGTCGGCCACGCATGTCGAACCGCCCTTGAACAACTCATGCGTGGCCTCGGGAATGTGCTTGGGACCCCCCGTGATCTGCGAGACAATCGAGTCCTCCGAGCAGGCCACATGACCCAACAACCAAGCGGCATGGTTGCCGCCCTCCACCGGCGGCTTGAAGTACTCCGCGTCGCTCAGCTCCGCCGTGAGCTTTTCATAGACGTGTTGACCGCTCCGTAACTGATCCAAAATGACTTCCTTCGCACCGGCCATGGAACTCTCCTTTTCTTCGCCCATCGAACCGCCCCGTCGTCCCGGCGAAACGAGCTTCCGGGATCCTCGGCGCGTATTTTCTGCCAGCGGGCCGTTCTCCGCAATGCCGCCCGGTGACGCCCGCGGCCCACACTTCCCGGTGGCATACGTGGCCTATTGCTGTTGGCGAAGGGGGTGGGCGGTTGAAAAAAAGGTCCGGGAAGCATGGTTGACGAGGCTCTACGGCGCGGTAAAGACGCGCTGCAGCTCGGCGAAGTCGAGGAGATCGATGGAGTGGTCGGCGTTGAAGTCGAAGGCTCCCGAGCCAGGTATCACACGCGAGGGTCGGTCCACGGACCCACCGCTCACACCCGGTCTACGGCTTCACGTAGACGTGTTGGAACATATAGAAGTCGCGCAGGTCTACGTCGCCGTCGTGGTCGGGGTCGAGGAGAGCGTCGCACAGCGCAAGGTTGACAGCGCCCGGCCCGGTGAGGGTACGCTGAAACGCCGCAAAGTCGGAGAGAGTGGTCAGACCGTCGCCGTCGAGATCGCAGCGGTATTCGCACTCGTCGGGAACGCCGTTGGCGTTGCAGTCGCGGCTGCGAGCTTCGCTGATGTCCAGAGCGTCGTCGATCTCGTTGCCGTTGCAGTCCCAGGAACCGATGCGCAAAAAGTAGATGTCCTGCTCCCCATTAAACGTGGCCGCGTAGGCCACGTTGACCCCCAGGTTGTCCGAGACCATGTGGTAGTAGTCGCCAATCTTGTACTGACCGACCGCCCAGCCCACCCAGCTATCGAACATCGGACTGACCGGTACGTTCTTCGACCACGTCTCTCCGGCGTCGGTGGAATAACTGTAGAAAAGTTCGCTGAGATTGGCCTGCCCGGAGTTGCGGGTGTCGTTCCACACCGCGTCGATCCGTCCGTTGGGCGCCACGGACATCATCCCAAACCACTGATAGGATTCGGCAGCTAGAGGATCGTCGTTGACGCGAACTGAATCACTCCAGGTCATCCCGCCGTCGGTGCTGCGAGCGAAGCGAACATCAAGCGGATCATCTCCCCAGACTAGAACACTGGCGAGCAAATAGACGTTGCCGCGTGTCGGACCGTTCGAGTGATCCGTGGCCACCCAGGTCTGCCCGGAAAGCCCTCCTGGATTCGGCTCGCCTGGTTGCCCGGACGGTCCACCGAGATCCACACCAACCGGGGGCGAAAACGCAGGAGTTTGGCTCGGATCCTGCACGTTCGTGGATTTGCGGAAATGCTGTTCAGCACCGACATCCATCGCCCCATCAAGACCGACTGAAACAGTTGGGTACTCGCCGAAGTACACGTAATAGAACTCGAATGAGTCAGTTCCTTCGCGTAGGACCAGGAGGCCCCCACCATTCGCGATGTAGATGTTTCCTCTCCCCGACCCCTCGGTTCGGTCGACCGCCATCCAAGCCTTATCAGCAAAGGACGCCTGCACCTGGTCATCCCAGGTGCGACCACCATCGTAGGAACGAAAGAGCACTGCTGGATCATCGAGACTTATACTGAAAAAATAGATCGTTCCGTCGGGTCCCGTGTCTAGCACCGGGTCGCTTCTGAACACGCCCGGTTGCAGTACGCCGGGGAAGACCCAGCGATGACCACCGTCATGGCTGTACCCATGCCCGGCCTGGCGGAAATCAGAGTGAACGGTATCGAACTGTCGCCAGCCGATCACGATCTTCCGCGGAGCGGTCGCTGAGACCGCGATGGAAGGTTCGTTGGCGGCGTCGCCGAGGATGTTGCACCCGCGCCGATCGACGTTCACCTGAATGCTCTTGTACCCATCGCGTTCGATGACGCTCGGGCACCCTCCGCCCAGAGACGACCTCGGAGCGCAAATCGCCAGCAGCGCCATGCCCATGATCACCGAGGCTTGCTTGCAGCTTCCGCGATGCGGATTCATCGGTCCCCCCGCCTTTCATGCGAGTATACGCGCCATCTAAGGGTCCGACTACCCTTCGCGGTTCGCGGTGACGACATAACCTGTTGTCGACGCGTAGGTTACCATGATTCTCAGTTTGACAGCGTATTTTCATTGACTTCCCGGCCCAAGGGCCGGAAAATGCTCCGATAAGTTGGTCAGCGTCCTGAAAACGCAGTCTTGGGGGAGAAAACCGATGTCGCGCACTTGGTTTCTTGCTCTTTCTTCCGTCGTGGCCTTCTTCGTTGTCCCCGGCTCGGCGCGAGCGACGACCCGCTATGTCCAAAACATCGCGGGTTGCTGCACGAAACTCGCAACCAATCCGAACTGCACCGGTGTGAGCGGTACGCCGCCGTTCTGCACGATTGAGGACGCCGTGGACGACGGCGATACGACCAACGGCGACACCATCCTGGTAGCCCCCGGAACTTGGCAGCCGGCGGGGTCCTACCTCAACGTGAACAAGAACCTTGCGATCGTGAGCGCTGGAACAGACCCGCCGCTCACCCGCGCCTTGCAGACGTCAATCGTTGCCACGGTTAGCTTCAATTTCGGCCCTGCCGGTCCCGGTCGCCGCATCGAGGGGTTTACGATCACCAGCCCCAATCTTAACGGCGCAATAGACGGTATCCGCCTCGGACCTCCCGCCGCGGTGATCGTCGGCAACCGAATCACAGGGAACCAAGGAAAGGGTATCGTCATCATGGGGCACGACTCCGCCTCGCCGCCGACATCTTCACAGATCACGGGGAACATCGTCAGCAATAACGGCGATACGGGGATCAGTATAGCCGGTGCCGATGCGACAATCGACTGTAGGACGGGAGTTCCAGCACAGACGACGACGGTCTCCGACAATGGGCTCTCTAGTTCTGACGGGAGCGGCATCCATCTCGATGGTTCCAACGCAACGATCACGGATTGCACAATATCAGGGAACCGGGGGAATCCCGGCGGCGGTATTCATATTACGCGCACCACGAATACACCTCCGGTGACCGTTATCGTTGTCAACTCTATGATCACGGGCAACCATGCAACGGTGTACGATACGGCAAACGGCGGCGGCGTGTATGCCAACGCCCAGGGAACACTGTGGTTCGTGAACACCACGATCCACGACAACGACGCCCTATGGAACGGGGGCGGGGCATTTTTCCAGGGGGCTCCAGCTGATACCGCCGCCAGTCCCTTCTTGGTGGTCGAGATGCAGAACTGTCTCATCACCTGCAACAAGGCTAATGCCGGCGCGGGAATATTTGCGGCTACCGGGTCTTTGGTGGAGGCGGTCAATTCTGACCTCGTATTCAACACGACCGTCCCCGGGCCAGACGCTCAGACGGGAGGAGGGATGCGGCTTCTGGGCGCTTCGGCAAACGTCTACAACTCAATCTTCTGGGCAAACCGCGACAACCAGGCGCCGTACGACAATCAATTCTTGCTCTCTGGAGGCAGTGGGGTGCGCATTGGGTGGTCCATCGTCGAAGGCTGGATATCGTCCCCCGGCGGTTTTACGGTTGACGGTCCGGTTCTCGCCTCCGATCCGAACTTCGTGGATCCCACCTGCACGGGGGCCCTAGATTTGCGGCTTACTCGGCCGTCGCCGGCGATCGACAGCGGTTGCAATACCCGTGTGCTGCCGGACGCAGCCGACCTGGACGCGAACCGGCTCGATTACGGCGAGCGCACCCCTTGGGACTTGGACGAGGACCCTCGCTTTAACGACGACCCTGACACTCTCGACAGTCTCGATCCGCGATGTGAGCAACCTTGCCCGGTCGTCGATATGGGAGCCTACGAGTTACAAGCGCCGGGTGAAATCGTCTGGGACTCCGATCCGCTCAGCCCCGATCGGACCACTCGATCCCTGCGGTTCAGGGTGGCGTGCCACCCGGACGCCTCGCTTGGGGACGCCATCAGGGTGGAGTTGGTGGAGTTGCAGCACCCTGACCCCAGGAACGCGGTGGCGACGACGGCACTGCCGACGCAGACCGTGCCGCAAAACTTCTCCACGTTCGACACCAACAGCAGCCAGAATCCCCTTTTGGGCAACGGTATCTGTTCGGGCGCTACGGCAAGTCCGAACTATAACGGACATCCCTGCGACCCGTCGAAAGTACCCGCTAACGCGGATTGCCTCTGCAACACCCCGTCTTGCGCGTTCAACGACGCGGCGCACAATGGTGCTTGTGTTGGCAATCCCGCGCCACCCCTCCTGGCGTGCACGACCACCGGGGAGACCGCACAGGTATGCCTTATCTGCCGTGGCAAATGGGTCGGGGACGCAAAAAACATCTCCGGAAGCATGGTTGACGAGGCTCGTCGGTTCGGGTACACTTCAACGATTGCCTCGCAACCCCGTTAGCGAGGGCATGCCATGAAGGCCGGTCGAATCGCGTGGAGCATTGTGGGATTCGTGCGGGGCTTCGTCGCCGCAGCGTCCTACGGGTTGCCCCAAGCCGCCTGCAATCCGGCGAAGTCGAGGAGGTCCACGGCGGAGTCGGCGTTGAAGTCGAAAGCCTGGCACGCGCCGGAGATGGGGCAAACCTCAAAACAATTCTGGAAGGCGGCGAAGTCGGCCAGGTCCGCGTCGCCGTCGCCGTCGGTGTCGCCGGGGGCGAAGGTGAAACCGATCGACTGTTCGAGCACCCCGTCGTTGAAGGTGAAGCGCGTCGTGGCGTTGTAGGGGATGGGTCGATCGAGGACGATCTCCACCGTCTCGGGCGGGCCGTTGTCGAGCCGCCGCGTGGCGATGACCGCCGGGGCGACGCCCTCACTCACGTCGACTGTGATCTGGTCGATGTAGACGTAGTTGGGCGAGTCGTAGGTGACGGTGAAGCGGTCGAGGGGCGCGTACTTGCGGGCGCTGACGAACCCGTCGGGCGGGTGGGACGCGACGATCTTCTCGCCGTAGCTGATCGTCCCGTAGCGAACGAAGTCCCATTCGTTTACAGTTCCCGCCCATTCGTCGCCGAGGCACCCGCCCCGTCCGCTGAAGCTAATGAGATGGAATTGGTTCGGTTGATTCTCCCAGTCGGTGATAAACACTCTTCCGTCAACACCGACCCTGTAGTTCATTCCATCGAGACTCTCGAAACGGTAAGTGTGGAACTCATCAATATCCAATCCCACGACAGCATTGTCGCCGCTAAAAGAGACCGCAGCATCCCCATAAAGGAACACGACCTCACCCGTTGCGCCGTATGCGATATCGAACACGCCGTCACAGGTGTAAGAATACAGCCCGATCGGATGGTTGGAACGAAACCGCCACTCCACCCAAAGCGTTTTTGGGGGGGGATCGGATGCGTGTGCAATAACAAAGTAGTAGCCAGTGGGGTTCGCACCCGTCGTCCAACGCCAAATCAGGTGCCCGTTCTCGGTGTTTTGACCGCACGCGCTCTCGCATGGCTGCGAAACCTGCCAACCGGAATTTTCGGCTGGCGGCGTCGCGTTTCCCTCGTAGCGCTGGAGCACGTCGTCCGCGAGAGCACGGGTTGCAAACAGGCCCACGACAAGCGTCAAAAACGATCGCGGTGGCACGCGAAACTCTCCGAGCGGCTTCAACGCCCCTTCGTAGCATAGCGGGCTCGATGGGTTTCGGCAAGATGTTACAATCGCGCAATCACTTTTGTCATCTCCACTTATACCGTTGTCCCCGCCGCGGGCAGAAAAAAGCCTTGCACAGCAGATACCGCGACGTGAAAATCCCGGCGTCAATCCTGTTTTTGAGCGTTTAGGAGGACGTCCGCCATGAAGCGGTTTCTATCGAAGCGGTCGGTCGGTGTTCTACTGGTTGGGGTCGTCGTCTCCGCAGCGCTTGCCGAAGTCCCGCCCAATCCCGCGCAACCGCTGTTAGACGCCACACCGGGGCTGCGCGCGCTCACGGTCGGCGATCGAACGGTCGCCCTCTACCGCGTGCCCATCTCCATCAACAACACGGCAGCGGCTACGGATGATTTTGTTGCCGGCTTCCTCCAGCAGAACGCCGGGGCCCTGGGCGTGGCGCCCGCGGACCTCGTGCTGCGCGACGCGGTCACGATCGGCAACGGCACGATGAAGGTGTACACGTACACCCAGCAGATCGGAGGACTTCCGGTGCATGGGAGCATCGTGAAAATTCCCGTGACGCTCACTGGGGCGGAAAAGATCGGGTATCTGGGGATGCAGTTGTCGAAACCTCCGACGAGCGCTCTGCCCGCCGACGCGTTGACCGCTTCTCAGGCGGTTGCCGTGGTCCAGCAGTTGTCGGACGCTTCGGACCTGACAGCTTACACGACCCCGGACCAAGCCATCTACGAGGATCGCGAAGGCGCGTTGCACAAGGTGTGGCGGTTCGCCGGGTACGGTGGGGCACGTTCGTACCGCTTCTTTGTCGATACGGCTACCGGCGCGCTCGTAGGCGCGGAGGACCTTGTCGCGGACGTCGATATCACGGGTACGGTGAGCGGCTGGCAGCGACCGTGCTGCCCTGAGGGGTCCCCGGGCTACCCCGATTGTTGTTCCGCGGAGACTCCCCCTGTTGAGTCCCCTCTGTCCGGGATTCAGGTGAGCGTGTTGGCGCAGCATGATCCGTTGTGCCCGCGCGATCCCGGCAACGTGGTTCAGGACGTGTTCGCGGGAAGCGCGTCGGATAACGCGCCAACGCCTGGAGTGTATACGCTGAGCGTCGTAAACCCTAATGCCGGGATACTGACTCGGCTTGTCGGTCGTTGGGCCAATGTAGTCGACTGCGGCTTCTCGCAGCTTCCCTGTTGTGTCACCTCGTTCGTGTGTAGCAACCCCAAGGTGGCGGAGCTTATGGAGGACCCGGTCGGACTCGCGGAGTGCGAACAAGCGCAGTTTGCGGGCGACTTCGTTTTTAACGATCCGCCGACCGAGCCCGGCACCTCGCAGGTCACCATCTTTCAGGTCGTGCAGCAGACACACGATTGGTTCAAGAGCCTCCAGCCGCAGTCGATTGCAATCGACAGACCGTTGTTTGCCGTTGCTAATGTCGACTTCGGAAACGGGCAATATGTCGGCGCGCCGGAGCATATCAAAATCGGCATCCCCGCGCCATGCGACCAAGACTGTCAAATCCCGGAGTGTTATGGACAGTGCAAAACGTTCGCCACTCCGACGGTCATCACCCATGAGTACGGGCACTTCGTCCAGCGTCAGTTGTTTCCGCTGCTCGCGATCAACATCCATGACCCTTATGATAAGGCGGGTTCGTTTGACGAGGGTATGGCCGATGTCTTCTGCACACTGATGTGGAACACCCAATACAACGGTTATGGAATCCATCCCAGCAATTGGTTTCCTCGCTTCATCCGCGACGTCGACTACCTAGGCGGCGACGTGACATTCGATGATCCGTGCCACACGACTCCAGCAGGATGTGACGACGCCAGCATTTGTGGCAAAAGCCATTGTAGGGGGATTGCGTTGTCTGGGGGGTTCTGGGACCTGCGCAAGGTGATCGGGGCCCCGGCGACAAACCGTCTCTTTGCGGATTTCCTCTTCATCACTACCGGCGGCTGGGATGCGTCCGTGATCGCGGGGTTGCTGGTCGCCGATGATGATGACGGGGACCTATCCAACGGGACACCGCACGAGCAGGCCATCGTGGACAGCTTCGTAACCAAGCACCATTGGCCGAATCCGATAGCGACCCCGGATGGGAGTGTACAAGTGACATGGATCACGGAAGCCGGGCCAGGGACACCTGGCCCCGAGGACTACTCGGTCCACTACGAATTCGTACCGCCAAGCGTGACACTGAAGAAAACGGAAAGTTCGACCGGTATTCCCGTGCTGACTTGGATAATCGGTCGCACGGGATCCGATCATTCGCTTGGCACAATCTCCGCCGATTGGTCCGGTCCGCCGCACAACATCATCGTGGAAGTTGGGACGGACGCTGCTGCGCCCGTGAGCGAGGTGAACGTGATCGAGATTCCCGCCCAGAGCGTCAACAATTGGTCGAGCATCCGGTTGCAGCTTAGCGGTATCGATGGCGTCCGATCGCGCGGGCAGTGTTACCCCGTTATCGCGGCAGGAGCGGATAGCGGGAAGGGCGGTCGGATCAGTGGCAACGTGAGCAAAGCGTACCGAATTATTGCGCAAGGAGTGGGCGGCAGCGCCTCCGAAGTGGGCTTACTGAATGTTTCAAGCACCCTGAGAGGCGCACACTTCAACTCGATCGCGGCGGGGTCCACCCTGCAGTCCGACTCCGTGATCGGCGTGGTCGACATCGACGGCACGTTGGATGGAACCGTCCACGCCTTCCATCTGGTCGCCGACGCACCCTCAATCGACGCGCAAAGGAGCGGGTCGTTGCACATCAAAGGCGCCGGTACCTCTTACGGGAATATTATCGTTGGGCAACTGGGCAACGGTGCGGGTGGCGACATCATTATCGACGGTCCGTATGCGGGAGCGATGACCATCAATAGCATCCTTACTGGGTCCGCACCGTACAATCCCCGAGTGCAGCTCGCACAGTTGCTGGGGACCATTCATATCGTGAACAACCCCAACTACTCAACTCCACTCATAATTGCCATTGATGGGCCGGGCCCATCGACGGGGGACATCCTTGTGGAACAGCAGTTCCGGGGAGAGATTGTCATCGCCGGAGACATGTCGGGCAACATCTACGTCAACGGCGGTGGGTTCGTGCCGACCGGCTCGTACCCGGTAAATGTGTCGATTGCGGGGGTGTTCAACGGGGACATCTGCGGCGCGAATCTTTCCCCCGGCGCACCACCGCCTTCCAACATCCAAATTAACCTTGGTCCGTGCGCGAGGATCTGCGGACAGAACGTGTTTGCGCCGCCGGGTGAGATTGTTTGGGACTCCGATCCGCTCAGCCTCGATCGGACCACTCGATCGTTGCGCTTCACGGTGTCCCCACCGTGCCCGGCGACCGGTACGCCTGGGCAGGACGCCATCAAGGTGGAGTTGGTCGAGTTGCAGCACCCCAACCCCAGGAACGCGGTGGCGACGACGGCACTGCCGACGCAGACCGTGCCGCAAAACTTCTCCAAGTTCGACACCAACAGCAGCCAGAATCCTCTTTTGGGCAACGGTATCTGTTCGGGCGCTACGGCAACTCCGAACTATAACGGACACCCGTGCGACCCGTCGAAAGTACCCTCCAACGCGGATTGCCTCTGCAACACCACGTCTTGCGCGTTCAACGAGGTGGCGCACAACGGTGTTTGTATTGGTAATCCCACGGCACCCCTCGTGACGTGCACGGCCGTGGGCGAGCCCGTTCCACCGAACGCAAGCGGGCAAGGCGGTTGCGCCCGCTGGGTGGGCAAGCC
>CAYQZH010000068.1:0-15829 GCA_964421865.1 uncultured Phycisphaera sp. | reverse complement strand
CGGCGGGGAGCTCGACGTGGATCATCTCGCCGCTCCACCAGTCGAAGATGTCGCGCTGCGGGTCGAAACCCAACTCGGCGAACTTGCCCTTGATCTTGGCGATGACCTCGTCCCCCTTGGGGATTTCCTTGGAGACGAAGTCCATGGCCACGTTGTACAGCCCGCCGAGGTCGATGAAGCCGTTGAGACTGAAGCCGGTTGCGTCGGCGGGAATAAACTGGTCGAAGCGGTCGAAAGGTTTGCGGAGGAGGCAGGCGCCGGCGAGCGGGCAAGACTCCTTCCCCGACTGGATGCGCGTGGCCACGTGGGTCAGTTCGCGCCGGCCCTGCGTCTCGACCGTGGTAATGCTGTAGTCGAGAATGTTGCACAGCGCGAGCACTTTCTGCAGGACGACCATCGCCTTGGCGTCGTCGTCCTCGTCGCCGGCGGCCGCGGCGTTGCCTTGCGCCCCAGCTTCCTTGGCGGCGCCGTTCTTCTCGTCACCTTCCTTCTTCTCCTTCTCCGTCGTCTTCTGGGCGGCATGCTTTTTCTTCGCGACGGCCTCGAACATCCGCCCGATGTCGCCAAGGAGCATCTTCACGTCGAAGTAGGCGAGGGAATCCTGCGGAGGCTTCACCAGGTTGATCGCTTCTTGGAAGCGCGGGTGGGAGAAGATGGATTTCTTGCCGGGCTGCCCGCCCATTAAACCGAGGACGTCGTCGAGGGTCTGAGTGGAGGCGGTGGAGGCACCGGAACGCGCTCCCATGGGCACCTCGGCGACCAGGCCGATGAGGTCGCCGCGGCGGAGCAGGTCCACGACGAAGGCGGCCTCGCCCGACTCGTTCACGCCGAAACGCAGCGACCAAAGCTCCACGTCGTTGCGCTTCGATTCGACCAGCTTGATCTTGTCGCTCAACGCGGCGACTTCCTTGAGGATCGTCACCAAGCCGGTGATGTTCATCTGGCCGCTGTTTTCCGCGCCGCGGGCGAGGAGCACGTAGCCGTACGCGGAGGTCGTCGGGGTGATGCCCTCGGAGAAGACGAACTCCTTGCGGGCGAGGTCGCCCCAGTTCACGCCGCGGACGAGGGTGGTCACCTTTTGGATGGTCGCTTCGGCCTTGGCGCGGTCTTCGTCGCTCAACGCGGACATGACGAGGGTGGTGATGTCGCGATCAATGCCGCTGTTTTTCAGGGCGCCGAAGACTTCGGCCCACTGTTGTTCGACCCAGGCCCGGTCGGGATTGTCGGCCGCGTGGATGTAGAACCAGGCGTTGTCAGGAACGTATTGACCCAGCGTAAAGCGGGCCGGAAGCTGTCCCGCGAACACGAGCGTCGGCGCCAAGCAAGCCGCCAGCGCTGCGATGCGCCGCTGAAATGTTGGACTGCACATGATTGAATCCTCCACCAATCCTCGACCGTGAACGGGCCGACGCTCTTCAACCTCACCCTTCACCTTGGCGCCGGCGGAGCGACGGATGCGTGAGTCGCCAGGGGAGCATCCGACCTCTATTTTCAGCATAGTTACAGGGTCGGCACAGTGCCAGCGTAAGCCTGTCGATAGTTGTTGGAACTTGTCAACGGCGCGGCGCTCGCACTCGGCGTGGCATGCCCAAGCCCGACGAAGTCGGGCGCCGGCATGGCGGCGCTGCACTTGGCCATGCCGCCCGCGCGGCTTATGATGTCCGCCACGTGATGGTGGTCCCCTCGATCGCCGCTGATCCGCGTTGGGAGCGCCTCAGAGACCGGGTATCACGTGTCGGAGGGGTGGTACACGTCTCCGGGCTGTGGGGATCGTCTGCGCCGATGGCGGCGGCGATGGTCGCGTCGGCGTCGTCCCGTGTTCATCTTTACGTCGCCGCGCACCTCGAAGAGGCCGACGACGCCCGCGACGACCTCGAACTCTTTCTGGGACGTCCGTGCGAACTCTTCCCGGCCTGGGAGTCGCTGCCCGGCGAAGGCGCTGCAAGCGGGGAGATCGAGGCCGAGCGACTGCGGCTGTGCACGCTCCTGATGAGCCGCACGCGGGTCTGCGGCTCGGCGACGGTCGTAGTGGCGCCCATTCAGGCGTTGATGCAACCCGTTCCCGCGCCGCAGACCCTCGCTCGGCACACGCTGCATGTGCGCGTCGGCGCCTTCTCGTCCGGCGATAAGACACGATCGCCCGAGTCCCTGCTGGAATGGACGATCGACCACAGGTTCGCCCGACTGGAGATGGTGGAATCGCCCGGCGACGTCGCCCGGCGAGGCGACATTGTGGACCTCTTCGCGTTCGGCGAATCGACGCCCTATCGCATCCAGTTCCACGACGAACAGGTCGAGTCCATCCGCCGATTCGACGTGAGCACACAACGGTCGGGCGAGACCCTGGAGGAATTGGCGGTCAGCGCCATGCCGCCGCGTTCTTCGGGAGCCGCCGAAGCCCGGGCGGCTTTCTTTGCGTACCTGCCCCCCGACGCACTCGTCGTCTTGGACGGCCCGGCGGAAATCCAGGAGATGGGTCAGATCATCCGCGGACGATTAAAAGAGTCGGACCGTCTCTTCGACGTGACGGACGTGCTCGCAAAGTGTGGGCGATTCGCGCAGCTTCATCTGTCCCGATTCGGTTCATCCGCCGTCAGCGGCGAGGAGACGTTGGACTTCGGAGTCACGTCGCTGACGCGGTTCGAAGGTGGGGCGTCGGACGCCGTCGCGGAGTTGTGTCGGCTGGCCCGCGACCATGAGGTCCACGTGGTTTGCGATAACGCGGGAGAGCGGCAACGACTGGCGGATTTGCTGGGGGAGCAGGCCCCGCAGGTCGCATCGCGCGTGCAACTTTCGATCGGCGTCATGCACCGGGGCTTCGTGTGGACGGGGACGAACACCGTCGTCCTCGGGCATCATGAGATTTTTCAGCGGCATCGGCAGCGTCGTCGCATCCGGCGGCACGAGGCCGGCCGGCCGTTGGAATCCTGGACCGATCTTCGGCCCGGCGAGCACGTCGTTCATGTCCTGCATGGAATCGGCGTGTATCGCGGGCTGCAGAAGATGCGCAAGGGGGACTCCGCCCAGCAGGAGGAGTTCCTGACGCTGGAGTTCGCCGACCGCGCGGTCGTGCACGTCCCGACCTCGCAGATCGATCTGGTGCAGAAGTACATCGGGGCCGCCGCGCGGAAACCGCAGCTTTCCACGCTGGGCGGGAAACGCTGGACCAAGACCAAGGAGAAGGTCGCCGAATCGGTCTCGGAATTGGCCGAGATGCTCTTACGCCTGCAAGCGGTCCGGTCTCAGGCGATCGGGACGGCGTATCCAGGTGACACGCAGTGGCAGCGGGAGTTCGAATCGTCGTTTCTCTACGAAGAGACCGAAGATCAGCTTCTCGTGGCGACGGAAATCCGCGAGGACCTGGGTCGCGTCCGGCCGATGGATCGGCTCATTTGCGGCGACGTCGGCTACGGAAAGACCGAACTCGCCATGCGCGCCGCGTTCAAGGTCGTGGAGTACGGGCGGCAGGTGGCGGTGCTCGTACCCACGACGGTCCTGGCGGAACAGCATTACGAGACGTTCCGCGAGCGAATGGCCGACTACCCGTTTGCGATCGGGTGCCTCTCGCGCTTCCGCACCGGCTCGGAGCAGAAGTCGATCCTCGAAAAGGCCAGGAAGGGGCAGATCGATATCGTCATCGGCACCCATCGGTTGCTCAGCCAGGATGTGTCTTTCGCCAACCTCGGACTGGTCGTCATCGACGAGGAGCAAAGGTTCGGGGTGGAGCACAAGGAACGGTTGCGGGCCATGCGCGCGACGGTCGACGTGCTGACGCTGACCGCCACGCCGATCCCGCGAACGCTGCACATGTCGCTGATGGGCATCCGCGACATCAGTTCGCTACAGACGCCGCCGGTGGATCGTCGGGCCATCGCCACGCAGGTCAGGCCGTTCGACCGGTCGCTCATCCGCGACGCGATCCTGCGGGAGATGAACCGCGACGGGCAGGTGTACTTCGTCCACAACTACGTGCAGTCGATCCGGGCCATGGCCGAGACGATCGCCGAGATCGTGCCCGAAGCCCGCATCGTCTACGGCCACGGGCAGATGAAGGACGACGAACTGGAGGCGGTCATGCACCGCTTCGTGCGCAAGGAGGCGGATATCCTCGTCGCCACCACGATCATCGAAAGTGGGATCGACATCCCGGCGGTCAACACGATCTTCATCAATCGGGCGGAGCGGTTCGGGCTGGCGGATTTGCACCAGTTGCGCGGTCGGGTGGGCCGGTCGAGCCACCGGGCTTACTGCTACTTGCTGCTGTCGCCCGATCGCCCGCCGACAAGCAAAGCCGCCAAGCGGCTCAAGACCATCGAAGAGTTCAGCGAGCTGGGGGCCGGCTTCCGCATCGCCATGCGCGATCTGGAAATCCGCGGGGCGGGGAACCTGCTGGGACGGGAACAGAGCGGGCACATCGCGGCGGTGGGCTATGAGATGTACTGCCGGCTCTTGGAGCAGACGGTGCGACGGCTGAAGAACGAACCGGATCCGACGCCGACGCCGGTGCACGTCGATCTTGACGTGGCCGCCCATATCCCTTCAAACTACGTCGCGTCGGACCGCTCGCGGATCGAGGTCTACCGGCGGATTACCTCGTGCCGAACGCCTGTTGATCTGAGCCAATTGGAGAAGGACTTGGCCGACGCGTTCGGGCCGCTGCCGCGGGAGGTCCAACGGCTGTTGGAAGTGGCGGAGATTCGAGTGCTCGCGCGACGGTTCGGGATCAACACCATCAGCCTGCGTCCGCCGGATGTCATCTTTGGAGTCGATCAGCTTGGCGCGGCGGAGCCTGTGTTCGCCGGCGCACCGGGAAGCGTGCGGATGCCCGATGCGAAGACCGTTCATCTTCGGTTGCCGCTCGCGTATCTGGAACCCTCGACGCTGGTGCCTGTCCTTCGGAACATGCTGGCCAAGGCCGCGTCGAAGGTGAAGGCCGACGCCGCCGGCGTGGGAGCGACCGTATGACGTTCTTTCCGCGTCGCATGGTGATGGCGTTGGTCGTTGGGGCGGCGGTGGGAGGCTGTCTCGGACCCATCCCCTCCGGCTCACCCAAATCGAAAACGACCGCGGCCGCGTCACGGACCCCCGCCCTGAGCCGCGAAGGGAAGGCGGCGGCCAAGACCGCGCCGGTCAACGACGACCCCTCGGACAATTCGCCCGTGCCGCGCATGACCGTGCAGTCCGAGACCGTCGAAGCCAAGGACCTATGGTTGGGTCACCGTGAGGAGCTTGCGAAAAAGGCGGAGTCGCTGTCCGCGGAGGAGTATCGCCGCTTCGTCGCGGAGCGGGCCGCTCAACTCATCACCGACAAGATCGCGGAAATGCTGATCTATCAGCGGGCGTCGCTTCGCCAGGCGGAGGACGTCGGCAAGAAGATCGACGCCTACGTGGACGGCGAAATCCGAAAAACGGTGACGGAGCAATACGGCGGGCTGCAAAGGCGTTATGAGAAATACCTCGAATCGCAGGGCAGTTCGCTCGAACAGGCACGGACCCAACTTCGGCGACAGTTCATGATCGCCGGTTACTTGGAGACTGAGGTCCGGCCCAAGGTCGCGGAGCCGACGCGGGCGGATTTGCGTGCCGCTTTTGAAAGCAATCGCGAGGCGTGGCGACGACCCGCGCGGCGGAGCATGTCGTTGATTGAGGTCCGCGTCGCCGACCTCTTGCCCAGCGAAGCGAGCGAGCCTACGCGCGAGCAGCTTGAGGCCGCCCGGGAAGAGGCCCGCTCCAAGATCAAGGCCGCCCAGCTTGAGGTGCGAAACGGCGCCGCCTTCGCCGATGTCGCCCGTCGCTATTCCAACGGGGCTCGCGCCGCCGAGGGCGGCGCGTGGGGCTGGGTGACGCCGGACAGCATTCGCGAACGCTTCCAACCGGCGCTCGCGGCCTTGGAGAAATTGCAGGCCGGACAGGTGGCCGACATCGTGGAGACGCCGGACGGGTTCTTCCTTGTGCGATGCGACGAACTCGAACCCGGCGTGGAGCCGGACTTCCAAAGCGTCCAGCCGCAACTCAAGGAACTCTATTTCCGCAAGGCCTATAACCAGATGATCTCAGACTTGGTGGCCGAGCTTCGAGCGAAGGCCCGAATCGAGCCGCTCAAGCTCGAGCGCTTCCACGCCGCCGTCGTCGCCGCGGCCTTCAATCAACCGACGGCGTCACGGTAGTCCGCATTTCGCGGTGCGCCGCAGAAACGCGTACCTCTTCAGCGGGTGAGTGCCCCGCCCGGCCGGCAGTGGGTGCCGGCGCGCGAACCGCCGTACGTGCTGGCTCGGGAACCTTCGGCCAGAGCGCGTCCACGACATGCGAACCTAGGAACTCCGCCAGTTGTCCGCTTGGTGCATTGTTTCCTAGCACCTTCCCGAGACGGAGCGTCCAATCCAACCGCTTCGGATCGATGATTGTCGCGATTTCGCGAATCACGTTTTTGACGTCGGCGATCCTGCGGTCGCCGTTCAGGGCTTGCCGGAGCATGTTCTCTTTGTCGCCATGATCGCCCGCGCGAGTTGCGATGAGCATCTTGGCGGATTCGAAGTTTGTTCCGAGTGCATCGAGAACCTCGTCAGAAAGATACAGGTTCTCGATTTCGCGGCAGGCGAGTTTGAGGAATTGGATGTGATTCTGCTCCCGGTCGGTTGGAATGGTTTGGTCGCCGTCGAGCAGGGCGTATCCGCACGGTGCCGTACTTTGGTCCCGAAGGCTCGCAAATATCTGCTCCAACGAACGCTGATATCGCTTTACTTGATCAGCCCCGTGGGCAGGTATTACAGCGAAGCTGGTTACATGGTGGCGGGGGACTTGGCTCCAAACTCGGTAGTCGTCGTCTCCCTCAACAACCAACAACGGCATCCCGAACAAGGGCCCCATCAGCACGTGCCCGCCAAGACAAGCCGAAAGCTCCCGTTCGACATCTCCGAAAGCTCTGGCCGTACATTCCAGCGCCTGACGCTTCATGTAGACAACGCTCACGCTATCTCCTCCCAGTTGACCCAGCGCCGCCAGCAACGACGTACTGTGGGTAGCGACGACGACCTGCAGTTCGTAAGCATCCTTGACGCAAAGGAGAAAGTCGGCGAATCGGATTTGAAGGTCCGGGTGGATATGCGGATCCGGTTCATCGATGAGCATCACCCGTGTTGGCTGTTCTTCGATCTTCCAGATCGCGGCCATTGTGAGGATGTCGATACCCAGCGTGACTAGTTGTGCCTCACCGGAACTCAGCTCGTCTACACCTTTGATAACGTGACCATCCTCAATGCGCGTGAGCGTCAGCGAAGATGGATCGCTGCCCCCAAGACGAAACTCTAGGTCCGGCACCAGCGTACTAAGGTAGTTTTCCAACTCATCAGGGGGTGCGGGCGGTGCTTTTCCTTTTCCACGATCCTCCCCACGCTTCTTGAGATAGGCGTGAATCCTTGCGACGATGCGGCTACGGTAATCGTTCACGAAGTTCCGGGTTGAGTATTGGCGCCGCTTTTCAGACGTGGACTCTTGATCGATAAACTGGGCCTGGTAGTTCAGTTCACCCGTGCGCTCGGGTGTGACATAGTGTGTTCCTTGCGAAGCAATATCGCGCCATGTCCGCAGCAGAACGCTCTTGCCCGAGCCGTTCTTCCCAAACAGGACAGTCACGTCCGTAAAGCCTGCGAGCCTCCAGTGCCCTTGCGGCGGAATGTAGGTAGGGCGCGGAATCTCAAGGGTAGGCGTGTAGATCGCCATACATCGTGCGCCTAGTGGGGCCGCGGCCCGGACGCGCAAGAGTCCGGCGACCGGTCCGTTAATCGTCGGTCCAGAACCTGCACGTCACGGCGAGATCATCCCTCGACGGCAATGTGTGTCAAGGGGCCGTTCTCCCTCGAATGCTCAAGCCAGCTTCCTCGCAATTTCCTCGTCCCGTATTTCGCGTACGGTCAGGGGGACGATCACCTTGCCGCTCTTGCGGAAGAAAGCGCCGATCTCGGCAAGTGCGTCCGACGAATACTCGAACGAGACGAAGAAGCCCTTGGTGCGGTCGTGACGGGTCATGATCGCCTCGAAGCTGTCCACGTCGGGGCGTCCGTCACGGGCCGATCATGCTGTTCTGGAAAATCGCAAAATCGCGTAGGTCTACGATGCAATCGTGGTTCAAGTCGGCGAACGGGCGACCTTCGCTATCAACCGCGACGCCCAGCGGCGTCTCGCCACAAACATCTAGACCGTTTGGAACACCGTCGTTGTCGATGTCGGTATCGAGGCAATCCGGTGTACCGTCACCATCGAAGTCGCGGTCACATCCAACGAACGGATACTCGTATGCCCCCATGTCAACGCGACCGTTTATGACACGCGGGCCACCATCTAGGTCTCGCTCATCGGCTGCAGGAACGAAAGCGGGATCACCGGCGTCAATCGCCGGGCTATCCGGTGCAAGACGGTAGTCTCCATCGACCCAAAGGCAGGCATTCTGATACCCGGCAATCGAGAAGCGTGGGTCGAGCGCGATATTTCCAGTTCCTGCCGCGCCTCCTTGGATCAAGCTGTATGTCAGAACTGATGAGGAGTCTTCGATTTGCCCCCCGTTGTTGCCCCAGATAATGCAATTACGAATGGTTCTGTTTTGACAACGATAAAGACCACCGTCTCGATTGCCCACAACTGTACAGTTTGCAATCGTTGCGTTGCAATAGTGTAGACCGCTGCCAGGTGGAGTGTTTCCTTGACTTGGGCGGACGGAATTGTTACCACTGATGACACAGTTGCGGATCGTTCCATTACAGTATTTAATTCCGTAGACATCGTTGTTCTGAATCATGCAGTTTTCGATAAGCCCATGAGAGTAGATGATCCCCGCGGCGTCGCCGTCCCCGTGTACGCGTGTCACAACACAGTTTCTGATCGTCGCCGTGGAATTGTTTCCGAAAATCCCAAAATTCGGACCCGTGATTGTGAAGCCCACGAGTTTAGCGAGGGAGACCTCCGTCCCGGCAAACCTGACGCCTCTGCCAAGCACGGTTGCAGCCACCACTTGCGGGTCTGTGGGGTTCGTACTCGTCAGCGTGATGAGTTTTCCGCCAAAGTCGATTGCCTCGTTGTATGTCCCCGGCGCGACAATCACCGTGTCGAGGTGGTCAGAGGCGTTTATCGCAGCCTGAATCGTTGGATAGTCCGCCGGGACGTGGATAATTCCGGCAACGGGACCAGCTCCCACGAACATCGTCTGTAGCGTCAACAGTCCGGTGGCAAACATTTTCCAAACCCTCCAAAAGGTGCCAAGGTGCGCGAACGACAGTCCGTATCCTACCGGGAAAGACGGCCCGGTGCAACGCCTTGGAAATTCCGGCCACGGGGCGAGGGTCCGCGTCCGGATTGTGGGTAGGCTCTTCCTTGCGGACGCCGCTGATTCCGCAGGCCGGAGGCCTGTTCTAACGTAGTCGGTGGCAAGTCCGCCCGCCGAAGGTGGGACGCCGCCACCGGTTAGCCGTGACCGCGAGTAAAGTCGACCCTGTAAGGGTCGTCTGGGCCCGCCGGAGCCCACGTCCGAGACGAGCCAATCAGGCTCGAATGGGAAATGGGATCGCCCGCGAACCGTGGGCGTCGTCCGCCTCCGGCGGACTTGCCCACGGCTACTGTAGACGGGCCTTTCAGACCGGACGCACAGCTATTGTAGACTGGCCCTTCAGACCGTACGCACGGCTATTGCAGACTGGCCTTTCAGGCCGGGCGGTTGTTTGGAGGATGTTCACCCACGAACTTGACGCCTACCACGCTGACGGAGCGCTACTCTCCATCCCCCTCGTCGGGATCGTCGTCCCCGTCGTCCTTCTCCACGGCCTTGGCCGAGGTGATGTCGAGGTACCTCACGCCGCCCTTTTCGTACAGTTTCCCCTGCACTTCGACGTCCTGAAACGCGAGCGGCATCAGCGTCTTCCCCGCACCGGCGGTTCCCTGTCCGAGGACGACCAAGTCCGTCGGCGTCTCCAACGCCGCGGGCACGCCCGCTCGAATGTTGTCCGCGGTGCTCTTGGCCTGATCCGGCGAGGCGAACTGCCCGGTCATGGCCGCATGGAGGCTGACCACCCGCCCGGTCATGGTCACCTCCCGCGGCGGACGCTCGGCCACGCTCGGCGGCCTGGCGGGCACGGATTGCGGTTTGACCGCCGGCTGCGTCTTCGCCGTCGGTTTCGTTTGTGCGTGAACCTGAAACGGGCTCAGCGACCACGCCCCGGTGGCCGCGACCAACGCAAACGCCAATAACACACCCGCCCTCTTCGATGACTTCATGGAGTCTCTCCCAATCGGTCGAACCGCACGCTATTCATTGCTCCAAGCCCTATTTTATCGTACGAAACTCGCAGCGAATTCGTTCGACGGCTCGGTCCCTGTTCAGCCGGGGATGGCGCGGCGACTTCCGCAGTTCAATATACCGCCAAGTACCGAGAATGTCGCGGGAAATCCTGTTTTTTTCGCGTGCTCGGCGCCCCGCCGCCCCATAACGCGACCGAACGGTTACCCCCCGCTTGGAACCACGAAACTGAGATGATGCGCACCATGAAAGCAGTGAAGCCGGTCCCACGTCCCCCGCGACAGGTCACCAAAAAGCGGATGGGGCCGCAGGCGGCCCTCGTACGACTGGTACCGGGCTACCGCACGCTCCAGAGCCGCGACCGACGGCTCAAGGGTCACATCGGGCGGTGGGTTCAGCTTCGGATCGACGGTGTACCCCGGCGGAATGCCGTGTCGGAAGGTGTGTCGCACTAGACGCTTGCTGAGAAAAAAGCGCTTGAAGCGATGGCGGCTCAAATCGAGCCCGTCCATCGACCCGTCGATCGTGTCGGCCAAGTGACGGCAGACCTGAGCCAACGTCCAGTTGCCGACCGTCCGATGGGGACCGTCCGCCAACGATCGGACTTCTGCGAGAATTTCCGGCACACTGGCGAACGTCAGAAGTCGGCGCCTCATGTGGGACCCACCCTCGGCAGGCGCGGCGCCGCCGGGCGACCCGCAAGCGCTTTCGGAATCGTCCCTGTGTCGAGTTCGCGTGGGGGAATCAGGTGCAGACGAAGCAAGGGCCATCCGGACGCCTCCTCGTATGGGTGTCGCCGCAGCATCCTATTTCCGGCCGCCCCGGCCTTCAACCCCCGAACCGGCGTTTTCGGCATCGCACGTGCCAACCGCCGCTCTAGGGCGGTGTCAACCCGGTGACACCTGGGGCCCAGCGGAGGAGGAGGTGAAGGAGCGTGCAGGTGTAGGCGCCGGCGAGAAGGTCGTCGCCGACGACGCCCCAACCGCCGGGCCAATGCTTCTCGATCCACGGCGCGGGCGGAACCTTGACGACGTCGATGCCGCGCTGGACCAGGAAGGCGATCAGCGCCAGTCGCCAGGTGAAGGGAAGGAAGGCCACCGCGACGAGGAATCCGGCGATCTCGTCCCAGACCAAGAGTCGACTGTCCTTGGTTCCGAGAACGCGATCGCCCCAATCGTGAAGGGCGACGGCCGCCGCGGTGAAGGCGAGCGTAAACACGGTGTACGCCGTCGGCGGCCAAGCGTGGAGCAGGTAGAACAGAGGGATGCCCACGACGGCGACCGTTACCGTTCCCGAAGCGGGAAGATGACCGAGCGGTCCGAGCGATGCGACGAACAGCAGCAAGCGTTGATACTTTCGAGGGAGTTGCATCACGGGCATATTCCTTTTTCGACTCGTGCGTCGCGAAGGACCGAAGAAAGTCGGCCCCTACGCTGCATCCCAGGCCAACGACGACATCCGAAAACGCAGGGGTAACGCTACGGTAACATAGGTTGGCGGTCGTTGCCTTGGTCGCCGAAGAGAAGGTATAAACAACCAGTTGGCGACGCGAGTCGGAGGGGCTCCTTTCCCGGGCGGGGACGTGCGCTTCGGCTTGATCGTTTTCACGTAAAGGATGAGTTGTCCGTTGACGGACGATCGTCGTTTGTTTTTTTTGGAACAGGGAACGCGATTCATGAACACTCTATTGCACGACATGGTGAGCGGATGGGATCAGATGGGGGGTAAGCCTCGGGCCGTTGCAGGGGGACCGACTCGCTGCGGGCTGACGATAATGCTGCTCGCCGCCTTTGCGGCGACGTCGGCGCTAGCGACGGCGTCGGCCAGGCCGCCGGCGGGCGCCGAGGAGGGCAAGGCGAGGGTGAAGATCGCCCCGCCCGCGGCAGACGCCCCGGCCGCAGCCGAAGGCGCGGTCGTGCCCATCCCGGCGTCCGAGGTCAAGGGACCCCATCCAGTCATTAAGCCCGACGAGACCACGCACGACTTCGGAGCCGTGTGGGTCGGTCCGCCGCTGAAGCACGCGTACAAGATCAAGAATGAAGGCGACGCGCCGCTGGACATCTCGAAGGTCAAGCCGTCGTGCGGATGCACCATCGCGGGCGACTATCCCAAGAAGCTCGATCCCGGGCAGGAGGGCGAGTTCCCGTTCTCGATGATGAGCACCAAGTTGCGGGGGACGTTCGAAAAGGGGATCACCATCAGCTCCAACGACCCGGTGACGCCGGAGTTGCGGCTCAAGCTGCGTGGCGAGGTGAAGCGCTACGTAGAGGTCATTCCGTCGTCGGCCAACTTCGGAAAGGTCACGTCGCAGGAGCCGCAGGAGCGGGTGGTCAACATCACGAACAACCGGGACGAGCCGTTGAAGCTGACGTTGGTTCCCTCGACGGACAGCAAGTTCAAATACGACCTGGTGGAGAAGACGCCGGGCAAGCAGTTTGATCTGCACGTAACCGCAGCGCCGCCCTTCGAGGAGGGAACGCTCAAGAGTACGCTGACGATCAACACCAACGTCGAGCAGCAGAAGGATCTCCAGGTGGAAGTGCTGGCGACGGTTCCGGCGCGGCTGGAGGTTCAGCCGACGGTGGTGACGCTGACGAGGGCCAAGACGGAAGGGGCGCCCGTTGAAGGGTTGTCACGGGTGATCAAGTTCACCAACTACGGCAAGACGCCGACGAAGGTCCTCGAGGCCACGGTGGACGATCCGGCGGTGTCCGTAAGCGTGACGGAGCGGAAGGCGGGTGAGGCCTACACGATCCAGGTGCAGATGCCGCCCGGATATGACCCACCGCCGCCGGGTCGCACGATCACGCTCAAGACCGACGACGCGCAGAAGCCGGTTATCACCGTCCCGATCCAAGCCCCGCCGCCGCCGACCCCCACGATTGCTGCGCGGCAGAAAGTGAAGCCGGTCGAGTCGTTGGTCGGGCAGCCGGCCCCGACGTTCAATCTCGAAACGATCGAGGGCAAGCCGCTCAACAGCCAGACGCTAGCAAACACGGTCACGGTGTTGGACTTCTTCGCCCCCAATTGCGGCTTCTGTAAGAAGCAGATCCCGCGCATCGAGCCGATCCGCGAAAAATACGTCGAGAAGGGCGTGCGTTTCGTGAACATCAGTCAAAAGATGGGGGCCAAGGAGTTCTCCAAGGACGAAGTCCTGGACGGCCTCAAAGGGTTGGGTTTCAAGGGCGAGCTGGCGCTCGATCACACGAACTCGGTCGGTCCGCTGTTTCGGGCGACCAGTTACCCGACGATGGTGGTCGTGGGAAAGACCGGCAAGGTCGAGGCCGTCAACAGCGGCAACCTCGCTGACTTGGAGTCGCGTTTGACGGGACAGCTCGACGCCCTGCTGGCGGGAAAGCCGGTCCCGACGGACGCCCCGCCGCCGGGGCAGGCTCCGGCGCAAGCTCCGTCGGAGGACCCGACGAAGGGCACGGCGAAGGACACGGCAAAAGATAAAGGGGCGGGAGCGCCGAAACGCGCGACCCCCGAGGACCTGGTGGGCAAGTCGGCCCCGGCGTTCGCGCTAACCACGGTGGCGGGCAAGCCGTTTTCGAATGCCGAAGTGGCGAAGGCCCCGGCGACGGTGATCGACTTCTTCGCGCCCAACTGCGGGTTCTGCAAGAAGCAGATGCCGCGGGTGGAAACCGTTCGCAAGACCTACGCCGAGAAGGGCATCCGCTTCGTGAACATTGCCGAAACCATGGGCAAAGAGTTTACCGAAGAGGACACCCTCAAGGTCCTCAAGGATCTCGGGGTCGATCCTGAGGTCGCCCGCGATCCGGGCAACACGGTCGGACAGCTATTCAACGTCTCCGGCTTCCCCACCATGGTGGTCGTGGGCAAGAGCGGGAAGGTCGAGGCGGTCAACGTCGGCAACATCGCCGATCTCGAGACCAAGCTGCAGAGTCAGTTGGACGCTTTGATCGCCGGCAAGCCGATTCCGGCGACGCCGACGATCGCCGCGGCGGGACCGACAGACGCGCCGAAGGCGCCCATTGCACCCAAGGAGGCCCCTAAGCCGGCCCCCCCCGCGGAACCGGCAGCGGCCAAGTCGGCCCCGGCGTTCGCCCTCACCACCGTGGATGGGAAGCCCTTGGCCAACGCGGAGTTTGCCAAGGCCCCGGCGACGGTGCTCAATTTCTTCGCCCCCAACTGCGGATACTGCAAGAAGCAAATCCCGCGGCTGGAGACGATCCGCAAGACCTACGTCGATAAGGGCGTGCGCTTCGTGAATGTGGTCGAGACGATGGGCAAGGAGTTCACCCCGGAAGAGACGCAAGCGATCCTCAAGGAACTCGGCGCCGGGCTCGAGGTCGCACACGACCCGGGCAACAAGGTGGGTCCAATGTTCGGGGCGTCCGGTTTTCCGACGATGGTGGTCGTGGGCAAGAGCGGGAAGATCGAGGCGACAAACGTCGGGAACATCCCCGATCTGGAGACGAAGCTGTCGGGCCAGTTGGACGCGTTGATCGCGGGCAAACCCATTCCGGCGGTTGCAGCCGCTGCGCCGGAGGCGGCTCGGCCGACGCCGGAGAGTATGGTGGGCAAGCCGGCCCCGGCGTTCTCGCTGACCACGGTGGCTGGCAAGCCGTTCTCGAACGTCGAGCTGGCGACCGCGCCGGCGACGGTGATCGACTTTTTCGCTCCCAACTGCGGGTTCTGCAAGAAGCAAATCCCACGGGTAGAGACGATTCGCAAAACGTACGCGGAAAAGGGCGTGCGCTTCGTGAACGTGGCCGAGACGATGGGCAAGGAGTTCTCGCAGGAGGAAACCTTGGCCATGCTCAAGGAGCTCGGGGCCGATCCTGAAGTCGCCCGCGACCCGGGTAACAAGATTGGGCAAATGTTCAACGTCTCCGGCTTCCCGACCATGGTGGTCGTGGGAAAGAGCGGGAAGGTCGAGGCGGTGAACGTCGGAAACATCGGCGACCTGGAGACGAAACTGTCCGGCCAGTTGGATGCGTTGATCGCGGGCAAACCTATTCCGGCCGTCGCTGCGGCGCCGCCGGCGCAGCCGATCGCTCCGGGGGAGCCGACCCCGTCCGCCGCACCGCCGCAGCCGCCGCAAAGACCGGCGATGGCGTTGGTGGGTCAATCGGCCCCCGCGTTCGCCATCGATACGCTGGAGGGCAAGAAGGTCTCGAGCGACGACTTCAAGAACCATCCGGCGACGGTGTTGAACTTCGTGGCGCCCAATTGCGGCTTCTGCAAAAAGCAGTTGCCGAACGTGGAGTCGATCCGGGCGGAATATGAGGCCAAGGGCGTACGGTTCGTCAACATCGCCCAGAAGATGGGGGCCAAGGAGTTCACCAACGAGGAGATCATCGACGTGTTCAAAGGCGTCGGCTCGCGGCTGGAGTTGGCCAAGGACACCGACAACCAGATCGGCCAAATGTACAAGGCCGTCAGTTATCCGACGATGATCGTGGTGAACAAGGACGGCAAGATCTCGCACGTCAACGTCGGCGCTCAACAGGACATTGATAAGTCGCTCAAGACCCAGCTTGACGGGCTGATCGCGGGCAAACCCGCGGGCGGCACGCCGGG
>CAYQZH010000067.1:0-15888 GCA_964421865.1 uncultured Phycisphaera sp. | reverse complement strand
AATCCATTCCCCTCCTCGCCGAACGCCATCAGGAGTTGGCCGTTGGGGTCAAAGACTTGGATATTCTCGAACTGGGCGTCCACGACATAGATGTGCCCATCCTTGTCGAAGGCCACACCTTTGGGCAGTGCGAAATCACCCGCCCCGTCGCCCTTTTTCCCGATCGTCTTGATGCAAACCCCGTCAAGATCGAGCAACTGCACGCGGAAATTACCACTGTCCGCGACGAGCAGACGATCGCCGGCGGCGCAAATGTGGGAGGGGAAGTTGAATTCCCCGGGCAGCGTTCCTCTGCGGCCCAACGTGACTACCATCGTCCCGGTGAGGTCGAACACTTTGAGCTGGTGGTCGTCGCCGTCAACGACGTACAGTCGCTGCCGCGCCGAGGAATAGGTAATTCCCACGGGGCGGCGGAGGGCGCCACTCCCTCCTTGGTCGTGTCGCCCCTTCCCGAAGCTACGGACAAAGTGTCCGTCGGTATCCAGTTCGATCACCTCTCGCCGTCCGGCGTCTGTGACGAAGAGACGTTCGCCGGCCCAGGCGACGCCGACGGGGACCGCGAATCGCTCTTCGCCAAAACCGCTCACCAGTAGGTGCGTCCGGTTTTCCAGATCGAGGATGTGGACGGCGGCGCCGGTGCCATCTGCGACGGCAAGCACTCCCGGTTCACGCAACGCGATCGCGTGCGGCCCGGAAAAGTTGATCGCCGGTCTGGGGCCGCGCAGGACATTCGCCCAAACCTCCCCGCCGGATCGGGCGGCCTTGAGATCGTCGCTTCCCGAAAGAACTCCCAACAATTTGATTCGCGGCGTGTCCGGCGGCGAGGGCCAAACGCGGGCAGGCTCGATCGCCGGAAAAAGAACGCCCTGCGGTCGTGCGCACGCGCCGCTCGCCGCGACGACGGCAAGCAAGATTGTGCAAGCGTGGCTACCGGCTCGCCAGGACATTGGGCACCTCCCTCCGCACTCTGACGAATATACCATAGTCATTCTCTTCCGAATCCGGCAGCGCCAGCCGATCATAGTCAAAGGTCAATTCGCCGGAAAGATCGCCGACGAGGTACTCAAACCCGGCCGTCACGTCCCACCCGTGCGTGACGCCGTCCCTCGAATCGTCCTCAAAGCGATACGCGAGCCGCTGAATGGTGGACCACCGTTCGCTCAGTTGCCAGCGATGGTCCAGTTCCACGTCGATCAAGATCACGTCGCGATTGTCCAGCCCGCCGCCGTCGAAGAAGAGCTGCGAAAACCGCGTCGAGGCGTTCAAGGTGTGATCCGGGCCTTGAACGACGCGGAGCAAGCCGTTGACGTGGTAGGCGTCATAGGGCTCGACCGTGTCGTCGAAGATTTCGAACTCCGCTCCCACGGTATATCGCTTGACCTCATAGTTAACGCCGAGGCGGTGATGGTCCGTTCGGTCCGTCCGTCGGAAAAACACAGCCGATCCGTCGTCCTCCTGGTTGCGGTAGGAGAAGCGATAGTACGGCGTCCACCCGTTGGTGAAGCGCTGCTCCAGGTTGAAGTCCACGCGGATGGTGTCGAGTTGCCCGTCGGCGGGCGTGCGATACAGGTAATCGACCAAGACGGTGTCTCGATCGGCGATCTGACCGGTCGGAAGACGAATCAGCCGCGTCACGTTCTTCTGGTGGATGACCGCGTAGTCGATGCCGACCCGGTAGTACCGCCGGTTGCTCGCGTCGGTCACCACGATGGTCCAGGGGATGACGTTGCGATTGCGCAGAGTGACGGCGATGGGGTCACGGAAGGCCTGGGCCTCATCGAGGACGACACGTGGCCCCAAATCGCTGCTGGTATTCTGCGTGTCGTAGGCCAGCGCGAGGTTGGCATACAGGTGGCCGTAGGGGTTTTTCCGGTTGTATTGCCAATCGACCGAGGCCCCGTATTGATCGGTGTCCACCGAGCCGTCAACGTTCTCTTTGAGCCCGAAGACATCCGCCGTCGTCGTCAGGTTGCTGTAAAGCTGGTGAGTAACAAGGAAATCGGCGCGATGGGTCTCCACGTCGATCCCTTCGTAGACCTCCCGATCGGCCTGGTATTTGTAGGACGTACGCAAGCTGTCGCTGTGCTTGAGCGTAAGCTGCGGGCCGATGCGGAAGTAGTCGCGGGCGAAGTCCCCGCTTTCCCCCTGCCACTGCACCAACGTCCGCAGACTGTGCTCGTAGCCCGGCCCGAAGTCAAGCTGATGCTCGAAGCCGAACAGGTTCCGCGTGGTCTCGAACGGGCGGCGCGAACCCTGGTATTCCTGCTTCGTGTCCGCGTGTTCGTACGAGAACTTGAACCGCTGATGCTCGGAGATGATCCAGTCCGCGCCGTAGTGCAGGTTGCTCGCGGTGAAGTGCTCGTCGTCGCGGTGGTCGGCGTTGCCGATGCGGTCGGTTTCGAGGTAATCGTACGACAACTCCATCGGGAACCGGTCGTCGGAGAAGACCCAGTTCGTGCCGAACCCCGTCCGCCGTTGATCGAGGGTCGGCTGAAATCGCCGATTGATGCGATCGTCCTGCCGCAGGGCGTAGATCGAGCCGGACACCTTCTTGCCCCGGAAAAAGTCCGCCCGAAGGTCGTACGTCAGCAGCGATCCGTTGTCGTCGTCGTTGCGGTCGAACAGCCACGTCCGCTCCTCGAACCGACTTTGGGTCAACGCGAAACTGATCTCTCCGCCGTAGGTGATGACCCCCGGATCGAGGACGGCCCCGCCGAGTTTGAGACCGAGCCGTTCTTCGACGGTCCAGTCGCGGTTTTTCTGAGAGCGGCCGGGCCGGAGCAGTCGTTGTCCCTGAGTGTCCACCTGCACCGAGGCGAACTCGGCCTTGAGTTCCAGGTAGGCGTCGAGGTGGTCGAGGCTGAGGTACTTGGGGTCTGGGGGCGGCACTTCATTGCCGTCGGCTGCGCACGCCTGCTTGGCGGCGACGCCGCCCGTCAGCACCACCCAGACCGCACAGCTTGAAACCGTGTAGCGTACGGTGTTGCCCGGGGAACGCATCCCTGCGCCTCTCCGTGGTTCCGAGACTTCCACCGTTCAGCACCAACGCCCTTGAGCGTTGGGGCGATCAGTCAGCACCCAAGCCCTAAGGAGCAACCGCGCCGTTGCCTCCCCAGGCCGGGAAGATGGCAAGTGGTATAGGCGATCCCCTCTGAAAGGGCAAACAAGAGTTTCTCGGTCCGGGCTTCGGTGGCTGGGGTTCCGCCTTGGACCTCCTGATCGTCCGCATTGATCTTCAATCAGCCCCCCGGTATCGTACGGCGCGCGCCGAATGGAGTTGGCATCGTGAGAACGTGCTTGAGGCGTCAGTTCGGCCCTGCCGCGCTACTGGCCGTCGCCGTCAGCGTGGGCTGCTCGTCGTCGGCCCGCGAGCGGCTGAAGGCGTTTTTCTTCGAGATTCCCCCTGAGCCGCCGGCGCAGGGCGTCGCCGACAAACCCGCAGATTCGCCTTCTGAGCCGCCGGCTTTGTCGTTGCCGGAGTCGAAGTACGTCTCGCTTCACCCGCCTTACCTTGCGCGGCAGTGCCAAAGCTGTCACGACACGGCACTGCGGATGCAGGTGCGAAAAGACCTCGCGGATTCGTGCCGCGGCTGCCACGCTCGCTATTTCGGGCCGGAAGTGGGCCATGCCCCGGTGGCCCAGGGACAGTGCGCCGAGTGCCACGACATGCACCGTAGCGACCAGCCGCACCTGTTGAAACATCCGCTGTTGCAGATTTGCGTCGAGTGCCATGACGAACCGCCCGACTTGAGCAAGGACGCGCACGGCGGCCCGAAGGTCGAGCAATGCACGAGTTGCCATGATCCGCACTTCGGATCGGGCGCCCTGTTGCGGACCGCCGCGCCGCCGACGCCGAAATGAAATCCGTTGTCGTACACCGCTGATATCACACGGAGCAACAGGATGGACCAAGCACCGGTCGGACGATGGGGAACGATGAAAAGCCGCTCGTGGCGACTGGTGCTCGCGGCGCTCGCGGTTCCGTTCGCGGGATGCGGCACGAACCTGAACGAGGTCCTGCTTCAATCGGCCACCGCGACGGGCCGTACCCTCATCGACCTGTGGCTCACCGATTTTGAGAACCGCCTCGCCGACTCGCTTGACCGAAACGGCGCTGCGGCGGGCGATAGCGGCTCAACGACGGACGAGGGCGGCGGCGGTACCGACCAAGGCAACGGGGGTGACGCCACCAGCGGCGGCGGAAGCGGCGGCTCGACCGGTCTAACTGGCGACCCTGCGGCTGGGCAGACGGTGTTTACGGCGAACAACTGCGCCGCCTGCCATTGCGCGGATGCCTCCGGCGGCTGCGCCCTCAGTGCACCGCCGATCGTCGCAGTGACGTCGGAGACGCACGATGGCGTCCTGCGAGGCGACCAACCCCACCCCCTGAAGATCGAACTGTCCGATCAGGATTTGGCCGACCTACAGGCCTACTTGGCCTCGTTCGCCGGGGGCGGCGGTTAGGGCACGCGGTCCCTTGGTGCTCCGCCACGGATGAAAGGATGGGCGGCGGGTGTTACGCCCAAGCCCTGCGTGGCCGGCCGCCGGCATGGTGGTCCCGGCGCGCCGGGGAATCTCCATAGGGGGTTGTTTGAGTGGGCCGTGTGGTTTACGCCGGGTCACCGGCAAAACCAGGGTAGCAAGCCCAGGAAAGAACCCGGCCGCGTGCCTTGTCAAGCGGGAGCGAACGGGCTAGGTTGCTCTGAACGGTTACGATCGGATGGTGTATCGGTTTTTCGCGACGGAGCGTCCATGCGTTGCGAAGGCCATGATCGAGGGAATGTCTGCGTGGATTGAATGGCTGAAACGAGGCTGCGAATCTACATCGAAACGACCGTGTGGAGCTTTGCGCTGGCGGAGGATGCGCCGGACTATCGCGCCGACACCGAGGAATTCCTGGATCGTTGTCGCCGACGCGTTTTCGCACCCTTTATATCGAGTCTTGTCTTGCAGGAGATGAGCCGCGCCGAGTCCCTCTTGCGGGAGCGATTGGAGAAGCTTGTCGCTGATGTCCGTCCGACGCTTTTCGTTTTGTCCGAGCGGGCACTGGCTCTCGCGGACGCGTTTCTCGCCGCGGGCGTGGTGCCGCCGGGCAAGCCGGATGATGCCGGGCACGTGGCCGCGGCGTTTGACAGGCGCTTGGATGTTCTCGTGTCGTGGAACTTCCGCCACATCGCCAACGTCCGGCGAGCGGAACAATTCAATGCCGTGGCGGTTCTGCAAGGCTATCATCATGAGATGCGGATCGTGAGTCCCGGCGAGGTGCTCTATGCCGAAGACGATGCGTGAAAGCAAAATGCTGCAAGAGGTGCGCCGCTGGCGGGCGGAAGCTTACGAAGCGGTGCGGCGGGAGCCGGCGGCGACACGCCTCCAGCACGCCCGCGAGTGGGCACGTCGTTTGAACCTGCCCATCCTCAAGGACGACGACGCCGAAGGCGTAGACCCGGACGCAATCGGCTCGCCGGCGGAACAAGACCGTAATCCATGATGAACGCACGCCTTGCGAAAAGTCCAGCATGAGATGATCATGAGCATATGGACGCCGGGCTCCAACATCTCGACCACCAAATGGCCCAATGGGCGTCAAAGCTTCGCGACGACCTCAAGCTGCCTAGTTCCGCTTGCAATCGGCTTGCGTCGGCGCTACATGGTGAGATCACCCAACTTGATGCGCAGGCAATACTATCCGATATCGGTGCGAACCGCGTCCCTATCGGAAAACGACATGATGAGTTACGCGCGTTCCAAGCGTTTATGGATTTCGCTAGCACGATGTCTGACAAGCCTGAAATCGTGCGAGCCCAGGTCATCGTGCAGAATTACGTGTGTTTTGTATATCTTGGGAACGGGCTATTCAAGGCCCTCCGTTGCCGCGCTGAACAAGGTACCGTTACCAACAGGTGCTGCAAATTCTTGACGGACAACCCGGTCCGCGCCTTTCGGAACGCGATCGCACACGCCAACTGGACCTACACGAATGACTTCGAGGGCATCGAATTCTGGGCACGCAAGGGCGATGATCCCAACGAAGAGTTGAACAAGTTCATCGTGCCTAAACAGGATCTGAACTTCTGGCAGATGCTGGCGCGATGCGTTGCGTACGTGGCGATCCAAGCCCTCGATGTATCTTCATGAGCGAGTACGGTGGGTGCCGGGGGCCATGACGCCCGCGCGCTACTGTGATGCAATGGGTGGCAGAGTGTGGTACTGCTCTTGAGCCGGATCGCCCCTTATCCCCCGTCGCCGGCCGACGCCGTGAAGATCGTTCTGGATCGTGAAACGCTACGAATCTGCAAGCTGATACATCCCCTGGCCCGCGTATTTGAGCCTGCCCTGTGCGACCAGTTGATCCCAGACGGCCCTTGGGTACTGATGCGGCGGCGTGATGGCCACGATGCCCGAAGACTTGCCGCCCGACAACGGCCCACGTCCGAGGCTCGATTCGTCGTCGAGGCGGGTGAGCTTGAGGCGCTTCTTGAACGCTTTCAATGCGTTGCGAAGCTCTTCCGCTGTCGGTGAACCTGACGGTGATGACGGTTCGGGTTCAGGCATGCCCCGTCGCTCCTTCGGATGCGTCTTTCACGTGAACGAGTCTGCCGCGGGCGCGGCCTGCGCCGTCTGTGTCCACGTCCATCCGTAACGCACCGGCCTGTGCCGGTCCCCGGCCGGGAAGCCGTCCCCGGAAAGTCACTTCGACAAGTCTTGAACTTCAACGCCCGGCGGCGCCTTAAAGACAAAGCGGTCGGGGCTGATCTTGTCGTTGATCTTGATGTCGCTGTAGGTCATCGTGCTCATCGGTTTTCCGTCGGGCGTGTGGGTGACCATCTTGATCATCTGGCCGCTTTCCTTGTCGTAGTGGATGACGGTCTTTCCCACGCCGGGCTGGTCCGGCTTCGGGGTCGCCTCGATCACCCACGCGGCGCGTCCGTCCGAGGATGAATCGGGGAGGACCTTGAGATCGGCCATGTTTCGCCAGTCCTTCAACGGATCAACGTCCGGCTTCTCGAGCTTGATCTTCTGGGCCGACTTGGCGCCCGCCGCTTCGGAAACCGTGTAGGCGAACGACCCGTCGGTGATCATCAGAGCGGACGACTCCTGCTTAGTTACATTGCCTCCCACGTTGGTCTCCGACACGCTTTTGTTCTCGGAGCGCATCAGAAAATCGCCGCCCTTGCGGAGCATCTCCGTCGTGCCGTCGGCCGTGCTGACCATGGAGAAGCCCTCCTGCTTCATTTCGGTCACCGTCTTGGTCTTCGCACTGAACGAGTTGAGCTTCTCGGAGGCCGCGGCGATTTTCTTGCTTACCTCCTCGACGGTCTCCGCTGAAACGGCCGCGCTGGAAAAGGCCAACCCCAAACCGAGGGTCCCGATGAGTGAAACTCGTCTTCGCATGGTAACTCCTTCCTGCACAATTCTGTGCATCGTTTGATGGACCACCGGGTCGACGGCCCCATGCTGCCCTGGCGGCGTTGCCGCGTCTTCCGCGGCTTCGCAACGGCGCCTTTCCACCGACTCCAGCGTACCACGTTCCATTCGTTCGGTCACCTTCGTCTTCGCCGGCATTCGGCGTCCGCCTTGACACCCTGCCGTGGCTTTCGCTAGCCTGCCACCGGCTGGATCGGCTAAGTCCCGACGACTCGGGGCCGGCGCGGGAACCCACCGTTGCAGCCGCCGAACGTTGCGTCCGCGGCCGTGCGGGCGTCATGTTCGATTCCCCGGATGATGTCGCGAAGCCCTGGAACGAGGACCGCCGAGGCGGGAGATGTTGTTCATGCAGAACCGCGCCGCCTGTTGCGTAGTCTGGCTCCTTGCCGGACCGCCCCTCTTCTTCGGGTCGGCCCTGGCACAGGACGCGACCCCCGAAGACGACACGATCAACACCATCCGCCAGCTTGCCCAGATCAGCGTTTCCGATCAGCGGCGCATCGGAGATTGGGTACAGTTGCAGGTGGATAAGCTGGCGGCGACGCCCGAGGCCGATCGCCAAGCGGCGTCCGTCGCCTTGCGGAAGAAATTCAAAGGGCAGTACGAAAACCAGGCGAATACGCCGCCGTTCCGGGCCCAGTTGGCCGCCCAGACCGCGATCGTCGCCGCAGCCCAGTTCGGCAACGCCAAGCTCGATTCCTGGGTCGCTTTTGCGCTGGCCCGCGTTTTGGTGGACATGGATCGGGACCGGGTGGAGACGCTGCCCGGTTTGGTGGCCGGGTTGAGGACGCGGTACGAGGCGGCGCGCTATCTTTGCGCGGAAGGTCTCTCGGCCCCGAAAGCGGCCATCGCCGCGGACAAGGCCAAGCTCGATGAGGCCGTCGATGCGCTGAAAAAGGCGGCGCTCGCCGAAACCAGTCCGATCGTGCTTGGCCGCATCTACCTGGCCCTGGCCCACGGGAATCAGGTCCCGGCGGTGTTGGACGCCTATCTCGCGATCTTCGACAAACGTCTTGGCGACCGGCGTGCGGGTGCCGTGACCGCCGACGGCGCCGAGGTGGAGGCCTTCGAGTTCTTCCGCAGCGCCGGGGTTTTTGCGGCCTTGAACGCCGACCAGAAGGCTCAAGTCACTTCGCGACTCGCGGTTTTCTTACGCTTGGACGCCGAGCGCTACAAAACCACGGGGCTCGACTTCTACGAACTGGACCGGCTGGAGCGGATGATGGACAGCGTGGAGGCCGTGTTCGCGGAGCTGCTGGGGCCTACCGGCAAGGGCGGAAAAATCCGCGAGGAACTCGCCGCCGGCGGACAGGATCGGCGGGCCGAGGTCCTTGCCGAAGCCTACAAATGGGTCGGTCATCCCCAGTCCAAGGAACCCGGGGCGTTGAACTCGTCCCCCTGGAACGTGCCCCTCGGGGCACCGTAGGAGTGGACTGCCGATTGACGCTGCCGAGCGCACGTCCCGCGACCGGATCATCCTCGACCTGGACAGCTCGGTGACGCGAACGGCCGCCACGAACGCCCGAACCGGGCTTCCGTCCGACCCCTACGGGGGCAAGGGTTGTGGCCACGGGTGGAGTCCGCCGCCGGCGGACGGAACCCGCGGAAGATGGTGGGGGCGTCAACCTCAATCGTCTGCGGTACGTCTGCGCGCGACAGGCCATTGAATATTGACGCCCGCCGTGCCAAAGCGTGACGGGCGGGGCGTTGGATCGACTGGTGACTCGGCAGGTGTTAGCCGCATTGGAGCCGGCCGCGTTGGAGCTGAGCCTGTCCGCCGCGGATGACATTCAGCACCAACGAGTATCCCGTGCGTTAGAACGATCCGTCGGGTCGATGACCCGACCTGCCTGGCGACCCGGCTTGATCGTGATGCAGCGGTCGGCTACCGCAGCACCCGCTCAACCTCGGACTTCAAGGCCGCGATGGAGACGGTGTCCAGTTCGTACGTCACGCGGAGGGCGGGTTTGTTGATCTTCAGCAGTCGGCCCAGGTCGATGGGGGTGCCGATGAGCACGAGGTCGCAGTCGGCGGCGTTGATGGTGGACTCCAGCTCCTTCATTTGCTTTTTGCCGTAGCCCATCGCGGGAAGCACTTCGGTGACGTGGGTGTATTTCTCGAAGGTTTTTTTGATCGAGCCGACGGCGTAGGGTCGCGGATCGACGATCGTCGCGGCGCCGTGTTGCTTGGCGGCGATGTGCCCCGCGCCGAACTTCATGTCCCCGTGGGTGAGCGTCGGGCCGTCCTCGACGACGAGGACGCGCTGGCCTTTGATGGAGGCCGCGTTCTCGACGGTCACCGGGGATTTCGCGCGGATGATCTTGGCGTGGGGGTTGATGCGTTTGATGTTGCGTTCGACGGTCTTCACGTCCTCCGGGTCCGCGGTGCCGGTCTTGTTGATGAGGACCACGTCGGCCATTCGGGCGTTGGTCTCGCCGGGGTAGAAACGCACCTCGTGTCCGGCGCGGTGCGGATCGGCGACGACGATGTAGAGGTTGGGGCGGTAGAAGGACATGTCGTTGTTGCCGCCGTCCCAGAGAATCACGTCGGCCTCCTTCTCGGCCTCGCGGAGGATGCGCTCGTAGTCGATCCCCGCGAAGACGACGTTGCCGGCCTGGAGGTGCGGCTCGTATTCCTCGCGCTCCTCGATGGTGCAGTGATGCAGGTCGAGATCTTCGATCGTCGCGAAGCGCTGACAAATCTGCTTGGTGAGGTCGCCGTAGGGCATGGGGTGGCGCACGGCGGCGACGCGTTTGCCCATCGACTTGAGAATCCCGGTGACGGCCCGCGAAGTCTGACTCTTGCCGCAGCCGGTGCGTACGGCGCATACGGCGATGACCGGCTTTTTCGAGGCGATCATGGTGCTCTTGTGACCGAGGATTCGGAAGTCGGCCCCCGCCGCGTTGACGATGGCGGCCTTGTGCATCACGTCCTCGTGGGCGAGGTCGGAGTAGGCCATCGCCACTTGGTCGACGTCGTGCCTGCGGATCAGCTCGACGAGTTTTTCCTCCGGCTCGATGGGGATGCCGTTGGGGTAGCGATCGCCGCAAAGCTCGGCGGGGTAGGTGCGGCCGTCGATGTCAGGAATCTGGGCGGCGGTAAAGGCCACCACCTCGTAACGCGGGTCTTTCCGCCAGAAGGTGTTGAAGTCGTGGAAGTCCCGTCCCGCTGCTCCGAGGATGATGACTTTGATCCGGTTCTTGGTCGTCGAAGACGCACCCGTGGACATAAGAATCTCTCAAAACCCCTGAATCGCCACGCCTGAACGCCCCGGACACGCCGGGTTCACGGGCGAACGATGAATCGACCCCGGAATCTACCGGCGAGGGGTCTCGCGGGCAAACGCGGGAGGCGAGCGGAGCACCAATGCCGGTACGCTGACCGTGGGCTATTCATGCTATAACGCAATACTTAATGCTACGCTGCTAGATGGTCAGCGATGGTGGTCTGCCGGTTGGGCGGCGACGGCGTAAAGCGAGCGTTCCGGAAGAGCCTTGTACAAGGCGATGAGGAAGGCGACGCCGGCGAGGAACAGGAACAAGCCGACGAACTGAGAAACGGTGAGGCCGGCCACATCGTGGGGGTTGTCCACGCGGATCATCTCCTCGACCACGCGCTGGATCGGGTAGAGGAGCAGGAGCGTGGCGATCACCACGCCATGCCGCTTGCGGACGTAGAAGAGTGCGGAAAGGAACGCCGACAGCAGCATCGCGTGGATCGCGGCGTAGAGCTGGGTCGGGTGGATGGCGAGCGATTTATACTGTGAGGCCAACTGCTCCAACTCGGAGACCGAGGTTCTCCGGCTGGGTTCGACGCGGGAGGGGAACCGCTGAGCGGTGAGGAGGGAAGCCAATTCTTGTTGGTGGGCTTTCGCCTTGTTCTCGGCGACCTCGATCGCGGCCTTGAGTTTCGCCAACTCCGCCGAATCTGCCGATTGAGCCTTAGCGCGATCCCATGCGGCTTTCAGATCACCGAGTTGACGCACGAGTCCCTCGCGTTTTTCGACCGACATGGCCAGCAGCGAATCAGGGAGCAGCCAGGGCGGGGGATACAACCGATCCTTGGAGGTGGTAATGAGTTCCGCGGGGACGGTTACCTGACGGTCCTCCCATTCCTTCCAGTGGGCGGGGCTGGCGAAGGGGAAATGGACGGCCCAGGCGTAGCGGGCCTCATGGGTCGGCGGCATCTCACAAACTCCGCCGAAACAACACCCGTTGAAGAAGCATCCCAGTCTTCCGAAGGCCAGACCCCACATGGCGCCGGGGGCCATGATGTCGAGATACATTCGCAGGGAGAACTTCTTCAGCATCGCGTAGATCACCACGGCGACGGTGGCGCCGATGAATCCGCCGAGGAATTCGAGGCCTCCCTCGGTGATGTCGATCACGGCGAGGAAGCGGTTGGAGGCGTCGGAAAACTGCGGAGTCCAATAGTGGATGACGTAAAACGCCCGTGCTCCGCCGACGCCGAAGAGGAGGCAAAAAAAGGAGATGTCGAGGACGCGATCGGGGTCGGCCTTCACGCGGGCAGCCCTACGCATCGCCAGCCAGACGGCACTCAAAAAGCCGATCATGAGGCAGAAACCGTAGGTCTTGATGGTGAACCCGCCGGGGAGAGTGAAGAGTTCGGGATACATAGGAACCCCGTTTACCGAGTTTCGTCCAGTCTGAGCCGCCCCATTCCTGAGCCGCCCCATTCATGGGGCGGGTAAAACCCGCGGCATGAATGCCGCGGCTCGGGGGAATGCCGTGGCTCGGGAATCATGCAACCGCGCGGGGCATTCTAATCGGGCGGCGCGGGCGCGTCCACGCCCACATTGTCGATCAAGCGGCAGGAGCCGAGCCGAACGGCGAGGCAGATCCGAGCGGGGCGATCCACGATCGACAGCAGCGCCAGCGTGTCCGCATCGACGACGTCGACGTACTCGATCCGAGCGGGACCGGCGGAAAGAATCTCCTCGCGGATTCCGCCGACCAGGGCGGCGACGTTCCGCTCTCCGCGGCGGACTCGATCGACGGCGGCGAACAAGGCGCGGCTGAGCGACCCGGCCTGACGCCGCTGGGCCGGATTCAGGTACGCGTTGCGGCTGGAAATGGCCAAGCCGTCCGGTTCGCGCAGCGTCGGGCAGCCGACGATCTCCACGGGGATGTTCAGGTCCCGCACCATCTGACGGATGACCGCCAGTTGTTGGTAGTCCTTTTCCCCGAAAAACGCCGCGTCGGCGGGGAGAATCTGAAAGAGCTTGGCGACGACGGTGGCGACGCCGTCGAAATGTCCCGGGCGGAGTGGGCCGCAAAGAACATCCGTGAGCCCGCTCACGTGCACGGTCGTGCTGGCGCGAGATTGGAATCTCGCACCAGGGAATCTCGCACCAGGGTACATCGTTCCAGGGTACATCGTTTCGACGGTGGGGGTGAAGACGATGTCCGCCCCGGCTTGTTCGCAGGCCCCCAGGTCGGCTTCGAGCGGTCGCGGATAGGCGGCGAAATCCTCCGCGGGGCCGAATTGGGTGGGGTTAACGAAGATCGTGACTGCGACGCGGGCACACCGCGCTTTCGCCGCGCGGATCAGTGACCTGTGACCTTCATGCAAGGCCCCCATCGTCGGGACCAGACCGAACGTGTGGCCCGCCCGCTGGAAGGCCCGTACGGCGTTGCGGCAGGTGTCAATGTCCGTATGAACTTGCATACCGCTTGAACAAAATGGCGTGTTCGCGTACCATGGGGCCATGCGCTTTCAGATCGTTCTCCGGCCGGAGCCGAAGGCGGCTACACCGTATTCGTCCCCGCACTTCCCGGATGTATTACGTGGGGCCGTACGCTGCGCCAAGCGCGGCGGATGGCCGTCGATGTGATCGAGGGGTATTGGGCAAGTCTCGAGAAACACGGCGAACCCATCCCCGCGGATGACGAGGGCCTCACCACCGGCGTCGACGTCCGTTCTCCGGCGGAACGATCCCGTGCCTAAGAACGTGTTTAGAAAGGGCGCCACTGGCTGCTTGCAGCCAGTGGCGAACGCCGCGAACACACGGGGGGTTTGACGCACCGAACACGTACTCGATACCCTAGCGGCCTGTGCAGCTTGGATTAGATGGCCTCGCCGCACGCTCTTGTGCGGCGCAATCTCGCGGACGCCCGGAGGAAAAGGTGCTTCTTGAAGGAGGTTTTGGACAATGGCGGAGCGAACACGCGGCGCAACGTGGATCGTTTGTGGCTTGACCCTCGGGTTTTCGGGTTGTTTCGGGCCGCCGAACCTGCCCGAGGAGTTGGAGGTCGTTCTGCCCAGCGACGTCCGGCGGACGGCGCCGGCGGGCAGCGGACCGACAGCGTTCGAGAACTCGACCTGGTCCGTTTTCGCCAATCCGGACGCCGCGGGCGCGACGGACGATTCCAGCGCCGCGCCGCGGCCGGGACCGTACGGCGGATTCCTCACCGGCGGGGTCGTCATGCTTCCGTCAGCCGATACCCGCTTGTACCGCATCCATTTCGGCGACGGCGGTCGCCTCCTGCGGGTTTCGGAAAACACCATCAGCCCCGAGGTCATCGGCGACGAGCTCATCATTGACGGCGCCTTCCATGCGGAGCGCCTTGCGGGTCTTACCTATGCCGCTGTGTCGTTTGGCGTCTCCGAGGGGGAGCAGTTCGGCCTCGCGTTCCCCATGGACCTCCGCTTTTTTGGCATTCCGGTCGGGAGTATCCTGGTCTACGCGTGGGGTACCAGAAACGAGGCCCGCGTCGACGGTACCCTCGGCCTTCTCCTTGACTTTCACCCGCTGCCGGAGTTAATTCTGCGCTCCGGCGGCGATCAGTTTCCGATCTTCGCGACGCCATAACTGTTTTGTCCGCAGTTACGGTGCCGCCGGGGCGGATTGCGCCGCGGGGGCCGCCTCGTACTCGGCCAGGCGCTGCTCCATTTCCTTGCGTTGTTGATGATACTCCGGCGGGGTCAGACCCAGCGCCCGTCTCTGCGTCTCGATGGCATTGGCCGTGTCACCTGTCATGTGCTGGGCCAACGCCAGCGTGTCGAGGTAGTTCCAGCGCCCATACGTACCACGCTCCTCCGCCTGGGCGCAGGCCCGCTCTGCGAGAGGAAGCGCGCCTGCCGGGTCACGCAGGTCCCGCGCCTCGATGGTCAACAGGTCCCGGGCGTAGTCGTTCAGAACTTGCGGGCTTTCCCCCCCGCGCTCCATAAGGCGACGCAGGGTCTCCAGACGCTGAAGGGCGAGGCGGGCGGCGTCGTCCTCGCGCCCGGCGCTGCGGTAGTAAGTAGCCAGGCGCCCTTCAAATTCCCACCGATCGCGAAACTCTTCCGGCATGAGCACGAGGGCCCTCTTCTGCGTTTCGATGGCCTTTTCCGTAACCCCCGTCAGATTCTGGGCCAGGGCGAGTGTATCAAGGAGACCCCAGCCAGCGCCGTCGCCTTTTTCTCTCAGCGTGCAGGCGCGTTCCGCGAGACCTAGCGCCTCCTTTGCATACTGGTTTCGTCGTTCCTCCGGGCCCGAGGTCAGCAGGCTCGAGGCGTAACTTTCCATCGCCTGGCCTGTATACATGCTTTGCTCGCCGAAAACGCGGCGGGAGGTCCCCAACGCTTGTTCAAACAGCGCGCGGGCTTCGGCGAAGCGATCGAGTCCCGCGTACAATTTGGCGAGGTACTCCATGTCAGTAAGCGTTTGCAGATGCTCCTCACCCAGGACGCGGCGTCGAGCGGCAAGAACGCGCTCCAGAAGAGTCACCGCCTCCCGGCTATGGCCGAGTCCAGAATAGGCGACCGCCAACATTTTCATCGACATCTGCGTGTCCGGATGATCGTCGCCCATTACGCGGCGCCTGATTGCAGCGGTTTGCTCAAACATACTCGCCGCTTCGCTCGTGCGCCCGGTCCACCAGTACAAGAGGGCCAAGAGGTGCATGGAACTCAGAGTGTCCAGGTGTTCTTCGCCGAGGATCCGGCGCCTCTGCTCCAGAACATACTTGAGAAGAGTGAGCAGTTCTTCTTCGCGGCCCGCGACACCTTGCATGAGGGTGCCCTTAAGGTTCAGGGCCGTCAGCGTTTCCGCATTCCCCTCTCCAAGCCCATGGCGGGCTTGCTCCACCGCCCGCTCGTTCAGCGCCCAAGCTTCGTCGCCACGACCCTGCTGACGGTACAGGTAAGTGAGCGCATTCATGGATCGGATCGTCTCGACGTGCTCTTCGCCCCGCAGGCGGCGATACATCTCGACCGCGACCGGCAGGTGCCGTTCCGCTTCGTCGTATAAGCCCAGCCCGTAATAGCTTTTGCCGATCGTTGATCGCAAGCGGGCCCCAACCAACGGATTGTTGGTGAACTTTTCGCTGATGGTCTTCGACGCCTGGTCGAGCACCTGTCGCACGGAGACGTCCTTGCCGGATTGCCAGGGGTCGACGGCCGCGAGCATGTCGGAGAGGAACGTGGTCACGCCCTCGGCCTCGACACGGGCTTGCTCCG
>CAYQZH010000066.1:0-15950 GCA_964421865.1 uncultured Phycisphaera sp. | reverse complement strand
GTCGCGTGAACCTCCTGAGCCGTTCGGAATTTCAACTAAGAATGGGATTGACCCTGAAACACTACACTGTGCGCCGACCCGGGCGGCCTTGGAGTGGGCATCCTCCACAACCGGCGCGTTGTAAGGGGAGGCCCCATCGGGAGCGTACGGTAGTTTCACCTCGCCGGTGATTGCGATACTGCCGGAGCGGTCAAGGATTGTCAGGTCTCGACGCTTTCGGGACCCCCTGCTGGATTGCTCAATCCGCGCTCGCGCAAAGGGTAGCTCAGGGCGGGACGCGAGTTCCTCATTCATCCAACCGGACGCGTCGCTACAGAAGGTCACTTCATGGTCGATACCGTCCATGAGGGGTATGAAACCGCTAAATGACCCTGTCGTCCAGGGTGGGCGGCTAATATGCCGGAAGCGTGATTGTGAACGTCGTGCTCTCGCCCGGTGTGCTCGAGACGCGGATGGTCCCGTGATTCTCCTCGATCAAATCGCGACACAGGGCCAGGCCTAATCCGCCGCAACGCCGACGCCCCTCACGCTCCACCGGTTTGGATGTCTGGAAAGGCTCGAAGAGGTGCGGCAGTAACTCCGGAGGGATCGGGTCGCCGGTGTTGCGAACCTCGATGACGATGGTCCGGTCGTTGCGCGTTCCCGAAACGGTGAGGCGTCCGGAGTGCGACGCGTTCATGGCCTCCCGGGCGTTCAGGAACAGGTTGAAGAACACCTGTTGGAGTCGCAGCGGATCGGCCTGGACGGTCAACGACTCCTCGACGTTCACGGAAACATCGATGCCGTCTTTCGACAAGTCGCGGCATAGACTCGCCAGGGCGTCCTCGACCACGGGACGCACGGCGACCGGTTCCGTCTTCTGCGGCTTGGCGGCGCTGATTTCCAGAATCCGCGACGACATGGCGATGAGCATGTGACCGTTCTTGGTCGTGACGGTGAGCGCCTTTCGCATCAGTTCGTGGTCATCGGACGTCAACGCATACTCCGCGTACGCACGAATCGGCGTGAGCAGGTTGTTGACCTCGTGGGCGAGCATGGCCGCCGCCGTGCCCAGGTTGGCGAGTTGCTGCGCTTGCCTCACCTGCGCCTTGAGCAAATCGAACCGCGCCGAGAGTTGAGCAAGCCGCTCCTCGACCGGTGAGGCGACGCCATCGCCCGGTCGCGTTCGAGTCGGCGATGCCTTGGCCATTGGGCGACGTTCCCGGTTGTGGTATGGTGAGCAGCTTCCCGATTCGGGATATCGGTTCTACGCGTCGCGACACTTGAAGGGGGTGACGACGGATGGATGCGACTGCCCAGCTTGACACGGTTCTCCAATTATTCGAGCAACTGGGTATCGAAGTCCGCCGGGAACAACTCGGCGGCAGCGGCGGCGGGCTGTGCAAGATTCGCGGGCAGCGCGTCGTCTTCGTCGATTTGGAGGCGGACTTGGCCACCCGGCTGGATCGCTGCGTTGAGGCACTGGCCTCTCTTCCGGAGGCCGCCGCGCTCTACATCACCCCCGATATGCGTGAGCGGATGGACCGGTTACACGGGGCGCGGGCCGACGACGCGAAGAGTGACGCCTGACGTGACCCGTAAAAACGGCTTCCCGCCGAAGCCACTGACACAGGCCATGCGCATCTCCCCAAACGCACGGCCTGGTTTCGTGGCTCCGGCGGGTCGCCCGCAGAGGAAGCTGTGTTCCATCGGGACACAGGAACACACGGTTCCGTCCCCCCCCAAGTGTGGCTCCCCCAAAGTCGCGATCGCGCAGGATTCGCTTGCCCGGAAGTAGCCTAACGCACATCGCGTGCCACGCGGATTCCGCTCGTTCGTTTTTCCACGATATGATTCGTAACTTTCTATCCTACATATAGTTATGTACTAAAATGCCAGGCGATCCGGCTGGCGTTACCTTAGGGCCTTTGACATGGGACGCCATCGTTTGGGTACGCAACTTGGGAACTATTACCCACTCCTATCGTCCGGCCGTTTGTAAGGGCGCGTGCGGTTCTGCGCAAAAGTGCGTGGTTCTGCGCTGGAGCTACAACGCGAACGCTCTAAGGGTGCGTACGGTTCTGCGCTGAAGTGCATGGTTCTGCGCTGGAGCCATAATATGAACGCACCCTTAGAGACACCTTGTCGGCCCGAGTCCCCCCGCGTCTTCCCTCCGGCGAAGAACCCTAAAAAAATCCGCCATTTCGGCCTTGAAATCGGGATAGGTTTGGTATATGTTAGGTATAGAAAGACCGTGGCGCACTTCGCTGAGGGGCTAGACTCTCCGGGGAGGAAGCGCCCGAACCTCCACGCGGTCCGAACCGTTGGAACAGAGGTCAAGAACGATGTCGATCGCGACCATCGACGTCGGCGCGGCGGCTGCGCGCCGAGGCCATGCAAGCAAAATGACACACCCAGACGGTGCGACGGAGATGACGTATCCAAGCGGTGCGACAGGGGTCTTACGTCAAAACGGTTCGACCTGGATCCCGCATCGTGACGATGCGATCGGGGTTCAGCATTACAACGATGCGATGGCGATTGCGCGTCGAACCGATCCGACCGAGATTCCTCGCCGCAACGGCGCCCCCCAGACCTGGGAGCGCAACGATCCGTCCGAAATCGTACGTCGGTTGCGGGGCGAGCTGGAGCGGTTCCATCGTCGTCGGGCCAAACGGGCGGGGTGGAGTCGGCGGTTCGTCCCCACGGGCCTGGGACCGGTGGACGCAGCCTTGCCGTACGGCGGGCTGCCGTACGGGGCGATCACCGAAATCCTCTTCGACGCCCCCGGCGTGGGGGCGATGTCGCTGGCCCTACGGATCGTGAGTCGATGTCTGGGAGGTGGGAATGAACGCACATTCCCCGTCGGCGAAGCAGTCGATCACCCATCTAAAGAATTGGCGATTGTCGATTGTCGATTGTCAATGGAACAACCTCTATGCAATCGACAATCGACAATCGACAATCAGCAATGGGTTCCCTTCAACGCCGCGGAAAAGGATCATCGCAGTATTGTCTTGATCGATGCCCTGGGGGATTTCTACCCGCCGGCGGCGCGGCAACACGGCATCGAGTTCGATCGGCTGATCGTTCTGCGGCCCGGAAACGAGCGGGATGCGTTCTGGGCGGTGGATCAATCGCTACGCTGCCCTGCCGTCGCGGTGGTGATCGCGCCTTTGACCAGACTTGACGATCTCCTCTCCCGCCGGCTGCAACTCGCTGCTGAAAGCAGCGGCTGCATGGGACTGATCCTGCGATCGGTTCGGCGGCGGACGAAAAGCTTCGCGGCCGTTCAGATGTTGCTGGAAAGCGTGGATTATCGCGAGGCGGAGAAACCCGCCGCCCGCCCCTGTCGCATCACGTTGCTTTCGGTTCGGGAAGGGATGCCCACGGAACCGCTGCTGGTGGATTTACATCATGAAACGGGCATTGGCTCTATACATTCCCTTCCTGTCGACCGATCGGCTGCGAAGACGGGATAACCTGCAATTGTCGATTGCTGATTGTCGATTGTCGATTGGGCGACCGTCCGCTCATCAACAATCGACAATCGACAATCGACAATCGAAAATCCCCATTGTCACGATCGCCTCGCAGGGGCAGACGGTACGGGTCGTCCACGTCAATGCAGCGGCTGCCGGGCTGCGCATCCGTCCCGATCAGACCCTGGCCGAGGCCAAGGCAATGGTGCCGCAGCTTGGCACCTACGACGACGATCCTGAGGCCGATCGACGGCAATTGGAGTCGCTGGCCGTCTGGGCGCAGGGTCTATCGCCGGTCGTCCATATCGAAGGCGATGACACGCTGATCGTGGACATCACCGGCTGCGAGCGGTTGTTCGGCGGTCAGGCGAACCTGCTGCAAACGGCGATGGAAGGGCTTATCACGCAAGGGTTCACGGTCCGTGGCGCCGCGGCCGATACCGTCGGCGCCGCCTGGGCGCTATCCCACGCTCACCCCCAACCGACGGTGATCGCCGAGTCCGGACGGACCGCCGCCGATCTGGCTCCGCTGCCGGTGTGGTCGCTACGGATCGACGACGACGTGGTCGCGGCCTTGGCGTCGGTGGGAGTGGAGACGGTCGGGTCGCTGTTGCACCTGCCGCGGTCTTCGTTGGCCTCGCGATTCGGCGAGGGACTGCTGGATCGCCTCGATCAAGCCTTGGGCGATCTGCCGGAAGTGCTCACACCGTATCAGCCGCAAACGGTGCTGACCTCTCGGATGCACTTCGGGGCGACCACGGCCGATCGGAGCGTTTTGACGGAAGGCGTCCATTGGGCGACGGAGCGGTTCTGTGAGCAACTTGCCCGCCGGGTCGCCGGCGTGCGGCAGGCGTTTGTGACGTTCTACTGTCCGGTGTCTCCCCCCTCTGAAGAGGTGGGTCGCCTACACACGGCGCGCACTCACGCCGCCACATTGGAAGTCAATCTATCCCAGCCTACGCGATCGGCGAAGCATCTGATGAAACTGATGAGGGTCCGACTGGATGAGCTTTGTCTTCCCACACCGGCAGAGTCGCTGACGGTCTGGGCCCGCGAGATCGACCCACTCGACGACCGGCAAGGCGAGTTGTTCGACACTGGCGCGGAAGATGAGCTAAAGCTGGGCGATCTTCTGGACCGTTTGGCGGTCCGACTGGGTTCGTCGGCCGTCGTCCGACCGCGGCTTTGCAGCGACTATCAACCCGAGAGGGCGTTTGATTATGTTCCCGTAACGGGCAATGGGCGGAACGGACAAGCTTCGCCTGTCCGTGGAGGAAACTCAACGCACGGACCAACAAGTTTGTCCGTACCACCCTCGCGCGGGCGGAAGTCCGCGCCCCGCCCTGTCGAAGGGGACGCCGCGTCTATGGGTCTGCGGCCGCTGCGATTGTCGCCGAACCCGATCGAGATTGCGGCCATATCCGTTGTGCCGGACGGCCCGCCGATCGCTTTTCGCTTCGAGGGAGTTCAACACGCGATCGCCGACAGCATTGGGCCGGAGCGCATCGAGACCGGTTGGTGGCGGGGACCGCATGTGCAACGTGACTATTACCGCGTCACGACGACTCACGGCCGCCGCTACTGGATCTTCCGCGATCACGGCGCCGGTCGATGGTTCTTGCACGGATGGTTCGCCTAAATGCCCGACAAGCCCGATCCCAACAAGCGCGGCCATCCGGTCCGTCGATTGCATCGGGCAACGACGAACACCGTACTGCGTCCTGCGGGCCCGACCATCCCCGGCCAATACGCCGAATTGCAATGCAAAAGCAATTTCTCCTTTCTTTGCGGTGCGTCTCATCCGGAGGAATTAGCTGAACAGGCGGCCAAACTTGGATACTCGGCCATCGCCATCACCGATCACAATACCCTCGCGGGCGTCGTGCGGATGCACTGTGCGACCAAGGCCTGCAAGCTCAAACTCATTGTCGGAGCGGAAATCACCCCCCTCGACGCACCACCTGTTCTCCTCTACGCGACGGACCGGGCGAGCTATGGCCGACTCGCGCGCATCATCACGCAAGGCCGCCTGCGCGTTGTCAAAGGTTCCTGCGCGATCACACTCGACGACATTGCACAGTGGTCGGAGGGGCTGATTGCGGCGATTGTGAGTCATTCTCCCTGCGCCCGGGCGCACGCACTCACCACAAATCGCGGAATGTCGAATGGCGAATGTCAAATGTTTGAGCAACGCCTATTCGACATTCGACAATCGACACTCGACAATCCAAGCGCCCTCCACACCTATCGGGACATCTTTGCCGACCGCCTATACCTCGCCGCCAGTGTACATGGCGGACCGGATGATGCTTGTCATCTCGCCGAAATGGATGTCATGGCGCGCAAGCTCGGCGTCCCCCTCCTTGCGACGAATGACGTCCACTACCACGAACCCCGGCGGCGCTTCTTGCAGGACGTACTCACCTGTATTCGCCACGGCTACACGTTGCAGGAGGCCGGCAACACTCTATTCGCCAACGCCGAACGCCATCTCAAACCCATCCATGAAATGGAACGCCTCTTCCGCGATTATCCCGACGCCATCGCCCGGACCCTCGAACTCCGCGATCGTTGCTCTTTCTCCCTCGACGAGTTGCGCTATGAGTATCCAGAAACGCTTTCTCCCCACGGGCGCTCTCCCCGTGACTATTTGGCTGAACTAACCTGGGCCGGAGCGCACGACCGGTATCCTAACGGGATTCCGCAAAAGGTTCGTTCCCTTCTCCACCATGAACTCGTCCTCATCGCCGAATTAGCTTATGAGCCGTATTTTCTGACGGTCTGGGACATCGTGCAATTTGCTCGTTCCCAGGACATCTTGTGCCAGGGGCGCGGCAGTGCGGCCAATTCCGCGGTATGCTATTGCCTGGGGATCACCAGCGTCGATCCCGATCGCGTGGAGATGCTTTTCGAACGCTTTGTCAGCGCTGAACGCAAGGAGCCGCCCGACATTGACGTCGACTTCGAGCACGAACGCCGCGAGGAGGTCTTCCAATACATATACGACAAATATGGGCGCGACCACGCGGGTATTGTGGCCGAGGTCATTACTTACAGGCCGCGGTCGGCGATCCGCGACGTAGGCAAAGCCTTGGGTCTTTCCCTTGACCGCGTCTCGGCCTTGGCCAAAAAGCACGAGTGGTGGGACAAAAAGACTTTACCGCCCGAGTTTCTTGACGAGGTCGGCCTCGACCCGTCGGATCGCACGGTGCGACTGTTCAGCCGCTTGGTCCCGCAGATTATTGGATTTCCCCGCCATCTGTCGCAGCATGTCGGGGGCTTTGTGATTACGCGCGGACCGCTTTGCGAAATGGTCCCCCTTGAAAACGGGGCCATGCCCGGGCGCACCTTCATCGAATGGGACAAGGACGACATCGACGCACTCGGCATTCTGAAGATCGACTGCTTGGCTTTGGGAATGCTGACGGCGATTCACAAATGCCTGACACTGATGGAAGAACAATTACGAATTACGAATTACGAATTACAAAAGACCAACGACGCCCACGACACGCAGACGAATGGCGACCCCCATTTTGTAATTCGTCATTCGTCATTCGTAATTCCTCCTGGTCTGCATACGATCCCCCCGGAGGATCCGGTCGTCTACGACATGATCTGTCGCGCCGATACCGTCGGCGTGTTCCAGATCGAAAGCCGGGCGCAGATGAGCATGTTGCCGCGGCTCAAACCGCGGTGCTATTACGATCTGGTCATCGAGGTCGCCATTGTCCGACCGGGGCCGATCCAGGGCGGCATGGTGCATCCCTATCTTCGCCGTCGAAGCGGCGAAGAAGCGATTACCTATCCGAGCGAGGCTATTCGAAAAGTCCTGGAACGTACACTAGGAGTCCCGTTGTTCCAAGAGCAGGCTATGCGACTGGCGATCGTGGCGGCCGGGTTCACTCCCGGGGAGGCCGACCGACTGCGGAGGGCCATGGGCGCATGGCGGCATAACGGCGACATCGCCAACTTTCGTACGAAACTGATCGAGGGGATGACCGGGAACGGGCTGTCCAGGGAATTCGCCGCGCGATGTTTCGAACAGATTTGCGGATTCGGAGAATATGGTTTCCCCGAAAGTCACGCCGCCTCTTTCGCCTTGTTGGTCTATGTGTCAGCGTGGTTGAAGCGGTATCATCCCGCCGGATTTTGTGCCGCCCTGCTCAATTCGCAGCCTATGGGGTTCTATCAACCCGCACAACTCGTGCGCGACGCGATTCAGCATGGAGTGCCGGTCTATCCCGTGGACGTGAACCATAGCGGATATGATTGTCGAATGTTCCACCTGCGGCGGATCGATTGTCGATTGTTGGACCGGCGTGTACTCGACCCTCGACAATCGCAAATCGAAAAGGCGTCCCATTGGGGCGTGGGCGGCCCCGCGGTTCGATTAGGGATGCGACTGGTCAAGGGCATTTCGCGGGCCCAGGTGGAGGGCGTCGAGTCGCTGCAGCGAGATGGGCCTTGGCTATCGGTGACCGACCTCGCCCGGCGGAGTGGTGCGTCGCGGGCCACGCTGGCGCGACTGGCCGCCGCCGATGCGTTACGGTCCTTGGGCCTCAATCGCCGCGAGGCCGTCTGGCAGGTGCTCGCCTTGAGCGATGAGCCGCCGCTGCTTCACGGGCTCGAACCGGCGGAACCCGCGCCGAATCTTCCTGAGCTGTCGATACGCGACGTCGTGCTGGCGGATTACGACACGATCGGCCTGTCGCTGAACGCTCATCCCATGTCGTTGATCCGAGAAGACCTCAATCGTCTGGGCGTCAGCCCCAACTGCGTTCTGCAACGCTCCCCCAAGGGTCGGCCGTTGCAGGTTTCGGGGATCGTGCTGGTCCGACAACGGCCATCGACGGCCAACGGCATCGTCTTTTGCACTCTGGAGGACGAGACCGGCAACGCCAATCTCATTATCCGACCGGCCGTTTATGAAAAATACCGTCGCGTCGCCCGTGGGGCCGCCGCCCTCATCGCCGAAGGGCGCGTGGAACGCCAGGGCGAGGTCGTCCACCTACAGGTCGAATGCCTGCTCGACGCCTCGGAGGGCCTGGCCGAACTGCAAGGAAGGTCGAGGGATTTTCATTAGAGCGGCAAGGGGTTAGACTGATGTACCGCCGTCGGGGGCAAGCGAGGCGAGTCGGAGTTGCGAATGTCTAAACCGAGAGTTGCGGTCGTCTTTGGTAGTGACTCCGATTGGCCGGTGATGGAGTCGTGCGTCGGGCAGCTCCGCGCCTTCGGCGAGAACGCCCATGTTGAGGTGATGAGCGCCCATCGCAACCCGCAAAGGGTGGGCGACTTCGCCGCCAAGGCCGAGGCGGAGGGTTTCGAGGTCATCATCGCCGCGGCGGGGATGTCGAACGCGCTCGCCGGGGCCATCGCGGCCAACACCTGCCTGCCGGTGATCGGCGTGCCCCTGGGAAGCGGATCACTGCACGGTTTCGACGCTCTTCTATCGACGGTGCAAATGCCGCCGGGGATTCCGGTCGCGACGGTGTCCGTTGGCGAGGCCGGGGCGACGAACGCGGCGCTGCTTGCGATTCAGATCATCGCCCGTCACGACAAGAAACTCGCCGCCGCCTACAAGACCTTCAAAGCGGACCAAGCCAAGGCCGTCGAGGCCAAGAATCTGGCGCTCCTGGAACGGATCGGGCCGTAGAGCGCATCGCAGTGCGCAAGTGGATTGCATGGCGGCGCCTCGCTTGGCCATGCTACCCGCCGTAGTCGGTACGTCACGTGTTCGGCATCGGCTGCAAGGGGCGGCTGGACAGGGCCGGGTAGCCGGATTGCTGCTTGGTCTTGCGGAGCGACAGGATCAATTCAACCTCGCCGGTAGCGCGTCCAAGCGCCTCGGCAATCTCGATCGAGGAACGTCCGCCGTCGGCCAGTTGATACACGCTCGCATGGGGAGAATCCGCGCTTTCCGAGCCTCTGGGAGTCGCGGCCAGCGGATCCTCCGGGTCGAGCGTCACATCAACGGTACCGGCGCCGTTCCCGGCCCGGGCCATCCGCGAAAGGCGGCGGATTCGTTCGTCGGCGTCGCGAATGACGGCCTCGAGCTTAGCCAGCTTGGTATCCAACCGACCGTGGATTTGGCGCGAAAGCTGATCCAGTTCCCGCATGGCCGTTCCCACATCGCGTGACACCGAGGCCTCGTGTTGAAGATCCGCATACCGCTCGCGCACGGATACGTCTGAGGACCTTTGCGACCGGCGGACACGACGACGCGTCGATCCCAAGAGGACGACCAGGCCCACGACGCCGACGACGAGCATGACCATCTGGGAGGCGGTCGTCCCTTCGAAGACGCCGGCGGCGAGCGGCAGTGGGATCATGTCGATGTCACTCCCGAAGCAGTCCCACCATCGTCAACGCCGCCAAGCGGCATTGGCCGCTGCGATGACCTCTCGTAGTGCAACGCCGTGCTTCACCGCCGCGGCCTTGCAGTCCTCGTACTCGGGACTCGCCGTCACCACGTCCTCGCGCTCCCCGATCTTCATGCGGATGTCGCCGAACCGCGTGGTCACGGTCTCGAACCGACGACGCAGTTTGGTGCGCTCCACCGTCCGCCGACGGACCCCGAAGGTCGTGGTTTCGGCAAACAGAACCCGCTCCATCACCGAGGCCTTGGCAACGTGGCATAGGACGGTAAGCACCACGCCGGGGCGTCCTTTCTTCATTTGTATCGGCACGGCATACACGTCCAGTGCACCTTCCTTGAGCAATCGCTCCATGCCGTAACCGATCATCTCCGGCGAGGCATCGTCGAGATTGGTTTCCAGCATCACGATCTGATCGGCATCGCTTTGATCCCCAGCGGCCTGCCCGATGAGAACCCGGAGCACGTTGGGTCGGCCTTGTCCTTCGCGTGCTCCGGCGCCATAGCCGACCGCCGTGAGAGTCATTTCAGGAATCGGTCCAAACCCAGACGCGAGCGTCGTCAGAACGGCCGCGCCGGTCGGGGTGGTCAGTTCGCCGACCTCGTTGCACGCGGCGATCGGAACGCCGTGCAGGAGTCGCGCCGTCGCGGGGGCCGGAATCGGCAGAACGCCATGGTCGCACGTAACGGTCCCCGAACCGGTGGGGATCGGCGAACAGATCACTCGATCGGCGCGCAACAAGTCCAGCGCGAACACCGCCCCGACCACATCCACGATCGCATCGACCGCCCCGACCTCGTGGAAGTGTACCTTTTCGACCGTGGTACCGTGGACGGCGGCTTCCGCCTCGGCGAGACGCTCGAAGATGCGGCACGCCTTCCTCTGTACACCTTCCGGTAAGTCCGAGGCCTTCAAGATATCGAGAATGTGCCGCAGATGCCGATGCGGCTGGTGCGCGGTGGGCTCAAGCTCAACATGGAAGCGCGTCGCGGCGATGCCCTGTCTGGTGACGCGCTCGACGGAAAGGTTGTAGCCGCCGATTTTCAGGGACGATAGGCCCGTGCGCAAAGCCTCTACGTCGGCGCCGGCGTCGATCAGGGCCGCGACGATCATGTCGCCCCCGGCCCCGCTGAAGCAATCAAAATACGCGATATTCATGAACGTCGCCTCACGTGCAGCCAAGCTCTCGTAAGGACGGATCATAGCATCGCCGAGAACGTCGAGCGAACGCGCGGCACGTGATCCAGCTTTCTCGCAGAGTAGTGGAGCATCCGCGAGCGTCGGAGATCACGGTTGAAGGCCCAGTCGAGAGGCACACAAGAACTCGACCGGCTCGGCGGTCCGTCCGTCCATGACCAGGTCGGCCAGAACGGAACCGATCACCGGCGCGAACTTGAAACCGTGTCCGCTGAAGCCGCAGGCGTACGTCACGTGCGGATAGCGCGAATGGCGGTCGATGATGAAGTGCTCGTCGGGCGTCATCGTGTACATGCAGACGGATGCGTTCCGCACCTCGTCGCCGACCCCGGGCAAATAGCGATGTAGAAACCGCCGTACAGGCCGTTCATCGTCGGGGTGAATCACCCGATCCAGTCGGTCGGCGTCCGGGGCGACCTGACCGCCGCTGTGCTCGCCGACCTTGACGCCGCGCTCGTCCATCGCCGGGAAGCCGTAGAAGAACCCGTCGGCCGTGTCCAGTCCGAACACCGGACAGCCGCCATCGAAGCGGCAGAGTTCATCCGTCGGTCCGAACCAGAACACCGTCTTGCGCTGAACGACGAGTGGCAGGCGAAGCTCAGCCAAGAGTTGACCGGTCCACGCTCCGCCGCACAGCACCAAGCTCCCCGCCGTGTACCGGGCGTCATCCGTGGTGACCGTGACGCCGCGCTCATCCGCCGACCAGCCGCGCACGCGCTGACCGGTCAGGACGTCGGCGCCGAGGACGCGGGCTTGTTCAATGTGCGCTGCGACGCAGTTTTCGACCTCCAGGAATCCGGCGTCCGGCTCGAAAAGCACCTGCATGTCGTCGTCGAGCGCGAATCCTGGGAACCGTGCGGGCCAATCGCGCCGTGAGACCATTTCGATGTGCAGGCCATGTTGCTCGGCGGCCCGCCGAACGCCGGGGATGACGGCGCCGTCGGCGCGTCCGGCGAGCATCAGCCCGCAGCGGTGCAAAAGCCTTCGCGAAGCCGTGGACTCCAGCGCCTCCCAGAGCTGATAGGCTCGATCCACCAAGGGCACGTAGTCCGGGTGCTCGAAGTACGCCCGGCGGATCAGTCGGGTTTCCCCGTGGGAGCTTCCGCGATCGTGGGCAATTCCAAACTGCTCAACGCCCAGCACCTGCAGGCCGCGGCGGGCGAGGTGGTACAATGCGGCACTGCCCATGCCGCCCAACCCGATGGCGATGGTGTCGAAACTACGCGTCACGCTCCGGCGTCCGAAATTAGCCGCGGAATCGTAGCCTCAACCGAGTTCGGGCGGGAGCGTTCGGGACGCAAGACGGTTTGCGCAGCCCGCGCATCCGAGCCGCGAGCGGAGCCGCGAGGACAATCGCCTGGGGCACAACTGGGCACGCCGCTCCGCCCGCCTCGGGTACCGAAACCCGAAGCGGAGCCGCCGGCGTAATCCCGCCGCCCCATCCAACCCGAAGATACAGGTGCGTCGGACCACTGGGCTACATCGAGCTGATCTGCCACATCGCCTCGGCGTCGCTCGCCGGCCGCAGCGTAGACGTGCCGACCCGGACTATTGCGTCCCACTGACGCCAGCGCCCTCGGCGCTCAAATCGAGGGCGAACATGTGCTTACGGTCGCGGAGGTAGAGCTTGGTGCCCACGAGTGTCGGAGCGGCCCAGGAGTACCGCTCGGCCAGTTTGCACTTGGAGTGCACAGTCAGGCCTTGGGGCGTCGCCGTCGCCAGGGCGAGTTGTCCGTCCTCGTCGAGAAGGATGAACTTGCCGTCGGCATAGACGCAGTTGGCCTTGGAAAACCCGGGCTCCCGCCAGGCGATCTCACCGGTCTTCACCTTCACTCCCCATGAAGAAGGCCGGGCCGAAGTCCCCGCTTGATCCGTAGATGTAATCTCCCAAGGCGATCGCATTGGCGTGATGTACACGCATCTTGCGGCTATACCATAGCTCCTCCGGCACAGTCTGGCCCTCTTTCTTGGTGAGCTTGATAACTCGGCTGCCCGAGTCATAGGCCGATGAGCAGAAAAGCATGTCGTCGCCGATCCAAACCGGTGTGGAGTAGTTGGCCCCTTCGGGTTTGAACGGATGGTGCCACAACAAGGCGCCATGGTCCGGGTTGACCCCGATCATCTCCTTCTCCATCAGCAGAACCAACTGCTCTTCGCCGTCGAAGCGGATAAGGATCGGCGAGGCGTAGCTGACGGGATAGTCGTGTGCCTTCCAGACCACGTTGCCGGTGGCCTGGTCGAAGGCCATCAAAGACTGTCCTTCGACGAGCTTGGCGTCCTTCGTCTCCTCAGTCTTGTCTTCCCCCTTCTTCTCCTCCCGTTTACGGTCGACCGCCATGATGATCGTGTTCTTGTACGCGATCGGACTGGAGCCGTAACCGCGGTCCGGTGTCGCGCCGTTGAGCTCCTTGGGCAGGTCGTGCATCCAGAGAACTTTGCCCGTCTTCTTCTCATAGCAATACAGGACTGCGTTGGTGCCGATCGTGTGAAGGCGGTCAACGACGATCAGGGGAGTGGTGTGCGGTCCGGGCCCGAACTCCGCCATCAGCTTGGTGAACGGCGAGGGGTTCTTGTGCTCCCACGCGGTCTTGCCCGTGTTCTCGTCCAGGGCGACGGTGAACTCGTCCTCACCGGTACCGTACATGGTGTAAAGGACGCCGCCGTCCGCGACGATCGTCGCATAACCGTCGCCCAGTTCGCGGGTCCAGAGCTTCTTCGGTCCGTCTTCCGCCCATTTCGCGGCAAGCCCTTTCGCCTCCGTCGTGAAATTGCGGTTCGGTCCGCCGAATTGCGGCCATTGCCCGAATGCCGACGTCGACAGTGCGACCGACGCGAGCAGGAATACCGACAGACGCGTTCGACGCGCTGCGACCGCGTGAACCCCGATTCCCCTGTTTTTCTTCATCACTACACTCCAATCTAACTCCGGCCACCGTTTCCAAGACCCAAATCGAGAGCCTGAATCGTTTCATGGTCGCGGACGAAGAGACGTTGTCCGACGAGCGTCGGCGTGGTCCACCACGAACCCAGCGCTTCTGGATCACCTGGCGGGGGGCCGACCTGCCCTCGGCCGACACGTGCGGACTTCTTCAGCAGATTCACCTTCGATTGCACCTTGAAGGCCTCGGGCGTCGCGGTCGCTAAAGCCAGTGTTCCGTCCTCGTCGAGCAGAATGAGCTTGCCATCGCCGTAGAGCAAATTGGCCTTCCCGAATCCCCGCTCTCGCCAAGCGACCTGCCCGTTGGTCGCGTTGACGGCCGTTACGAAAAAGACGCTCTCGCTACCGCTGCACCCATAAATGTAATCGCCGACGCGTACGGCGGAGCTCTGGCCGATCTGCATTTTCTGGGTCGACCACACTTCCTCGGCGGCGAACTTACCGTCGTTCCGCGTGATCTTCAGCCCTCGCGTCCCGGCGTCGCCGCCGCCGCTGACCGTGAGAATGTGATCGTTACCCCATAGCGGAGTGGCAATGTTGATCTTCCATTCGTTCACGTGGGGAAATTGCCATTCGATGTCGCCGGTTGTCGGGTTGATTCCCACCACCTCGCGATCCACAAGAAGAACTACTTCGTCCTTGCCGTCGACCGTGATCGTAATCGGCGACGAATAGGTGTTGACGAAATCATGCTTTCGCCAAAGTACGGAACCAGTGGCCAGGTCGAAACCCATGATCCCACATCCGGGGCCGCCGACCGCGGCAATCAAACTGTTTTTGTACGCCAGGGGACTAGAGGCGAACCCGAACCCCGGGCTCTTCGCACCGGCCTCCGAGACGAGATCGTGTGACCAGATGCCGGCGCCCGTCTTCTGATCGAGGCATTGCAGCCGGCCGCCGACTCCAAACGAATAGACCCGACCGCCGACAATCAGCGGTGTGGCGCGAGGCCCGCGTCCGCCCTGCGGGTCCATTCCTTCAGGAAGCGGCGCGGCGTATTTATTCTCCCAGACGGTCTCGCCCGATTTTGCATCGAGGGCGACGACGACCTCGTCATCGCCGCGGCGGCACATGGTGTACAGGCGACCATCGACGAATGCGATCGAGGAGTAGCCGGCACCCAGCTCCTTGGTCCAAAGGCGCGTAGGCCCGGACTCCGGCCAGGCTGACGCCAGATCCTTGGCGTCGGCAATGAAGTCCCGGTTTTTGCCGCCCCACTGAGGCCATTGGGCGAACGCGGAGGTCGTCAACAGTGCGACGCCGACGGCCGCAAGCGGCGTCCGAACAAGGGTCGTTCGCGCCGTTCTCCACTGTCTCCGGTTCGGTTTCTTAGTCATGTTCCCGGTCTCCCTCATGGTTCCCCTATTCCCCGCATTGAGCGGTTCGCCTGGTTCCCGGTTCTGCGGTTTTCTTACTTCGCGGCGAAGCAAAAAACCGTGCCGTCCTCATTGCCGATCAGCAGACAACCGTCTCCGACAGCCGGAGAGGCGCTGATCGGCGCTCCGGTCTCAAATCGCCAGACTTCTTTTCCGGTCGCCACATCGACGGCGTAGAGATTTCCGTCAGCGGACCCGATGAACACGCGCGACCCGACGACGACGGGCGATGAATCAATGCGCCCATCCGTGACAAACGCCCATTGCAGTTTCCCGGTCTTGGGATCAAGCGCCCGCAGTCGCTTGTCTCTTCCTCCGACAAGGACGGTCTGGTCTACGACCGCCGCCGAAGAAAGGATGGGGAACTGCCGCTCGGGATCTTCATAGGTCCAAAGTATCTGGCTGGTTTTCCAGTCCATTCCAAGGAACTGATGACCGTAGGTGCCGACGAATACTCTTGAATCCACAATGGCGGCCGATGCGCCCGAAACCGATCCCATACTCACGCGGGTAACTTCCTGGCCGTCCGAAAGTTTGAGAACATGCAAGTGTTCATCGCAACCGGCCACAATCACCTGGCCGTCTGTGATCGCCGGAGACC
>CAYQZH010000065.1:0-15970 GCA_964421865.1 uncultured Phycisphaera sp. | reverse complement strand
GCTAGGCGGAGGGCGTCCCAGTTGCTCAGCCGAAAGCACCCGTGCGACCCGGTTTTTCCGATCAACTCCGGATTCGGGCTGCCGTGAATCCCGTAGCCGGGCAGGCTCAGCCCGATCCAACAGCGTCCCACCGGATTCCGCGGACCGGCGGGAATGAGGAGCTTGCGGTCCACGCCCTTCACCTCGGGCCACATTTTCGGATCGAATGTATACGTGGGGTTCTCCGTAATCACCACGACGGAGGCGTCGCCGGACGGGAGCTTCTCTCGATGCTTGGCGATGGAGCAGTGGAGCAACGCGACGAGCTGTCGTTCGCGGTTCAACACCCGGACGACCTTCTCCGACAGGTCGATTTCGAGATGGTCCCCCCGCGGCCGGGCCGAGTCTTCGCCGACCGCCGGGACAACAACACTGTCGCCGACCTGCAACCGACCCAAGTTTCGCCCCGGGTTCAAGCGGGACAACAGACCGGTCGAACAATGGAACCTTTCGGCGACCGCGGCGGCCGCGTTCTCATATCCCAGTTGGGTGAGACGGCTTTTTTCCAGCCAATTCTTGGGCGTCGGCCCGACCTGGCTGAGGTCGTCCGGTCGCACAGTGTAACTGGTCGTCGCGCCGCCCGGATCGACGGCGAGCGCGGAAGCCGTGGCCGCGTCCAGCCTTCCGGTGGCCGGAAGACCTCGTACCCGTTGGAACTCCCGCGTGGCCAGTTCCGTCTTCCGCCCGATGCCGCCATCGATCACGCCCGGCGAGAAGCCCACCCGGTCGAGCGCAATCTGCCAGGCCAGCTCCGTACGCAATGACGCGGCGTTCTCGCCCCCAAGCGCGGGTGACGCGAAACACGCCGCGGTCAGGGACACGAATCCAACGGTTAGGGTTCGGCTGTCGCGCATGGATAGAACCGATGTCCGACCTTATCGAGTCTCGTTCGTACTTGGATATCGGAACGGAGTCTCGATGCGCCGTAGCGGATGTCGCCGCGGTATCCGTCGGGACCTCGGCGCGAGGGTGGGTGGCGTCGTTTCTGGCGTTGAAAACGGCCACGACCGCGGTCGAGTCTCCCCAGATGCCATTCCGTACCGCTTTGCCTTTTACAGTGGCGGCGTCAAATGGGTTCGTTTTTCGAGTACAGTTTTTTCGCGTAGTGTCATGTGGTGGCACTACGCGAATTGTGAATGCGGAACGCGAAATGCGGAAAGTTGAATGAGTAGAGGAGGCACGGAGGGATGGGGGGATTGCCGATTGTCGATTGAGCTGGGCCGCAGTCGGGGGCGCCAAGCGGCGGGCGGATGGGGCGGTTGGGGTTCATCTACCCATAGAACGCGCGGGGGGATCGGTCGGCGAAGGGCGTTGGAGCGATCACGCACAGAAAACAGGCGACCGTCCCTCGCACGCCCCTCGACACCATACCTTTCGAATGCTAATCTTCTCAGCGATGGCAACGTACACCGCCGTTATTGAACGTTGCCCGGAGACGGGGCTGTTCGTCGGCCACGTCCCCGGGTTTCCAGGAGCGCACTCGCAGGGTCGGACCCTCGACGAGTTGAGCCAGAACCTCCGCGAGGTCATCGAGATGCTCCTAGAGGACGGGCAGCCGCCATCGGATACGCATTTCGTGGGGATCCAAAATGTGGATATCGCCTGACGATGGCCAAAGCTCCGGTGCTTAAACCCAGGGAGGTGGTGGAGAGGCTGGTTTCCCTGGGCTTCATCGAAGTCCGTCAACGGGGGTCCCACAAACAATTCCGCCATCCCGACGGGCGGTGCACGACCGTGCCCTTTCATCGCGGGCGAGATATCTCCCCCATCCTCCTACGGCAGATTGCCAAGGACATCGGGGTGACCGTCGAGGTGCTGCTGGCCGCGAAATGACACCGGAGTCCGCTCTTTGAGCGGAACCGCGGGAAGGCGAGCGGGGTTGCCGATTGTCGAATTGGGTCTGAAACACTGAAACGCCGAGAAGTCGAAACACCGATGGCAGGACAAGCCGGAGGAGGCCGGGCGGTCCCGGCGCGCCGGGGCACCTGGGCTTGATTTGGCTTTCGGTGGCTTTGGTTTGGCTTTCGGATGGGCGGTCATTTTCCGTAACACCTTTGTCTACAACGCCTTACGAATTTCGCGGTGGGTTCGTTTGGAAATCCAGCGTTTTCCGCCGCGTCCCTCGTTTCAGCGTGTGCGCGCACCTTCTTCGCATCAATAACGTGACGGATGATCGGGGGAAGGGGCGTTGCGGGGCGATCGGGGGGCTACGGGCTACGAGCTGGTTCAGGTGATCGGCTACTTCGGCCCGACTAACTCGTAAGTCCCTATACCGTCCCCCGGCAAGCCCGCTCGACAACGGGCAATTCGACGTTCGATGTCCGGTGCTCGAAGCCTACCAGGGCTTAGGCGACTCGCCTCCTCGAAGGCGCGTGCGGCATTCTCAAGATCGCCGAGCTGTTCATATATCAGACCCGTGTTGTACCAGACAAACAGCCGGTATTGCTGCCTGATTTCCAACTCTTTTTCGTCCGTTGGTGGAGGCAACGAAAGCGCCGTCATAGAGGCGTCGAGAGCCCTACGGAGTTCTCCGATATGATGATACGCATAGGAAACCTGGCTGTGAAGATCGAACCAGCCCGGTCGAAGCCTCGCCGCGGTGGCAAAGTCATCGTCGGCCGCACCGATTCGTGCAAGATGTGCGAACGCTTTGCCCCGTATCATGTAGGCCTCCCAACAATTCGGGACGAGCGCCACGAGAAACTCGGCGGCGACGAGCGCCTCGGGGTACTTGCCGGTTCCGAGATACACGTCAGCGAGGCGTGCGAACGCGGGGGAGAACTTGGGGTTAAGCTGAGTGCTTTTCTTAAGCAGCGTAATTGCGGGATCGTAGCATTTCGCGCGCAATTCGTCATTTGTGGCCAAGTCCCGTTGAATGATGCACTGCAGACAGTACGAGCGTTGAGAGAGGCTTTTTCCGAGCAGGAAGTACGCAAGGTACTCGTACTCGCGGCTGGGCTTTGCCTGTGACGCGCGCTGGAGCGTTTGCGCTGCACCGCAGCGCGTCGCAGGGTCGTCGCTCCGATACTGATCGAGCCCATCGTGAAGTAAACCCAGCTGCTCCCCGCCGACCCATGCCCTTCCTTCCCTCTGGCTCTCGCGGAAACCCTTGCCGAAGATCTCCGCTACACGCCACTCGCTCTCTTCCTCTTCAGTAATACTGGTCCCCTGCCAAAGGGCGCGGTCCGATCCCGACCCGCCGAGAACCCGTTTCAGCGCGCTCACCGGCACCGCAAAGTTCAGATTCTGTCCCTCGGAAAGAGTGCCTACGACGATGCCGATTACTTTGCCATCGGGTGTGAAGAGGGGACCGCCGCTTGAACCGGAACTGATGGGTGCCGTGATCTGAATTCGCTTGTCGCCGTCGTCGCGCTCCCTGTAGCCGCTGATGAGGCCTTCGCTAAGCGTGTTGTGCAACCCTTCCGGGCTGCTGATTACGTAGACGGGTGTCCCGATCGGTGGGAGCGGATCGTCAGAAAGCTCCAAGACGCTCTCCTGCTTGCCCCAAACTCGGAGAACCGCCAAGTCCGAACGCTCATCTTCGAAGACGACCCGGATGACCGGTCCGTAAAGCACCTGATTCGCCCGCTCCGAGGGTTCCTTTGGCGGTGCCTCCTCGGTCCTCGGTGTCACGAGTTCGACCCTCGCGTTGACCGCATTGCGGATCACATGGTGATTGGTAACAACATAAACATAGTTGTTGGTGAATGTGTCATCTGGCTTCGCGTGCTGTCCAAGCTCTCGCCGGGGGATGATGAAGCCCGAACTGGTGGCGATGACCCGATCGTCCTCGTCCATGACGACAATCTTCACGACGCATGGAGACGCCTTTTCGAATAGTTGCGAGGGTGTCAGCGCGGGGGATGGGGACACCTGTGCCAAGACCCACCGACTCCCAAGGGTAGCCACCAGGAGGAGCGGCAGAACCGATGGAGAACGCGACATAACCCAGCCTCCCCAAAAATCGACGACACGTCGAGACGTAACGCAGCCGCATTATAGCGAACGGTTCGCCCTTCTTGCAAGGCGTTGACTACACGCGCTTTGCTGCGTACGCTGCTGTCACGGGTGAGCGGGCGACGGCTCGCCGAACGGTCCGGGCCGGTGTTAGTGCTGCACCTACCATCGACACCGCGCGGACCGGCCCGCCTTGGAGTGCGTGCGCCGTGCCCTCGGTCGAATCGACGATCCACATTTCCGAGTTTTGCAGGCGGGTGTGCTGCTTTGCGGTCGAAGAACAAAACCACCCCGTCCCAACCGACGCTGAGGCCATTGAGCGCGCGTGTTCACGCGAGGATGTTCAGACTGCTGTCAATCGGTTTATTTCCAAGCGTACGGGACTCGGGATGGAGGATGTATGGAAGTACCTTCACCGGGCCGGTACGGGATGCATTTGGAGCCAATGGAATCGCCGCGACCCGGACAACCCCAAGGAGTCAATTGTGCAGCCGGACATCACCGCGATTGCCCGACGGATGAGCGACCAAAGCGATCCGCTCATGGTGGAGTTGTTGCCGTGGTTTTGGGAACTGTACCCTGACGTGGCCGCGAAACTAGAAATGCCGCGACCCGGCGGCGGGCAAGCTGGCGGGGCGGACGGTGACGAGAGGAGGCTGACGGTTAACATCGAGAAATATGTAGCGGGTGACGACATTCACGACAATCAAGGATTGAACCTCGCGACCCGGCTCAGCGTCGGTGGCTCGCTCAACCAGGTCAACGAGGGGTTCTCCCCGGCAGCGGTTGACGCTCTGATTAAATTGGAGGGATTGGTTAACGGTTCACGGAATGACGCGGCGCGGCGTCACTTGGAGGATCTTAAAGCGGAGTCGGCCAAACAACAACCAGACCCGAGTCGCCTAAGAAAGCTTGGGGGAGCGCTCGTTCAAGCACTTCCGACGATTACGGCCATAGCCGATCTGGTGAAAACTGTCTTGAGCCCCAGCAACCCCGGCCACTGAGACACACAGAAGGCTCGTTCGGTTGCGAACAAAGCGCGACGGGCAGAGATTAGAACGAGCACCCTCACCCCCTGCCCCTCTCCGTCGGAGGGAGAGGGGAATGTTGTTGGGGGTCGGTGATCCCAGGACTGAAGGTCCTGGGCTACGGTCGGGCGTCCCGATGGGACGCAAAGCGCGGATGTGCGGTTGGGGTGCGGCCGAAGTTTGCAAAGAACACGACGACCCCGATGAGTCCGACCGCTCCGGCGGCTCCGAACGCGAGGATCGGCCCGAACCCCGCCCGCCAACGGTCGCCGAGGACCCAAAGAACCGCGCCGACGGGGGACGCCCACATGACGGCGAGGCTTCGTACGCTCCAATACAATCCGATGGCCTGGGTGCGCACGTCGGGAGGAACGAGGTCCGCCACCATCGCCTTCCGCGCCGGTTCACCGAGCTCGCGAAGGCCGCCGATGACGAACGCCACCGCCAACCCGAGCGCACCGAGTGTGGGGCCCAGGAGAATCAAGCTGACCGGGAACAGGGCGAAGAACAAGAAGGTCAGCCCGATGTACGGTTTTTTCGCCAACCCCTCTCGGCTGGCCAACGGACCGATCACGACGTAGAGCACGATATTGGTGATGGCTTGAATGTTGAGCAGAAGGGACTGGTACAGCGCCGTCCCCTTCTCCTGGTTGCCGGCCAGAATCGGGACGCAGTAGAGGATGATGAGCGGTCCGGCCAACCCTTCCGCCCAGCGGGCGAACACATCGGCGGCGAGCAATCGTTTGAGATCGGGGCCGAAGTGCCGCAACAGGTGTCGTGGGCGCTTGAGTGCCATCACCTTGTCACGACTGGCGGTGCGCATGAAACGGTATTGAACCGCTGCGGCGGCCAGCACTAGCACCACCGCGATCAGCGCGTCCGTTCGAACCCCGTTGATGCGCCCCAACCACCAGATCAGCGGGGCGCTAATACAATAGGCCAGGATCCGTGAGACGCGGCGAAAGATGGCTTGAAGCGAGAAGGCCATCGTCCGCCGATCGGGCGGCAGGGCGTCGCCGACCACGGTGATGGTCGCCGGTCCCGCGATGCTGTCCCAGGCGAAGATGAAGGGAATCGCCGCGAAGACGCCGATGACCGAGTCCCACAGAAACAGGACGCCCAACCCCACGAGGGGCAGCACATTGAACAGCAGCAACGAGCGCCGCGTGTTGAAGCGCCCGGCGATCGCCCCGCCGGCGTAGTAATTGATCGCCTCCAGCGCGTCGCGGTAGAAGCCGTACAGCCCGACGAGGAGGATCATCTTGGCCTCGCCGCCGCCCGCCCGCTCTTTGATGGCCTTCAGATACTGCGGAACCAGCGGCGCCCACAGCTCCGTCGCCGCCGTGACCAGAAGGATGGTGCCCAGGAGCGCCAACGTCGATGAATTGATCCCCAGCCAGTCCTTCCAGCGATGCAGGGGCGTGGACGCGGCGGCATCTGACGACTTGTCCATCGCCGCTACCGTAATCGGCGCCCGCGACGTGGGCAAGCGGTCGCAGTCCGAGGGCTCACCATGGCCGAATATGGCAATTTCTAGGGCGTGTCGTTGCAAACTACCCGCGCAGGTCGAAACAGACGACCCGATCGAGGTTCCGCGCGAAGAGTCGGCCGTTGTTCAGCACCGAGATCGTCCAGCACCGGCCGGTGAGGATGTCGGCCGTGGACACGGGTGCGAAGTCCTCGGTCGACGGCTTGGCAATTTGCAGTTGTCCGCCTTCGGTGAGCAGCAGCAGGTACCCATCGGCGAGGATCAGCGTTCCATTGCGCATTCGCGGCTTCTTCCAATGTTCCTGCCCGGTCAGGAAGTCCACACACTTGAGCGCATTCTGATCGCTGCCGTACAGCGTCCCCTCGTGCAAGATACACGACTGGAACTTGTTCATCAGCACGTCGCTCTTCCACACCGTCGTCGAGGTCAACTTGTCCCCGTCCGCCGCGAGCCTCAGCAAGGCGCAACCCGTGGTGTAGCCCGAGGTGAGAAATAGGTATCCGTCGGAAAAGATCGGGCTGGCCGCGTTGACGTCCCAGTCCGTCTTCCACGGCATTCGCCAGACTTCGCGCCCCGTCTTCGCCTCCGCGATCAAGGCCGAATTGCCCATGAATCCGACGATGTATCGCTGCCCGTTGAAGGTGAATGGATACGGCGTCGCGTAACCGACCGGATCGTCGCCGCACTTCCATACCGGGTCGCCCGTTTTCTTGTTGAACGCGACGATCGCTCCGTCGTCCTTTCCCGCCGAGGCAATGGCGAGATCACCCTCGATCAACACCGACCCGGCATAGGCCCACGTCGGCTCGTGACTGAACTGTTGGCGCCATACCTCGGCACCGGTGTCGGCGTCCGCGCACAGCAGTCGCCCGTACGCCCCGAGGATGTACACGCGGCCGTCGTTGACCGTCGGCGTGGCCCGCGTGCCGTCGCCGTGCCCGTTGCGGTACTCCTTCTCGAACGGTTTCTGCCAGATCACTTCCCCGGTGTCGGCGTTGAGGCAATAGAGGACTTGTTGCTTGTCCTGCGCCCCGCCCGTGTAGACCCGATTGCCCACGCAGGCGAAGGAACTGAACGCCGATCCCACATTCCGCTCCCACACCAGCTTGAGCGGCTCGGTCCAATTCGTCTTAAAACCCTTCTCGTCGCTCTTTCCGTCGTACCGCGGCCCCAAGAAGTTCGGCCAGTCCGCGGCGACCGACCGGACCGTCAGAGCGGTCATGAAGACAACGGCGCCGAACCACCGAATCGTCCTGTTTGAACGAACGTTCATACACCAAGCCCCTTGCTCGCCGACGGGGCCAAAAAGCATACCCGACCGGGAGAGGATAAGTCGATCATCAATCCGTCAACGCCGGAATCTTGCCCGCCTTTTCGAGCACCTCGACCAGCATCACGGCCGCCTGCTGCGGAGTACACTGGGAGTTGTCGATCACCAGTTCGGGCTTGAGGGGTGCTTCGTAGGGGTCGTCGATGCCGGTGAAGCCCTTGAGTTCGCCGGCGCGGGCCTTTTTGTAGAGGCCCTTGGGGTCGCGCTGCTCGCAGACCTCGATGGGCGTGTCACAGAAGACCTCGAAGAAGTTGCCCGGCCCCAGGGTGGCGCGAGCGGCGTCGCGATCGGCGCGATAGGGACTGATGAATGAGGTCATGGTGATGAGGCCCGCGTCGACGAAGAGCTTACCCACCTCGCCGATGCGGCGGATGTTCTCCGCCCGGTCCTCGGCGGAGAAGCCCAGGTTCTTGTTCAGCCCGTGGCGGATGTTGTCGCCGTCGAGAACGTAGCAAAGGTGCCCGCGCTGCACGAGGGCGTGTTCGAGGGTGTAGGCGATGGTGCTCTTGCCCGACCCGCTCAGCCCCGTGAACCAGATCAGCACACCCTTTTGTTTGAGCAGCTTTTCCCGTTCCTCGCGGCTGACGTGCCCCTCGTGCCAGGTGATGTTCGTCGCCTTGATCTTACTCAACCCATCGCTCCTTTTTGCAGGCCGTGTCGCTTGGATCAAAGACGCAGTATAGAAACTCGCATGGCCACGCTCAAGCGGCATTGTCTCGGGTCCACGATGCTCCGATAATCGGATTATGGCCAACAGGAGTTCATCGGCTATGCCGAAAATCGGGACCGTCGCGTCGGTATCGTGGTTGTCGTTCCTGGGGCTCGCCTCGACGGCGACCGCACAGACGCTTCCTAATGGGATTGCCGCGGGCGACGTGGATCAGACCTCGGCCATCCTCTGGGCGCGGAGCACCTCCGTCGGCGACATCGTCTTCGAGTATGCGACGGACCCCTCCTATAGCGGGGCCGAGAGCGTCACGGTCTCCGTGATTGACGCTGCGGTCCCCGTCAAGGTCGAGGTTGGGGATCTCGTCGCCGACACACGCTACGTCTATCGCGTGACCGACGCGGCAGGCGCGACCGCGGAGGGTAGATTCCGCACGCCTGCGGCCGAGGGCTTCCACGGACTTCGTTTCGGCGTCTCCGGCGATTGGCGCGGCGACCTTCGACCCTACCCATCCATTTCCAACGTGGTGGAAAGCGACCTGGACTTCTTCGCCGCGCTGGGCGACACCATCTACGCGGACATCCCCACCCCGGACGTGCCGACGAGGCAGGCTCGGGCGCTGGACGAGCTTCGCCGCAAGCACAACGAAGTGTACAGCGAACGCTTCGGGATCAACACCTGGGCGGAGATTCGCTCGACGACCGCGCTGTATGCGTGCCTCGACGACCACGAGATGACCAATGATTTCTGCGGCGGCGCGCCGCCGTCGACCGATCCGCGCTTCGATCAGAACGGCGCGTTCATCAACGAGACGGACCTCTATCACAACGGGATGCAGGCGTTCCAGGAGTTCAACCCCGTCCGAGACGAGTTCTACGGGGACACGGCCGATCCTCGGACCAGCGGGAAACCCAAGCTCTATCGTCAGCGTCGGTTCGGCACCGACGCGGCCTTCTTCATGGTCGATGCCCGCTCGTTCCGCGACGCCTCGTCGCCGCGGCTGGATCATCTACCGAACGGCTCGGAGCTTCGGCAGTTTCTGGCCACCGCCTACGACCCGTCGCGGACCATGTTGGGCGCCGCGCAGCTTGAGTTGCTCCGCGCCGATTTGTTGGCGGCGCAGGTCGACGGGGTCAACTGGAAGTTCGTCATGATCCCGGAACCCATCCAGAACCTGAGCCCGGTCCTCGGCAGCGATCGCTTCGAGGGCTACGCCCATGAGCGCGCCGAGCTGCTCAGCTTCATCAACGACAACGCCATCGAGAACGTTGTTTTCATCACCGCCGACATTCACGGGACGATCGTGAACAACGTGGTGTTTCGCCGTTCGCCGCGCGGGCCGCAGATTCCGACGGACACGTTCGAGATCTCCACCGGGCCGGTGGCGTTCGCCAAACCGCTGGGCCCGGCGACGATCGCGTACGCCCCCCCCGTCCTGCAGGCCGTCTTCAACCGGCTCGACCAACTGGGGCGCGACGCGCTCGCGCTGGACGTGATTGACGGGCTCCTGCTCATCTATGGGTATCCGCAAGTCGGGCTGGCGGGTTCGCCGATCGACGCCCGCTTGCTCGAGGGGAGGTATCTCGCCGTCGACTGGTTCGGGTGGACCAAGTTCGAGATCGACGCCACGACGCAGTGCCTGACCGTGACAACCTATGGCATCGACTGGTATGCCCCGGAGGAGTTGTCCGCCGACCCGAATGGGATTCTCAGTCGGCGTCCCGAGATTGTCAGTCAATTCCGCGTCGCCCCGCAAGGACCGATCGGAACTTCTTCGTCTGCGACGACCGACGGCGCGGGTTCCTGCCCGCGGGCCGCGTCGACGCCATGCGGCGCTCTCGGCGCGATCAACGCCGTCGCGTTGGGGCTGATGCCGTTCCTTGGGATCATCGCCCGCGGCTACGGGGCTTGCATGAGGAGGGCGTTGAACCGCCGCGGTTCGGGAGGTACAATGTTGCGCCATGACTGACGAAGAAGTGAGGATCCTGCTGCGGCGCCGACCCTTCACGCCGATCGAGCTGGCCCTGTCTGATGGCCGCAGTGTGTTGATTCGCCACCCGGTGCAAGCCGCCGTTTCCATACGCACGATGTATGTCCCCCTTGTGAAGGTCAAGCCCGGTCTACAGCGATTCGTCACCCCGCCGAATGGGGACACTGTCGCCAAAGACTGGATGCTTCTCGATCTCCTCCACATCGTGAGCGCCAAGCCGGTGAACGGCAAAGCAAACGGACGCAAGGCCCGACGATCGCGGCCTCGACGGCGATGACCGGTACGGCGGCGCGGTCCACCGGCGATGCCCTTCTCGATATTCGCGACCTACGAACGCTCTTTGAGACGGACGGCGGTCTTCTCCCGGCCGTCGATGGCGTGTCCCTGACGATCCCGCGGGGGAAGACCATCGCCCTGGTGGGCGAGAGCGGGTGCGGCAAGAGCGTGACGGCCCTTTCCATCCTGCGGTTGATCCCCCGGCCTCCGGGCAGGATCGTCGGCGGAAGGATTCTGTTTCGCGAATTGCACGCCGCCGACCCCATCGACCTGCTGCGTGTGTCCGATCGAGAAATGCGCCGTATCCGTGGCAACCGGATCGCCATGATCTTCCAGGAGCCGATGACGGCGCTCAACCCGGTCTATTCCATCGGGGAACAAGTCGCCGAGGCCGTCGAACTGCACCAGGGCCTGCGCGGGAAAGCGGCGTGGGCGGCGGCGGTGGAGGCGCTTCGACGAGTTGGAATCCCCGACGCCGCGCGGCGAAGTCACGACTATCCGCATCAACTCTCCGGCGGGATGCGCCAACGGGTGATGATTGCGATGGCCCTGTCGTGCAAGCCGGCGCTGCTCATCGCCGACGAGCCGACGACGGCCCTGGATGTCACCGTCCAGCAGCAGATTCTCGAACTACTGCGGACGTCGCAGGCCGAGTCCGGCATGAGCATCCTGCTCATCACTCACGATATCGGCGTCGTGGGGGAAGCGGCGGAGGACGTGTACGTCATGTACGCCGGTCGGATCGTCGAGCACGGGCCGGTCGCCGAGGTGCTCGCCCATCCGCTTCATCCCTACACCCAAGGGCTGATACGCTGTATGCCGCGGTTGTCCCGGCGAATGGAGCGCCTGGAAGTGATCCCGGGCGCCGTCCCCGATCCGCGTCGGCCGCCGAGCGGCTGCCGGTTTCATCCGCGTTGTCCGTTGAGCGCCGATCGCGCGCGCTCCGGCGATCGCCCAACCGTCCCTGTGAAATCTGAAATCTCCGACGCCGTCCTGCGTCGCTGCGTCGAGAAATACGACGGCGAACCCTCGGGCCTGCCGACGCTCCGCGAACTCGCTCCGGGCCGCTTCGTCGCGTGCTGGGAAGCGGACCGAACATCCAAGAACTGGACTTGATCGAACCAACGGGTAGGATCCGCCAGACCCGTTGTCGAATGTCGATTGTCGAATGTCGAATAAACGACCTGGATGGGCCCCATTCGACATTCGACAATCGCAATTCGACATTCCCCAGGGAAGGGAGTCTGTCTTCGGATGTCGTCGTCGCCGTTCGTTCACCTTCACGTCCACACCCACTACAGCCTCCTCGACGGAGCGACGCGGATCGAGGCGCTGATCGACCGGGCGAAGCAATGGGAGATGCCCGCCCTGGCCATCACCGACCACGGCAACCTCTTCGGGGCCGTGGAGTTTTATCTCGCGGCGCGAAAAGCGGGGGTGAAGCCGATCGTCGGCTGCGAAGCGTACCTGGCCACCGGCGATCGACGCTGCAAGGACGCAACCGAGGGTAAAGAGTCGTTCCACCTGCTTCTGCTGGCCATGAACCGCGAGGGGTATCAGAACTTGCTGCGCCTGGCGAGCATCGGATACACCGAGGGCTTCTACCGCAAACCGCGGATCGACAAGGAGGTCCTCCGCGAGTTCTCGAACGGGTTGTTGTGCACGAGCACTTGCATCGGCGGAGAGATTCCGCAGGCATTCCTCACCCGCGACCGCGCCGCCGCGGAGGACCTTGCGAAGACGTACCTGTCGATCTTCGGCCCCGACAGGTTCTTCATCGAGCTGCAGGATCACGGCATGTCCGAGCAACGCATCCTTAATCCCGAACTTGTCGACCTCGGTAAGCGGCTGGGCGTCGCCACCATCGCCACCAACGACGTGCACTATCTGGACCACGACGACGTGGAGGCCCACGACGTCCTCTGTTGCATCAACACCGGAAAGCTCCTCGCGGAAGAGGACCGCTTCAAGTTCCCCACCGACCAATTCTATTTCAAGAGCGTTTCGGAAATGTCGGCCTTGTTCCCCGATCACCCTGAGGCGCTGGCCAACACGCTGCACGTCGCCGAGATGTGCAATCTCGAACTGGACCTGTCGAAACGATACGCGCCGGTGTTCAAGGTGCCGGAGGATGTCACCAAGAAGGCCGGCCGGTCGATGGACGACGCCGCGTATCTCCGGCAACTCGTTGAAGATGGAGCGAGGGAGCGTTACGGGGAGATCACACCGGAGTTGCGGGAGCGCATCGACTACGAGCTCGGCGTCATCATCGGTAAAGGTTTCGCCAGTTATTTTCTGATCGTCTGGGATTGCGTTCGCTACGCCCGAGGCCAAGGCATCCCCATCGCGGCGCGGGGTAGCGCGTGCAGCTCGGTCGTCTCGCATTGCCTGCACATCAGCACGCCCGACCCGATCCGCTACGAACTCTACTTTGAGCGCTTCCTTGACCCCGATCGCGACGAGATGCCCGACATCGACCTCGACATTTGCCAAAATGGCCGGGCGGCGGTGCTCGATTACGTGCGCGGCAAGTACGGGCACGTCGCGCAGATCATCACCTTCGGCACGCTCAAGGCCAAGGCGGCGGTGAAGGACGTGGCTCGCGTCATGGGATTGGGGTTCGAGGAGGCCAATCAGCTCACCAAGCTCATCCCCGCCGAACTGAACATGACCCTCGATAAAGCGCTCCTGCAGGAGCCGGAGCTGAAGAAACGCTACGAGACCGACGCCAAAGTCAAGCGGACCATCGACATCGCCCGGCGGTTGGAGGGGGTGGCGAGGAACGCCGGCATTCACGCGGCCGGGGTCGTGGTGGCCGATCAGCCGCTGGTCAACTTCCTTCCTCTTTACAAAGCGCCCGGGCAGGACGTGCTCATCACGCAGTTCGACGGTCCGACGGTGGAGAAGGTCGGGTTGCTTAAAATGGACTTCCTCGGCCTGCGGACCCTGACCACCCTCGAACGGGCCAAGCATCTCGCCGAACGCGCCACGGGCGAGACCATCAACCTGGAGCGGATCGACCTCACCGACCCCAAGGTCTTCGAACTCTTCGCTCGCGGCGACACGCGGGGCATCTTCCAGTTTGAATCGGGCGGGATGCGCGACGTCATCATGCGGATGAAACCCAACCGCATCGAGGACCTCATCGCCGCCAACGCCCTCTTCCGGCCCGGTCCGATGGAGTACATCGCGGACTACATCGCCCGCAAGCACGGGGCGGCCTGGACCACGCCGCATCCCATCATGACCGAAGTCCTCGCCGAGACCTACGGCATCATGGTCTATCAGGAGCAGGTCTCGCGGATCGTCAACCGCCTCGGCGGGTTGGAGCTCAAGACCGCCTTCCGACTCGCCAAGGCGATCAGCAAGAAAAAGACGGACATGATCGAGGCCATGCGCGGCCCGTTCCTGGACGGCTGCGCCAAAAACGGCGTCAAGCGCGGCGTCGCGGAGCAGATTTTCGCCGACATCCTCAAATTCGGCGGCTACGCCTTCAACAAGGCCCACTCCACCGGTTACGCCCTCGTCGCCCATCAAACCGCGTGGATGAAGACCTACCACCCTGTCGAGTTCATGGCCGCTCTAATGACCTTCGAAATGTCCAGCACGGAGAAGGTCGCCGAGTATCGCGAGGAATGCTCCGCTATGGGTATCGGCATCGAGCCGCCCAGCGTCAACACCTCGGAGTTCGATTTCGTGGTCGAATCGGGTGTCACTGTCAGCGGCGGTAGCGGCGCCGTCGCCGCTACCGCCGCTGACAGTGAGTCGCCGATCGCGCGGCACTCCCAACACGCCTGCAACGGTCGGGGAGCGGTCTTGCGCCGCGGCACGATCCGCTTCGGCCTCGGCGCCATCAAAGGCGTCGGCGAAAAGGCCGTCGGGGCGATCATCGAGGCGCGGCAGCGCGGCGGACCCTTCCGCAATCTGTTCGATTTCTGCGAACGCGTGGACCTGACCGCAGTCAATAAGGGCACCATCGAGGCTCTCGTCTGCGCCGGGGCCTTTGACGGAACGGGCGCGATGCGCAAGGCCCTTTGCAACGCCCTGGAGCGGGCCATGGCCGTCGGGCAAGCGGCCCAGCGCGATCGCCGCAGCGGACAGATGGCCCTTTTCGGAGGGGACGAAAGTTCCCCGACCGCCGAGTCCTCGCCTCCCATGCTCACCACGGCGGAGTGGCCCGAAGCGGAGATGCTCGCCCGCGAGAAGGAGGTCCTCGGCTTCTACATCACCAAACATCCGCTCGCTAAGTACGAGCGGTTGCTCGACGCTTGCGCTACCGCGACGACGGCCGACCTGACGCGACACAAGGACGGCGATGAGGTGACCGTCGGGGGGATCGTGACCAACGTGCGGACGGTCACCACCCGCACCGGGCGAAACGCGGGCAAGCAGATCGGAATCGTCACCCTCGAGGATTTATCCGGCAAAACCGAGGCCATTCTCTTCCCCGACGACCTGACCCGCTACCGCCCGCTGCTGGTTCCCGATGCGGTCCTCTTCGTGGAGGCCGCCGTCGATCGCAAGCGCGAGGCCCCGTCCCTTCGCGTCTCGCGGGTCGTGCCCGTGGATCAGGCCCCCACGCAGTTCGCCAAGGCCTTGCTCATCGACGTGACCGAGGGCACGCCGTTGGATGAACTGACGCGCCTGTTTCAGGCCCACCGCGGCGACTGCCGGGTGTTCCTCAACGTCCCCACCGCCGACGGGTTCGTCGCCCAGATCGAGTGCAATCCTCTGATCCGCGTGACCTCGAATCGTGCGTTGTCGGAAAAGCTCTCCACGCTTTTACCCCCCGGCGCGGTAACCGTCCTCAGCGCCAAACGTAAACCCATCCCCCACCGTCTCAGCCCGACGGATCCCCTGTTCGCTACGATCTAGCGCCTTTTCTGCCTCCAATCAGAGCCGCGCCCGTCAGGAAGCGGGCGTAGCGCCACCCGTGGTGGGTGGCGCGGATCGGAGCGTGGAGCGGGAGCGACACCACCGTGAACCCCATACGCAAACTGGCAATTGGAAATCGGCGATTGCCAATCGGACGGGGTCCGCCGCCGATCTGCTTCTTCCTCATCTCCGTACGTCCTGCGCGACACGTGGTTCGCCCCCTTACCCTGCCCTCTCCCTCGAAGCGGGGGAAAGGGGGTTCAATCCGAACCCGGAGCGCGAGCGACGGGCCAAGACCCCGCGCTGGCGCTTGGGGTTC
>CAYQZH010000064.1:0-16057 GCA_964421865.1 uncultured Phycisphaera sp. | reverse complement strand
TTCGGCGTGTGGACCTGCTCCATCTGGGAACCGCGACGCTAAACACGTACAACGTACGCAGGAGGCGTCATCCGGCGGTGGGAAAACGCAGGCGGGGCGTGCGTGAATGTAGCGCCAGCCCTTGTGGGTGGCGCGGAACGTCGTCGTCGCCCACGAGGGGCGACGCTACAGCGTTGCGAGGGATTCCTATGGTTCGTATGGCGACCAGCCAAGCGCGGAAGGATTTCGCGGAGACGATCAATCAGGTCGTGTACCGCGGCGAGCGGATCGTCCTGCATCGCCGGGGCAAGAACCTTGCGGCCATCGTCCCGATCGCGGACCTCGAATTGGTGGAAGCGCTCGAGGACCGGATGGACGTGAACGCGGCCCGCAAGGCCCTCAAGGGACGCGGGGTGAACATTCCGCTCAAGCAGATCAAGAAGGAACTCGGGTTGTAACCGCGTACCTCGAAGACCCTCACCCCAACCCTCTCCCTGAGAGGGAGAGGGGGTCGGGGCGCGGCGCATCGCTGTGGTCTACATCGTCGAGTTACGTCCGTCGGCCCGACGAGAACTTCTCAAGATCGCCCGGCACGAACAGCCCCGCCTCATCCGCGCGATGGACGGCTTGGCCGTGAACCCCCGCCCCAAGGGCGTCAAGAAGCTCTCCGGCCTGGACGACCTGTACCGAATCCGCGTGGGCGACTATCGCATCGTGTACCAAATCCACGACGACCGACTCATCGTGCTCGTCGTTCGGATCGGCCACCGCAAGGACGTGTACCGCTGACATTCACCCACCGCTACCCCGCGGACACGCTCGTCGTCGCCCCCTCACCCTGCCCTCTCCCCCCGGCGGGGGAGAGGGAAACGTGGTCCGGGGATCGTTGATCCCAGGACTGAAGGTCCTGGGCTAAGTTCGAGCGTCCCTAACGGGATCTGCGCCGCCCACAAGGGGCGACGCTACAGGAAACCCCCTCACGGTGCCCTCTCCGCCAGAGGGGAGACGGGTTTCAGGATGCACTCTAACCGCCGATTTGGAACATGGCGCGGCGTTGGGTGGAGAGGCCTTGTTCGAGGCGGTGGCCGGTGGGTTTCTGGAAGACGGCCTGCAAGAGAATCCTGGTCACGGCCTCTTCGCCGCCGCCGTTACGCAGGGCGGCCTTCACGTCCAGTTCGTCGTCATTGAGCAGACAGAGATGGAACTTACCGTCCGCGGTCAAGCGCATCCGATTGCAGGCCCCGCAGTAGGGTTCGCTCACCGGAGAGATGAAACCGACCACGCCCTTGGCGCCGTTCAGGCGGAAGTTTCGGGCCTCGTCGGACGGGTTGCCGTCGGACAACTCCAGGAGCGGACCGAACTCGCCCTCGATGCGGGCGCGGGTCTCGGGATTGGGAACGTACTGGCTGAGGGAGAGCCTCGCACACTCGCCGCCGCCCAGGGGCATCAGTTCAATGAAACGGACGTGCCAATCGCGGTCGAGGGTGAGACGGGCGAGATCGACCACGTCGTGCTCGTTGTAGTCGCGGACGACGACGGCGTTCAGCTTGAGGGGCGCAAACCCCGCTTCCTGAGCGGCCTCGATGCCCGCCCAGATGTGCTCGAACGAGCCGAAACGCATCACCCGTTTGAGCCGCTGGGGATCGAGCGTGTCCAGGTGGACGTTGATCCGGTTTAGACCGGCGGCTCGAAGCGGAGCGGCGAGATCAGGCAACAGGATCGCGTTGGTGGTCATGCCCAGGTCGGTGATGCCGTCAACCTTGTGAATGCGATCCACGATTTCCAGCAGGTCGGACCGCAACGTCGGTTCGCCGCCGGTGAGACGGATTTTGTGGAAGCCGACCGAGGCGGCGGCCCGAGCGACGACCTCCAACTCATCGGCGGACAACAATTCCTCCGAGGGAACGAACGACAGTCCGCGCAGGGGCATGCAGTAGACGCAGCGCAGGTTGCAGTGGTCGATGAGCGACAGCCGCAGGTAGTTGATCTCTCTTCCGAATCGATCGCGTGGCATCGTCAAACTCGTCCGGCTGGGCGTAAGGCGTCGGCCCACGGTCATTGTAGCATTCGCTCGCTGGTAAGTCTGCGGTGGGTTTCCTAAGATGCGTGGCCTGCGAGATGTCGGGGGTTATGAATCACGCGAAAGACAAAGTCGGGCTGTGGATGATCGGCGCGGGCGGTCGGGTGGGCAGCGCCGTCGCGTTCGGGGTTACGGCGCTCTCCAAGCGACTGACCCCACCGACGGGGCTGGTCAGCGCGCTTCCCGTGTTTGAGTCGGTCCGACTGGTCGATCCGGGGTCGATCGTGATCGGCGGTCACGAGGTCCGATCGGAGACCCTCCTCGACGCCGTCCACGCCGCGCACGAACGGGCCAACCTGTTCGACGAAAACGTGATTCGCCGTTGTACGCCGCGGCTCCGGACGATGCAGCGCGACATCCGCCCGGGGTCGCTGTGCGGCGCCGGGCCGACGATCCGCAAACTGGCCGACCTGCGCGGACTGGAACGCGAGCGCTCCGCCGCTTCGGTGATCGAGCGACTTTCGGCGGATATCGACGGATTCCGCCGTCGGCACGCCTTGGACTGCGTCGTGGTGGTCCACGTCGCGTCGTCGGAGCCGCCGTTTCGTCGGCACGCGGTCCATTCGCGATTCGAGAAGCTGCAAGGCGCCCTGATGCGTCGGGGATCGAGCGTCTTGCCGACGAGTTCGCTGTATGCCCTCGCGGCGATCGAGGCCGGTTGCCCGTTCATCAACTTCACGCCGTCCTTGGGTGTGAACGTCGCTGCGATCCAAGAGCGTGCGGAGGCGTTGGGCGTACCGTACATGGGCCGCGACGGAAAGACCGGTGAGACGCTGGTGAAATCCATCCTGGCCCCGATGTTCGCCATGCGCCATCTGCCGGTGCTGAGTTGGGTGGGGCAGAACATCCTCGGCAACCGCGACGGGGCCGTGCTCCGCGACCCGAAGACGCGGCTGTCGAAGATCCAAACGAAGGACAAGATCGTGTCACAAATCCTCGGGCGCTCGCCGACGACGCGGGTGTCGATCGACTACGTGCCCTCGCTCGACGACTGGAAGGTGGCCTGGGATTTCATCCACTTCGAGGGTTTCTTCGGTACGAAGATGTCCATGCAGTTCACTTGGTGCGGAAGCGATTCGATCCTCGCCGCCCCGCTCATCATCGACCTGGCGCGCCTTTCGGTTCTAGCCTGGAAAAAGGGCGAAAGCGGGGCGATGCGACACTTGGGGTTTTTCTTCAAGGACCCGATCGACGTGCAAGAGCATGATCTATCGACGCAGTGGCGGCGGCTCCTCGACCACGTGGTTGGTTTCCGAGACACGGGCGGCGTCCCGTAGTGCCTGTTGGTCGCCTCCGGCGGGGCACGTCCGGAATCTCACCCCGCGGACCGCGACGTCTGGCGCGGCATCGTTTCCAACAGGGCCCGTAGGACGGCGTTCACCGAGGCGGGCGTCGTGAATACCTGGGCGATGTCCGGGTCAAGCACAACGACGCGACTGCCTTCCTTGTAGCGCGCCGCAAAGCGGTTGGGGCGCGCCTTGCGATAGTCGAAACGATATTCCCGCCGCAACTCGTCGGCGCCTCGTCTGGGTTTCTTAGTGGATACGGTTCTCTTCATAGTCCCGGTGCTCACGTTTCGTCACCTGCCGTGCGCTAATGATACGAATCTTTCCTCCGCGTTCCGTAAAGGCGACGAGCAAAAGCTGATGTCGGTCCGAATGGCCGATCATGATCTCGCGCCGTTCCCCGATGGAGTGGTCCTCATCGCCGAAGACGAGCGCGAGAGGGTCGCCGAAGACCGTCGCCGCCTCCTCGAACGTCACGCGGTGCTTCCGGCGGTTTGCGGCGGCTTTCCGGGAGTCCCATTCAAATTCGAGCGACATACGCTCCCCGCCCCAGAGGCCTCGAACCGCTGACTACCGCGACGCACGACCTTACCGCTGGTTGAACCTGAGTCTGTTCGTTAAGCGAAGGTATCTCATAACTCAACGGAGCAGCGGTCGTGACTCCTGGCAACCCGGGGGCCGGGGACAATCCCCAACGTATGCGCATTATCGGTCTCGCGCCGACGTAAGTCAAAATGAGCAGTCCAGACACGGGGGGTGCGCCGACCCGTGTCGGGCAGCCGTCGCAAAAGGGCTAGCGCCTTGCTCGGAGTCCGCCGCTATCGCTATGTTGGGCCGTGCGACGGACAAAAAGGCCTTCACGGTGGTTGGGCATGAGCCATACGGTTGGACGACCGAGGCATTTCATAAGGACCCGCGTGTACCCATGAAGTTGGGCTACAGTTCCAACGCGTACCGGCGATGGTCGATTGGCGAGGCGATCGAACGGATCTCGCGGATCGGCTATCATGGGATGGAGTTAATGGCGGACGTGCCGCACGCCTGGCCGGCGACGCTGTCCGACGCCCAGATCGGCGAGATCCGTCGGCGAATTAGCGGCGCGGGGCTGACGCTCTCCAACGTCAACGCCTTCATGATGACGGCGGTGCAGGACTTCTGGCATCCGTCGTGGATCGAGCCGGACGCGGACTTCCGACGGTTGCGCGTTCAACACACGATGGCGGCGTTGCGCCTGGCGCGGAAGCTGGGGGCGAAGTGCATCACCACCGAGCCGGGCGGACCGTTGGAGGCGGGAATGTCGCGTGCCAAAGCGATGGACCTGTTCGACGAGGGACTGAAGGAAGCACTACGCCGCGCGGAGGATGATGGCGTCCATCTTTTGGTGGAACCGGAACCGGGGCTGCTCATCGAGAACGCGGCCCAGTTCGAGGAACTGGCCGCGAGGATGGATTCGCCGATGTTCGGATTGAACTTCGACATCGGGCATTTCTACTGCGTCGGCGATCCGCTGCCCGAAGCGATCGCGCGGTTGGCGCGATGGACGCGGCATTATCACATCGAGGATATCGCGGCGACGCGCGTGCACGAGCATCTTGTTCCCGGTCACGGGGCGATCGACTTCGCGGCCGTGCTGAAGGCCATCGACGCCACGGGATACGAAGGCTGGATCACGGTCGAACTCTATCCCTATCTCGACGATCCCGACGCGGCCGGGCGGGAGGCTCTGGATTATTTGACTCGGTTGATGCCCACGTGAATGGAAAAGCGCGAGCCTATCTCGACCTCGTCCGGCTCCCGAATCTTTTCACGGCTGTGGCCGACGTGCTCGCGGGCTTCCTCTACGCGGGCGGTCGGCTGGAGCACTGGATCGACCTCGTCGGCCTGACTGCCGCGTCGGTATTCCTCTACGCCGGCGGGGCCGCCCTCAACGACGTGTGCGATGTGGAGCGGGATACGCGCGAGCGACCGGAACGCCCGATTCCGTCGGGGCGGGTGCCCCGATCCGTCTCGCTGCGACTCGCGGCCGGCCTCCTGACCGTCGGTTTCGGCTTCGCGGCGTTGACCTCAACGCGAGCAACGATCATCGCGTGTGCGCTGATCGTCGCCATCGTGTTCTACGATGCTGTTCTGAAGTCAACGCCGGTCGCGCCGGGTATCATGGGTCTTTGCCGGGCGCTGAACCTAGCCTTGGGTATAAGCGCGGCGAGGATGCTCTGGACGGCAGTAGCGCTCACGCCGATCGGGCTGATGTGGCTTTATGTCACGTCGGTCACGTACTTCGCCCGCCAAGAGGCCGGAGTGAGTTCCCCTGTTCGGCTAACCGTCGGGACGATCGGCGTCTGCACCGCCGTGGCCGGACTTTCGGCGTTGCTATGGATCGTCCCTAGCGTGCAACCGAGTTTCCTATGGCTCTTGGGGCTGCTTTTGGTCGGCCTGGGCTACGAGGGGCTTCGAGCCGCGATGCAGCGTTCGCCCGCGACCGTGCAGGCCGCCGTCAGGACGTTCGTGATCGCCTTGGTCGTTTTTGACGCCTGTATCGCCTGGGCCGCGAGGGGATCTTGGCCCGCACTCCTGGTGGCATCTCTCATCCTACCGACCATCTTGCTCGCCCGCCTTCTGCGCGTGACTTGACTGCCGAGGCCGGGCCGCTATGGTTTCGATTCAATGTTGCGACCCATTCTCATGGTATTGACGTTGGTGCCGCTGTCCGGCGCGATGGGCTGTTTCTCACCGCATCGGGGCGAGTATCAAACATCCCAGGGGGTGTCGGTCGCGGAGCCGTCGGAACAGGCCGATCAACTCTGGGAGGCCGTGCAAGAGACGCTGCGCCGCGGGCGGTTCCCGTTGGACCGCGTGGACCGGGCGGCGGGAGTGATTACGACCGTGCCGGAGAACTCACAACATTTCTTCGAGTTTTGGCGGCACGACGTGGATACACCGAGGGACGCGTGGGAGGCGACGCTCAATCCCATGCGTCGCTGGGTCGAGGTGTCGCTGCCCCGCACGGATGAGGGGACTTGGACGCAGCTCTCCGTCGTGGTGCACAAGGAACGACTTTCCTCGCCCGACCGGCAGTTCAACAGCAGCGGGGCGGCCTATCAGTACTTCGGCGACAGTTTGCCCTCGACGACCGGCCTGGCCCGCATCAGCGAAAAGGACGACCGCTGGTTGGACTGCGGACGCGATCCGGCGATGGAGGACTATCTGCTCCGTGCGATCCTCAAACGCTGTCCGGCCCAGGTCGCTTCGACCACCGAGACCTCGCCGGGTTCGTGATCGCCCGGTTGGCGCTGGTTCCGCCGTCGAGTTCGTCGGTGAGGTTAGGAGAACTGATTCATGTGCGGCACCGCGGCCATTCTGCTGAGCCTGATTTCGTGGAGCGCCGCCGCTTCAACGCCCGACCACGCCGAATGCAGCGACCCCTACGAAATCGCCGCAGCCGCCGCCGTGCCGGTCCTTCCGGCTCCGCTGCGAACTTTCTTTGAGGCGCACGTTGAGGCGCTTCGAAAGGCCGCGGCGCCCGGCGCCCGCATCCCCTCCGGATCGAAGTTCACGTCGGGTGACGAACAATGGCACTACGTGTCGCTCGACGTCGCCGCTGGAGCGGCGAGCCGATCAGAGCCGCGACCGGAAGGGAGCGGACCAAGCGCGGAGGAGCGTCGCGCGGCCGCCCGACGTTTCCCACGGGAGCGTGACAAGGCTACGGCACTTTATGAAAGCTGCGGGACGCGGGAGGGCGGGCTTCTACCGTGGGTGGTGGAGGATCGATCCGAAGCCCTGGTTCAGGCGTTCCGCCACGGTGAGGCCGACAAGATCGTCGTGGAGGCGGGGGTCTTGCTGCACTTCGCCGTCGATGCAGCTTTGCCCTGGAACACGACCGCCGACCGCGTGCTGCGGCAACGCTATCACACGGAGTTGATTCGTCGTCTGCGGAAGCGACTGGACTATGAGGTGCGCGTTTCGCCGGATCGGCTTTCGCCGATCAAGAGCGCCCTCGACGCGACATTCGAGGTGCTGCTGGATGCGCATCGGGCCGCAGATGGACTGATCGCGCTCGACGCCGGGGTCGCCGCGGAGATCGGGGTGCGGGAGGATGACGCCCTGCCTGCGGCGAGAGAGGCGCTTGCTGACCGGCTGTCGGAGCGTGCGGCGCCGATTCTGGAATCGCGGATCGAAGCGGGCGCGCTTCTTGCGGCGGGTTTGATCGCCGCGGCCTGGACCCAGGCGGGCAAACCCGAACTGAAGACCGCCGCAACAGCCGCACCATCCCCGCCGCCGGTACCCGCCCCACGCGTCGCCACCGGAGAATTTGTCGGCAGTCGAAACTCGACGATTTACCACCGATCCGACTGCGGCCACGCGGCGCGGATCAAGCCCGAAAACCGGGTCATGTACGAAAGCGCTGAAAAAGCCAAAGCCGCCAGCCGCACGCCGTGCAAGACCTGCAAACCGGATGCGCCGGCGAAACCGTAGCCTGATCGGTGAATCAACCTACAAGGCTCGGCTGGAACGGATGAGTTCCGCTGGTCCGCTGGACCTCGTAAGAGCTTCCATCGTTGCAGTCACAACGGTTTCGATCTCCGTTTCGGTGATGAACGGGCAGATCGGGAGCGAGAGCAATTCATGGCACGACGTTTCACTTTGCGTCGGCGGGCGGGGGACGAGGCATTGGCGGCCGAAGGCCGGTTGGCGATGGATCGGCACGGGGTAGTGGATTCCCGCGTCAATGCCGCGATCGCGCAGGCGCTGCAAGACTTCGTCGCGACGGGCGCATCGAACGGCGAAGATATGGTAGACGTGTTCGCTATCGGGTGACTCGACGGGGAGCGTCACCTCGGTTGACGAAAGCAGTTCGCGGTAGCGAGCGGCCAAGTGCCGCCGCGTGGCATTCCACTCATCAAGGTACCTGAGTTTCACGCGGAGCACCGCGGCCTGGATGCTGTCCAGACGACTGTTGAAGCCGCGAATCGCATGATGGTACTTCACCGTCGAACCGTAGTTGCGCGTGGCCCGAAGCCATTGGGCGAGATCGTCGTCGTTGGTGACGACCGCGCCGCCGTCACCGAGTCCGCCGAGGTTTTTTCCGGGATAGAAACTGAACGCCGCCGCGCGACCCAAACGGCCGACGCGCCGGCCCTTGTAGCGCGCCCCGTGGGCCTGACAGGCGTCCTCGATGACCAACAGGCCGTGCTCGTCCGCGATCGCCTGAATCGCGTCCATGTCCGCGGGTTGACCGTACAAATGCACGGGAATAATGGCTTTCGTTCGTGAGGTGATGACCGCCGAAAGTCGTCGCGGGTCGAGGTTGTAGCCGTCGGGTTCATGGTCGACGAGCACGGGCATCGCCCCGGTGTGTTGAATGGCGAGGGCCGTGGCGACGAAGGTGTTGGCGACGGTGATGACTTCATCGCCGGGGCTTATGCCGAGTCCCTTGATCGCCAGCGTCAGAGCGTCGAGTCCGTTGCCTACCCCGATGCAATGCTTGGCCTCACAATAGGCGGCGAACTCCTCCTCGAAGGCGGTCACCTCGCGCCCGAGGATAAAGTCGCCGCGGTCGATGACCCGGTCGATGGCGTCGCGGATTTCGTTCCGCAACGCCTGGTGTTGTCTCTGAAGATTGACCAGCGGAATGCTCATTCCATTCGCCTCAATACTCGCCATGTCCGCGCCGGCGCCCGGCGCGCCGGGATAGGACAAGTCCCCTTTGCGGCTCGGTAGGGTGTTATCGGTAATTGGACGGAAAGAGTCGAAGAAACGTGCGTCGAACCGGGCTCGCCCCGCCGAACGGATGCCATCTTCCCGCTCCAGGGCGGCGCTGGTAGGCGATCGGGCGGACGGCCATAATTACGGTATGAACCCGGAAGCGCTGGCCCAAGAACTGAATCGGGACCCATTCATCCCGCTTCGCCTTCGACGATCCGACGGCCGGACGTTTGAGATCCACAATCCTGGGTTGTGTTTCATAGCCCGGCTCGGCCTCTACGCGTTTCGAGCAAAGCCGCACGATACTCTCGCCGAGGACGTCGAGATCATCAGTTTGCGGCACATCGTCTCCGTCGAGACCATCGCACCGGCCGACCGTGAGCGATAGCGGGCGGGTGCGGTTCGTCGTTTATCCCCCATGTTTCAGCGTTCCGGCATCTCCTATTTCGGCGTTACGGCGTTCTCGTCTCTGGACGGTTTGTCTCCTCCCTCCGCGGCTTCGCGGCTCCGTGCCTTCGTGCCTTCCAGGTCTTCCAGCTTCGCCCGCCACTGCGCGGCCTTTTCGGCGTAACCCTTGCCCGGCTCGGCGGCGTCCCAGGCTTCGTAAAGATCGATCACCCGTTGGCGAGCTTCAACTTTGGCTTTCGACGTGGGCCACCGATCGGGTTGTTCGCTGATGATCGCACAGCTTCGCACCAGCAATGGCTCAGCTTCCTCAAAACGCAATTGCCCAATCCGGCACACACCGAGTGCGCTTTCGGCCTGCGCGATCCGCCAGTGCCCCGGCGGGTGTTGCCTGCGGCGTATATCCAAGCACTTCTGGATCAAGGTCTCTGCTTCCGAGGTCTGTCCTTGCTGGACCATTAGGAGACCGAGGCCGTACAACGTAGAGGCGGTTCTCGAATGCCCTTCCGGCAGCGTAGCACGCTGGATTCGCAGGGCCTCGCGATACTGTTCCTCCGACGCCGCGTAGTCTCCTTTGTCCTTCAGAATGGTGGCTAGCATCATCACGCGCCCCGCGACTTCAGGATGTTCATCGCCAAACAGTTTCCGAGAAATCGCCACGGATTCGCGCGAGAATCGCTCCGCTTGATCCATATCGCGTTTTTGCATCGCCACACCAGCCAAGTTGTGGAAAATGTTGGCGCTGATGTTTTCGTCGCCGCCTACCCTTCTGTTCATCGCCAGGGCTTCTTGGAGCAATCGCTCGCCCTCCTCGAGGTCGCCTATAATCATCAGGTCGTGTCCCACATCGCCCAGCGCCTCCGCCACGGCGGGATGCTCTTCACCATGAAGCTTGCGACTCAGAGCCAGCACCTGACGGCCCAATTCCGCCGTAGCGGCGTAGTCATTTTTGTACCAAAGGACTTCGCCCAGGTCGGTCATGGATCGGGCGACCAAGGGGTGTGTGTCGCCGAGCAACTCCCGTCGCATGGCGAGGGCCTCGCGGAACAGCCGCTCCGACTCGTCATATCGACCTTGCCCCTTCCGCAACATCGCCAGGTCATGCAGAGACGCGGCCACATCGGCGTGCTTCGGGCCGAACGTTGCGAGGCGGAGGGCGAGGGCGCTCTCCGCTAGTGGTGATGCCGCCTCAAACAAGCCGAGACTCGTGTAGACCCGCCCGATCGTGTTCATCAGCGTGCCCTGGATGAGCGGCTGGTCCTTGAGTTCTTCGCGAATCTTGGCGGCGCCCTTGTCCAGGATTTCCCGCGCCGTGATGGTGTTGCCTTTGGCCTCGGTCGGGTCGGCCATGGCGAACAGACCGACCAGGAATTCCGTTACCTGCAGGGCCGTCTGGGCCTCTTTCTCCGCACGGTCGCGCTGGGTCTGGGCCTTCCAATACAGGGATGTGCTCACGATGGTGGCGCCGATGAGCACGACGAACACCGCCGTGAGGGACGCGAAGACGGGCTTGTTCCGCCGGGCGAAGACGCGAAGCTGGTAGACGATGCTTGGCGGGCGGGCGGTGATGGCCTCGCCCGAAAGATAGCGGCGAATGTCCTGCGAAAACTCCACCGCCGATTGGTAGCGCCGGTCGCGATCTTTCTCCAGGGCCTTGAAAACGATGGTCTCCACGTCGCCGCGCAGGGCCGCATCCATCGTGCCCAGCTTGGTGGGCTGCTGCTCCCGGATCATCCGCGTCCCGTCGAAGATTTTCGAGCGGCTCACGTCGTAAGGCAGCTTGCCGGAAAGCAATTCGTAAAGAACGACGCCCAGGGCGTAGACGTCGCTGCGCGTGTCGATGTCGTGCGGGTCGCCCTCGCACTGTTCGGGACTCATGTATTGCAGGGTGCCCACGAGTTGTCCGATGTCGGTTTGCAGCATGGTTACGGCCAGGTCCGAGTCGGTCCCGCGAGCCACGCCGAAGTCGATGACCTTCAACTCCCCGTGCGAGTCCACGAGGATATTGCCCGGCTTGAGGTCCCGATGGATGATGCCCTTCTGGTGGCCGTGGTGTACGGCATCGCAGACTTTGGCGAACAGTTCCATGCGCTGTCGCGTGCCGAGCTTCTTTTCGTCCGCGTACTTGGTGATGGTCTTGGCGTTGGGGATGTATTCCATCGCGAAGTACGGGACTGCGCCGTGCCCGTCGTCGTGCGTTCCGGCCTCATAGATTTGGGCGATGCCCGGGTGGCGAAGCCGGGCTAGGAGTTGCGACTCGTATTCAAAGCGTCGCAGGGCCGATTTCGAGGCGATGCCTTGCTTCATCACCTTGACGGCCACCACACGCCGGGGATTGTCCTGAGTGGCCTCGTAGACCGTTCCCATTCCTCCCGAGGCGATGACGCGTTTGATGTGATACCGCCCGATTCGGTCGGGCAACCCCGGCGTTGTCCGCGTCGCATCGAGTGTTTCGGTGGACGGGTCCTTTTCTTCAGGATCGAGCGGGCGCTCAGGGGTCATCGTCTGCACTCCGAGGGGCGAACTGCCAACGGCAGTTTAATCCGTGCACTGTCCGTTGGAAACAGTCCGCGTGGCCGCCCGTGACCGGCGAGCGGGGGTCGGAAGTTGCGGGAAACGCCTCAACGAGTGCGTGAATTCCCTCACAAACCACTCGACCGGCCCGTAAGGTCGGGCTTCGCCGATCCGGGAACGCCCCGCATGGGGTCAAAAACGGCCTAGGGCAGGCGGCCGCCCATCTCAATGCTGGCATCCGAATTGCCGGGGGAGAACGGGCGGGTTGTCCCCCGTGGTCGGTGAGGGCCGTTGAAGCGTGTTCTCGGATGCCGACCGGGCTTGTCCTGAGCCTCGAAGGATCGGAGGAGGGCGGCCCCTAGGAGAGTTAGTCGTCTCGCTGCGCGATGAATAGGCGGAGGAGGGGTATCCGTGAAGCCCGCGCGGCGACGTTCATTGGATCAGCGAGACCAGCGGCATGACAGCTTTTCGATCTATCCTCTTCCCGGTCGGATCGTCGAAAAGCGTCGCTGGTCTCGCCCTTTGGCTCGATGCGTGAGACCGGCGGGAACGAGCTTTTCCAGCACACTCCTCTCTCCGGCCCGAACACGGAAAAGCCCCGCCGGTCTCGCTTTTGCTTAACGAACGGCGCGACTTAGCCTCACCGGCGGTCGCGCCTTTTCGTGCGCGGGATGAAGCGCAGCACGGCGATCCCCAGGCCGGTCAGGAGTCCGAACGCAGAGCCGGGCGTACAACCGCAACTGGAGCCGCATAGCCGATCGGAGAGGCGCGGAATCGTCGATCGCGCCTGCGCCGTTTCGGTCTCGGTGAGGCGCGGATCGTTTTCGGGTTGACGCTTCCCGTTCATGGCGGTGCGTTCTCACTGGGAAGCTTCGCCCGCCACTCGGCGGCCTTTTCGGCGTAGCCCTTGCCCGGCTCCGCGGCGTCCCGCGACTGATCCGGCGCCACGATCTACTGCAGGGGCTGTCGCCTGGAACCGCCGGGCACAAACCCATTGCGGCCCTGTACCGCGCCCCCTATGCTCGCGGCATGGATTACCAGTTAGTAAAAATCAAGCGCCTGGTGGCGGGCGGACACTATGCATTCACGATGAAGGCTGATCTGGAATGCGCCGCGGACGGATTGACCCGTGAGGACGTAACGGAGTCCATTTTGACCGCCCAGTTCCTGCGGGTCAAGAACAGCCGTAGCCCGTGGCGGCGCGGCCGACGAGAGAAGCTCTATATCATCGACAGTTTCAATTTCGAGGGTGTCCCGATATACTCCAAGGGCGTCTTACGATGCAACGAAGAAAATGAGACGGAGTTCTACATCCTTATCTCGGGCAAACGGTCCATGCGCTCCGACTGAGCCTTCCTTCTCGACATGTCCGCTCTGCGGTTCGCGGGATATCGAGTTGGGCGTGGAGACGATTTCGCTTCGCCGAAAGGCGGACGGCGCCGTTCGACTTCGCGTGCGCCGCTGGGGCTGTGGCGACTGCGGGGAAAGCTTCCTGACAGCGAGTTCCCGACGAAAGATCGATGCCGCGCTGGGTCTCGAGGCGAAAGACTGATCCTACAATGCTCCTTCTCAAGGGGCCATCTTCGTTTCGTCGAGCTTCACCCGCCATTCGGCGGCCTTGTCGGCGTGGCCCTTGCTCGGCTCGGCGGCGTCCCAGGATTCGTGGAGATTGGGGATACGCCTGCTTTTCCGGCGCGAGACTTTGGCGACGGAACTCTCTCTATTTGACGCCCAGCGACCGTTAGAATAGAGTAAAGAACGTTGAGTTCTAGGGGAGTGAGTGAAATGTCGGTGAGCATCGACAGTCTACTTCAGCAGTTCCAGGCCCTGTCCGTGGAGCAACAGATCAAAGTTGCGGAAGCCATTGACCGGCTGACCTGGGCTAAGCGATGGGTGAGCGTTTGCGAGAGAATCTCGAAGCGCAGCCAAAGCCTAACGCCCGTTGCTGACGGCGAGGTCGACGAGATGGTTCGAAGGGTTCGACGGGAGAAGCCGTTATCCGCGCGGTCGTTGACACCTCCGTCCTGATCAGCGCCCTGATCAAGGGCTGGTGGCGTACGATCGGCGAGGCCGTCGAATCCGAGCAACTCGTCCTGGTCACCTCGCCGCAATTGATCGACGAGTTTCTTGATGTCGTTTCGCGCCCCTCCAAACAAAGCCTGCTCGATCCCGCGGATGCCGCGGAGATTGCGAATCTGTTGCGACGGGCCACCGTGGTCGTGCCGCAAATCGATGTCACCGTTTGTCGAGATCCCAACGATAACTTTCTGCTGGCATTGGCCGCTGCGGCACAAGCCGACGTGCTCGTAACCCGCGACGAAGACCTGTTGACGCTTCGATCCTACGCCCAAACGGAGGTCATCCATGTCGCCGAGTTCTTCCGCAGGCTTTCAAGTCCAAGATAAGCTTCCAACCGTTCACGGTTTTGACGTTTCGGTGTTTCCCTTCGTCGCTCCGTGGTTAGTCTGTTCCCTTCGTCGCTTCGTCGCTCCGTGGCTTCGTCGCTTTGACGTTCCCTATTTCGGCGTTTCGGCGTTTTGACTTTTTGACGTTTCCTCGAGCTTCGCCCGCCATTCGGCGGCCTTTTCGGCGTAGCCCTTGCCCGGCTCGGCGGCGTCCCAGGCGATGTACAGGTCCGCCAGGCGCTGGGCTGATTTAATCGTAGACCGGTGTCCAGCCCCTTGCGCATTCTGCCCGACACGGTACGCTTCTACGAGCATTTGCTCCGCCTCGTCAAACCGGGTCATCTTCGTGAGGCACTCACCGAGCGTCCTCAGCGGCACGACCACCTGCGTGGTTTGATCGCCAAACAGCTTTCGTTTCATCGTCAGCGCTTCGCGGAGGAACTGCTCAGCCGAAGAATAGTCCCCTTTTCTGATATATAGCGCGCCCAGGTTGAGCAGACCGGTCGCGACGTGGGTATGCTCATTCCCGAGGAGCTTACGGACTAGCATTAGGGACTCTCGAAGGTTCTGCTCGGCTCCGTCCAAATCACCCTTCTTTTTGAGTACGAGCGCCAAATTGTTCAGCGACTCCGCCACACCGACACCCTCATTCCCCAAAACTTTCCGACGAATCGCCAGCGCCTCACGATGCAAACGTTCCGCCTCCTCGTTCTCCTCGTTGTCCTTCTTGACCCAGTCGAGCACAGACGCGAGATCGTTTAAGGATTGAGCCACATCCGGGTGTTCGTTCCCAAGGAGTTTTCGTCGGATCGCCAACCCCTCGCGGGCCAATCGCTCGGCCTCATCGTTCTCGCCCTTATACATCAAAACCACGGCCAGCGCGTTGAGCGAATCGGCGACGTCGAGATGCTCACTCCCCAGCAGATTCCGACGCATCTCCAAAGCCTGCCGGTGCAACTGTTCTGACTGATTGTAGTCGCCTCTAATGTACGGAAGCGTCGCCAACTGGTAGAGCGATTCGGCGACCTGAGGATGCTGGTCACCGAAATGACTTCGCCGGGCTGCGAGGGAAGCTTCGAGCAGCGGTTGGGCATGGTCGTAAAGTCCAAGGGCGAAGTAGACACGACCGATGGTCCCCATGAGTGCGGCCTGGATGACCGGCTCATCCTTCAGTTCCGTCGTAATCCTTTCGGCGCCTTTGTCGAGGATTTCGCGGGCAGTGATCGTGTTGCCACGGGATTCGCTGGGGTCGGAGACCTTAAAAAGTTTGACCAGGAACTCGGTGACTTGTTGGGAAGTTTGAGCCTCTCGTTCCGCGCGCTCACGCTCACGGCTCTGCTCGGCCCGGGCGCGTTCCGCGCGGATGTATAGCGACGTGCTGACGATGATTCCTGCGACAAGAACGATGAACACCGCCGCGATGGCCGTAAACAGACCCTTGTTCCGCCGGGCGAAGACGCGAAGCTGATAGACGATGCTCGCGCGGTGGGCGAGGATGGCCTCGCCGGTAAGATAGCGTTGGATGTCGTGGCCGAAGTCGGCAGCCGACTGGTAGCGCCGCTCGCGTTCCTTTTCCAAGGCCTTGAGAGCGATGGTCTCCACGTCGCCGCGGAGGGTTCTGTCCAAGGTGCTGAGCTTGGTGGGATGTAGTTCGCGGATGGCGCGGGTGGCCTGGTGCATGGCCA
>CAYQZH010000063.1:0-16081 GCA_964421865.1 uncultured Phycisphaera sp. | reverse complement strand
AAGCCGGTCGCTGGCGCTCCGGGTTCGGAGAAAAACCCCGCCCCGTGAACGAGGCGGCTCGGACCTTCCGCTCCCTCACGGTCGCGGCTCGGATTACTCGACAATCGACACTTGTCCCTTCCAGGGCAGGCCTGAGCCTCGAAGGAATCGGCGATTGGCAATTGGCAATCGGACGCTGACAATACGGCTGCCGCAGGCGCGACCGAGCACGGACCATGAACAACGCGACGCAAGCACGACTTGGCATCATCGCCGGGGAGGGGCGATTTCCCTTCATGGTCGTGGACGGCGCGAAACGCGCCGGTTGTCACGTGACGGTCGTCGGGCTTCGTGGTTTCGCCGACGGCGCACTCGAACCACGTGCCGATGTCTTTCGCTGGTCGGGTCTTGCCCGGCTCGGGCAATGGATTCGCATCCTCAAACGCAACCGCGCCGATCGCGTGATCCTGGCCGGCGCGGTCCGCAAGACGAGCATGTACGGCCGATGGCGGCTGCTTCGCTTGCTGCCCGACCGGACCTCGCTTCGCTTGTGGTTCGGCCGCCTTTCGGATAAGCGCAACGATGCCGTGCTCGGGGCGGTGGCCGAGGAGTTCGCCCGGCACGGAATCATCATGCAGAATTGCACCCAATACTCCGCCGAACACCTCGCTCCGGAGGGCGTGCTGACCCGCATTCAGCCCTCCGACGCGCGGCGGAAGGACGCGGAGTTCGGCTGGCGGATGGCCAAGGAACTCGGCCGGTTGGACATCGGCCAGTCGGTCGCGGTCAAGGAGACCGAGGTCGTGGCCGTGGAGGCGATCGAAGGCACCGACCGCATGATCGAGCGAGCGGGCTTACTCGTGCCCCGCGGCGGCTGGACCCTCGTGAAAGTCGCGAAGCCGAACCAGGATATGCGCTTCGACGTCCCCACCGTCGGCCCGGACACCGTCGCCAACCTGGCCAAGCATGGGGCGAGAATGCTGGTCATCGAAGCCGGTAAGACCGTCCTCATCGACCGCGAGACCATGATCGCCGCCGCCGACCGTCTGGGCGTCGTGATCTTGAGCCTGAAATAATGCGGAGGCGATCAGGCAAGCCGGGCGTCGAGTCCCGGTGCGCCGAGACGACACGATTCATCCGAACCCCGAGCGCAAGCGAGTGGGCCGCTGCCGCCCGACAACAAACGGTCGGCTCAACTTTCCGAGGTTACGCCGATGGATGGAGTTTTCTCCAACGCCGGGTTTGGTACCAGTTGAAGATGACGGGAAGCAGAAGGTCAATCACTTCGTCTGCGACCAACAAGCCGCCGAGCACCGGGGCCGCCATGGGCCTCATAATCTCCGCGCCCACGCCCGTAGCCCAGAGCATGGGCATGAGACCGATGATCGTCGTCCCCTCGGTCATCAGCTTGGGACGCAAACGATGAACGGCGCCGGAGATGATCGCATCCCGTAGTTCGCCCTCGGACGCGATCTTCGCAAGCCCGCCGCGTGTGTTGATTGCGTCGTGCAGGTAGACCAGCATGATGATTCCCGTCTCGGTGGCCATGCCGAAGCAGGCGATGTAGCCGACCCATACGGCAACGCTGAAGTTGAAGCCGAAGAGGCTCTGAAAGATCACGCTGCCGGTCAGGGCGCCGGGTACGGCCAACATGATGAGTAGTGCATCCCGAATGTCGTTGAAGGTCACGTACAGGATCACGAAGATGAGCAGGATGACCATGGGGAAGATGACCTGGAGCGTCTTCTTCGCCCGCACCTGATGTTCGAACTGTCCGCTCCATTCGATGAAGAAGCCGGTCGGCAACTGCACCTTGCCGGCGACGGCCTGCTGGGCCTCCTCGACGAATCCGACGATGTCGCGATCGCGCACATTGAGCTGCACGTAGGAGCGCAACATGCCGTTTTCGCTCTTGATGACGCTGGGGCCTTCGACGACGTTGATGTCGGCCACTTCGCTGATGGGTATTTGGAAGACCTCGCCGCCGGCCATCGCGGCGGAGTTATCCCTACCCATCGAAGCGGTCGACGTCGTGCTTCCGGTTGCGGTTCTTTCGGCGCTCGCCCCTCGTCTGCCGGTCACCAGCACCCGGCGAAGGGCCTCCTCCGTCTGCCAGAAGTCGCGGGCGTAGCGGACACGAACAGGGAAACGCCTTCGGCCCTCAACGGTGGTCGTGATCGTCCTTCCCCCCATCGCCACCTCGATCGCTTCCTCGATCTCCGACACATTGACGCCGTAGCGGGCCGCTTTCTCACGATCGATGTCGATCTGCAGGTAGCTGCGGCCGACGACCTGATCGGGGAAGACGTCCACGGCCCCGCGGATGCCGCGGAGCACGGCGGCGATCTCGTTGGCGATGGACTGAATGCCCTTCTCCTTCACGACCTCCCGCGCGACGCCATTCTCGACGGTGTTCTCCGTAAGGTCCTCCTGACGGGGACCGAAGACTTTGACGCCGATCATGGTGCGTACGCCGGTGGCGAGCATATCCACGCGGTTGATGATGGGCTGGGTCCAGATGTTGCCCCAGCCGGGCATCTGCAGTTCGCTGTCCATTTCCTTGACGATGTCGCTCTTGAGCTTGTGCCAGAGGAAGATGCGTTTGCGAAGACTCGCTTCCTCAGTTGCGCGGATGGCTTGAAGGTCCGCGTCGCTCGGGTCGCCGGCAATCCGGTCGGTTCCTGCGGCATGTCGCCGCAGGGCGGTCAGCAGTGACCAGACCATGCCGCCGCCGGCCTGATCCTCTAGCTCCCAGTTCAGCACTCTGACGCGCTCGACCCAACCTTCGTGAAGTCGCTGCTGCCAGCGTTGAAACAAGTCGCCGACGAGCGTCAGTTTCTCGCCGCCCAGGGTCGTGAGGACCGCGTCGTGCAGATCCGTCCAGAGCGAGGCCTGCCGCAAAAGCAGCTCCGGGGTCTTATCCACGGCGCCGAGATCGGAAAGACGCTGGGCGATCACGTCGACGAGCTTGGTCATTTCCTCCTGCCGTGGCACTTCGACGAGGAGCAAACCGTGTTCCTTGACGAGCGGCGCGATCATCGGATCGACTTCAGCCGTCGCCGGCTCGTGTTTGAGGACGCCCTTCGTTCGGAAGAGTCGTAGGAGGTCGTCGACGGTCCCACGAACCAGACGCTCGGCGAGCACCGGCTCGAACTCAATCTGCCGCCGGATTGCGAGGTCACGCATCGAGCGGTCGAACTCCACCGTTGCATCCATCGTCGCGTTGTTGGCGAGCGTCTCGATCGCGTCCTTGGCGAGATCCCCTTTCAGTCGGCCTTGCTCCTGAAGGGCGGCGATCAATCGTCGGGCTTCGTCAAGGGCGTCATTGAACTGGAGCTTGCGCTTCGGCCACCACTCCTTGGGCCGCAAAGTGACCACCGTTTCGACCATATCGATGCCCGATGGGTCGGTGGGGGTGTCGGCCCGGCCGACCTTGCCGACGACCTGGTCGACTTCCGGGAAGCCTCGCATGATGCGATCGCGCACGCGGATGTCGTCGCTCGCCTGAACGATGGAGACGCGGGGCACGGTCACGGGCATGTCGAGGATGCTGCCTTCGTCGAGCGGGGGCATGAACTCGCGGCCGAGCTTGGGGAAGTGCCACGCCCAGACGGCCGTGGCGAATAGAAGGCCAAACGCGATGCTCTTGCCGGAAAAGCGACGGAAAAAGACGGACCCGAAGAAGAGCGCGACCGCCAGAACACCGAGGAACAGGGCGCGGCCTCCCACCAGACCCGTGCCGATAATAAAGAGAAAGCTGAGGAACCAGATGCCGGCGGCCGGTACGTTCATCAGCCACATCAGCACCGGCTTGTAGATGTTGATGAAGCTGCGAACGATCCAGTTGTCCTCCTCGGCGCGCAGGCGGCCTTTGATGAAGATCGGGATCATGGCCGGCACGTACGTAATGGCCAGAATCGCGACGCCGACCACGGCGAAACTCTTGGTGAACGCGAGAGGGTGGAACATCTTCGCTTCGAGGCCGCTCAGGGCGAACACGGGGATGAACGCAATGAGCATGATGATGACGGAGAAGAAGATCGGGCGGCCGACCAGCCGGCACGACTGAACCACAATTTCCGTCGTATCGCCATGGATCTTCTCGTGGCCGTAGTGCTTCGTCAGACCGTGGATGGCGTTCTCCACGGTCACAATCGCCGCATCCACCAACACGCCGATGCTGATGGCAATCCCCGACAGCGACATGATGTTGCTGGGTACTCCCATGTAATACATGATGATGAATGAGACGAGCACCGCGAGGGGCAGCGTGGAGCAAACCACGATGACGCTGCGAAAATGCGTAAGGATCAGCAAAACGGCAAGGCTTGCGACAATGAGTTCCTCGATCAGGGTGCTCTTAAGCTGGTGAATGGCGCCTTGAATCAGGCTCGTTCGATCGTAGAAGGGAACGATCCGCACGCCGGGCGGCAGACCGGCCTGAAGCTGCTCGATGCGGGCCTTGATCGCCCGTGTGACCGTCAGCGGGTTTTCGCCGTAGCGCATCATCACCACGCCGCCGACGGCCTCGCGGTCGTTCTTCTCCAACATGCTGCGGCGGTATTCGGGACCGAGTTGAACGGCGGCGAGGTTGCGAATGTAGATCGGCACGCCCTTGCGCTCGGCGACGACGACGTTTTCCAGGTCGCGGACGCCGCGAAGCCAGCCCACGCCGCGGATCAGGTACTCGGCGTTGTTCTCGAAATAGACCTTGCCGCCGACGGCGATGTTGCTGCGGGCGACGGCGTCAAAGACGGTGCTGAGCGGAATCTCGAACGCCCGCAGCTTGTCCGGGTCCACGTCGATTTGGTATTCACGAACGAATCCGCCGGCGCTCGACACCTGGGCTACGCCCGAAACGTAAAGCTGGTAGCGGACATACCAGTCCTGAACGGCACGCAGCTCGTCGATGCTGTAGCCGTCGCCTTCCACCGTATACCAAAAGATTTGTCCCAGCGCCGTCGCATCAGGGGCGAGGTAGGGCACGACCCCCGCGGGCAGGAAGGTGCTCGCGATGTTCAACCGTTCGAGGACCCGCGTGCGGGCGAAGTAGAAGTCGGTCTTGTCGTCGAAGATGATGTTGATCATCGAGAAGTTGAATTCGCTCGCCGAGCGGATGGCCTTTACGCCCGCGAGGCCCTGAAGATTGACCGACAGCGGATAGGTGATCTGGTCGTCGATTTCCTGGGGCGCCCGGCCCATCCAGTCGGTGAAGACGATCACCTGGTTTTCGGAAAGGTCGGGAATGGCGTCGACCGGCGTCTTGAGCATGCAATAGACGCCCCACACGGCGACGAACGCCATGATCATCAGCACGACGAAGCGGTTGCGGACGCAGTATTCGATGATCTTTGGGATCATGTTTGCCCTCGCGGCTAGTTGCGCTGACTAATGTTTGTCCTGCTGGCCGCTCTGCGGTCCGCCGCTGGCGCCGAAGTACTGGGCGCTCGCGGCGGGATTCAAACGATTCTCGGCGTCGACGAGAAAGGCCCCGGCCGTCGCCACGCGATCGCCTTCCTTCAGGCCCGAAACCACGGGATAGAATTCGCCCGCCCGCTTGCCCGCTTCGATCTCGAGCATGTCAAAGGTGCCGGGAGCGCTCTCGCGGTAGACGATCTTCCGCTTGCCGGTGTTCACGACCGCGGATGCGGGAACGGCAAGAACCCTCTCCACCCTGGCCGGTTTCAACGGGAACTTGTCCAGCGGGCACGTTTCCGGCTTCTCGTAAAGCCGATCGGGAAAAACCGGGCAGTAGTAACCCATCGCGAACCGCGGATCCTGTCCGCCGCCGGCGTGCTCAATGGAACCGGTCACTTCACCGCAGTAGGCCATCTCCGGTCCGTAATAGGGATTGTTGATTCCCTTCCGCGATTGCAGCCAGTCCGCTTGGACCATCGGGCAGTGCACGACGTACAGGGTGACCTGGGCGGGGGGATTCTTCCGTAGTAGCTCGATGGCGTGAGCACTGAGGGACTTGAGTTGTTTGCGCTGCTCGGCGAGGGGCTTGCCGGTCATGGCGACGGCGCTTTCGACAATGGCGCTTGCGTGTGCGGCGGCTTCGCCGGTGAGACGCTGTTTGAGGGTTTCGGCGTCGGAACGCAGCTTGGCGAGGGCCGCCTCGTCCGTCGTGTCCTTAAAGAACGCGGCGGTGAGATCGAGGTACGCGGCCGTCAGGACGTCCGTCGACGTGGCGGAAGGTTTCGCAGCCTGGGGCGCCAAGGCGGCCTTCGCCTCCTCCTCCGTGAGTACGGTCACTTTGCCGACCGGCAGTCGAATGTAGGCCTGGGCGTACATGCCCGGTTTCAGTTTGTAGTCCGGGTTATCGACTTCCACCCGGGCCGCCACGGTTCGGGTCGTGGGGTCCACCGTGTAGGCGACGAACGCGATTCGCCCGGCGAAGATTTCATGGGAGTACGCCGTGCTCCTGATTTCCACCGCGCTGCCGACATCGACGCCGGCCATCTCGTCTTCAAAGATTTTCGCCTGCATCCAAACTCGACTGAGATCCGCGATCGTATAAAGGTCTCCGCCCTCCTCCAGATAATGACCCTCAAGCACGTTCTTCTCCGTCACAATGCCGGCCATCGGTGAGTAGATGACGAGGTGAGTTTGTGACGTGCCGCGGGCGAGGATTTCGTCGATCTGCTGTTCTGTAATGCCCCAGAGGACCAGCCTTTTCTTGGCGTCTTCGACCAGCGATTCCTGGGCGGCGAGGTCGGGGCTGTTGCCGGCCCGCATCTGCTGAAGTCGGCGGTATTCAACCAGCAGACCTTCCTGCGTCGTGAGCAGGTCCGGACTGTATATCCAAGCCAAAGGGTCGCCCTTCTCGACGTGCTGTCCTTCATAATTCACGAACAGCTTGTCGATGCGCCCCTTGATACGAGCGGCGATGAAGGCGCGACGGGTCTCATCGTAATCCACAATGCCGACGGTACGGATTTCCCGCGCCAGCAGGCGATACTCGACCGGCGATGTGGCGATGCCCCCCAGCGCTACCTTGTAAGGGCTCAGTTGCTGGCGTGCCAGAACACCCTCCGGCAATTGCGCCGCGGCCGTCTTGGACCGCTTCGACAGCGGCATCCCGCAGATCGGGCATTGGCCCGGCTCAATGCGGACGATGTTGGGATGCATCGCGCAGTAGTATTCAATCTCTTCGGCCTGGACAGCCGCAACGACGGTTTCCGGTCTCGTCCATCGGTCGTAGTAGTTCACGATGGTTTCCCAGTAGCCGACCAACAGGCCCACGAGGAGCATCAGGAAGATGAATCGAAGTCGGACGTTCATGATCCGAACGAACGTCCACACACGGCCGAGGACGGATGTCCCCTGCTCTCCGACGGAGTGACTCGATGGCGATGGCATGGCAGCGATCCTGAAAAGTCGGGTCAGTTATCGTTCTTCTTTTCTCCGCCCTCCGGCGGTGCAGACGGCGACGCAGTTTCGGCAGGTTGAAGCAAAAAGTCCGGGATTTGGCCGGCGAGCTGGCGTTCGAGGTTGGCCGAACTGACCGCCAGATCGCGCTCCGCCGCCGCGGTGCTGAGCTGCGAACGGATGAGCGCTTCCTGCGCTAGAAGCACGGTCAAAATGGTTTCCTGACCGGCCTGGTACGATTTCTCCGCGAAGCGCAGGTTCGCCTCCTGCTGGGGAAGGAGGGATTCCTTGAACACCCGGACCCGCTCTTGCGCCAGTCGATAGGTGTACAGTGCGGTACGGACGCCCTCGACGACGCGCTGCTGCACCTCTTCATACCGTTGCTTCAGTTCGCGTGTCTTCGCCTGTGCCTTTGCGACCTGGGCCTGGTTCTGGTCGAAGATCGGCAACGGAACCTCGATCGACGGGCCGAGGACGGCGTCGATTTCCTGGCTGCGTTCGCGACGGCGCTCAGCGCGGGACTGGATATCCGGCGCCGTCAGCGCTCCGTTTGCCGCTGAGGTCCTGGCCGTATCCGCCAAGAGTTTGCGTCCCGGCATCGCCCGGCGCTCGAATCGTTCCGCCGACAGCCCCAGCCCCAACGAAGGAAACAAGCGGAGGCGCTGCTGCTGCACCTCAGCCGCCGCGGCCTCCACCTCCCACCACGCCGCCTGCACATCCAGTCGCCGCTCCAACGCCGTGTTTTCCACGACGGATTCGTCTTCCGCGGCGGTAAGACGCGGCGGCTCGATGGGCTGGAATCTCCATTCGCCGGGAAACGCGGCGACGCCCATCATACGCAACAGCGTGCGCTGCGAGGTCCCGTATTCGGTTCGAAGTGCCAGAAGCTCCAACTGCGCCTCGATGAGCCGACTTCGCGTCAGGTTCACGTCGAGCTGGCTCGTATCGCCGGCGCGGAACCTCGCCTGAGCCAGTTCCACCGTCTCCTGCAAGACCCGGATGTTCCGATTCTGTAGATCGATCGCCGTGGTCTGATAGCCAACCGTGTAGTAAGTCGTCTTCACTTCGTTGACCAGGGCGACGGCCGAATCCGTGAACGACAGAATCGTGCGCTGGAGCATCCGCTGCGCGGCCCGTTTGCGGCTGGGGATCAACCACAGGTCCGCAATGTCCTTCGAAAGACCGAAATCGAGACTCGCCCGCCCGCCACCCTCCGGGAAACGGGCCATCACCGTCAGCATCGGATTCGACAGGAGTCCGGCCTGTACGAGATCCGCCTTGGCCGACGCGATCGTTTCCAGGTCCGCGCGAAGGGAGCGGTTGTTGCGTAGAGCCAGCACGACGGCGCGATCCAGGGGGAGCACGTCGCCGTCGTCCAGGGTCAAGTCCTGCGGCTCGGCGCCGTCGCCCCACAGTGTTTCCAGGCCCGAGGCCGTCTTCATCTGTTCGGCCGCCTGGCGAAACTCGGCCGTGTGGTCCACCCGGGCGCACGAACAGGTCAAGCCGGCCAACAACACGACACACGATCTTCCACTCATCTTGCGCACCCTCATAGCATTTTCCGTTGCGGATCCAGTCGCCAACGCGAACCCGTACCGAACATGTCCCCGCAATCCGAGTCCACACCGAATCCGGTCTGGGGCTCTCTCGCGCGGCCGCCAGTCAGCCGTCTTCCCTCATCGGACGTAGGCCCCGGTCATCGTTAATGTCCCCCGTGCTCGCCGCCCGCCGGTTCTTTGCTCGGCCCGGAAAAGTCGAAATCGAAAACCGACGGTTTCTGACCGTCCTTGAAGTCGACGTAGACCTTGATGCTCATCGGGAACGCAACGGACGGATCGACCCTGGCCGCGAGAAACGCCTTGCCCGGTTCAACCGCAATCTTCAACGGCTTCCGCTCTGATTCCCCGGTCCCTTTTTTCCACGCCTTTCCCTCACCCGTGAACTTTTCCGCGGGAATCGGCTTGGTATATTCGTCGTAGAAGTAAATGCGAAACTCTTTGGCGTCGGACATCGTGCCTTCGAGGTGGTGCTTTTGATTCGGGGCCATGAAGAACCACCCGCCGTGCTTGGCCTCATGGTCGGTGTGGGACTTGACGTCCTGAAGGTCCATCCCGCACTTGGGGCACTTTCCCGGCTTGTCGTAGGTCTTCTCGCCCTCACACCTCATCGGGCACTGGTAGACCTTTGGGGCATACTTCGCCAACGTTTCCGCGATCTTGGCCATGTCGTCGTAGATCTTCTTCGTGCCTGCGGCGTCACCGGAGTCGCCGGCCTTGTCGATGGCGTCGAACTTGGACGCGAGATCCTTCCCCGCCAGATTGATATCCTTGACCGCCTCCTTCGGAACGCCGGAGCCCTCCTTGAGCGCCAACTGTCCGATCACCTTGGCAACCTTTTGGATCACGTCGGCTTCGGCGTGGACTTTGGCCAGTTGTTTTAACTCCATCAACTCCGCTATCTCATGGAGTCGATGTTCAATCTCCTCCACGCCCGCCTTGTACGTCGTGGGCATCTTGAACTCAGCGGGCTTCCCGTGCTCCTCCCCGTGTTGCCCGTGCTGCGCCAGGGCGACTACGGGCGCCATCGCCAAGGATACGACCGAAATAAGCATAGCTCTCCCAAACATAAGACAATCTCCTTTGCAGTCCCGCCGCACCTGATCCCGAGCTACACGTTCGCCGGGACTCCGGACGGCCGCGTTCCAATCTCCACATCTACATGCTTGCCATCACCGGACCGTGCCGAAGCATCGGCGGCGACCGCAAGCGTTCCTATTGCCTGACTGGCTTTCCATTGCGTCACGATCCGTTCCGATGCCCTGCGACCGAAGTGCAGAAACACCGTCGGCGTGATGCAAAAATCGAGGAAGGTGCTCGTGACCAACCCGCCCAACACAACCAAGGCCACCGGATAGAGGATTTCCTTACCCGGCTGACCGGGAGCGAGAACCAGCGGGACAAGCCCGATGGCCGCAGTCAGCGCTGTCATCAGCACCGGGGCCACACGCTCCTGGCTCCCACGGATGACCATTTCGCGTCCGAATTCCATTCCCTCGTGCGTGAGGAGATGGATATAGTGGCTGATCATCAGAATTCCGTTACGGCTGGCAACGCCGCAAAGGCTGATGAACCCGACCAGGCTTGCTACGCTGAACGTTTCCCCCACGAGCCACAACGAAAAGGCGCTCCCGATGAACGCGAACGGGACATTCAGCATGATCTGAGCCACCATCTCCATCGAATGGAAGTGCGAAAACAAAACCGCGGCAATGGCCACGAGTGAAAGCACGCCCAGAATGAGGATCAACCGTGTGGCCGCCTGCTGGGCCTCGAACTGACCGCCAAGACTAAGGCTATAGCCCACGGGGATCTTTTCGGGTGGAAGGTCCATCGCCAACGATCTCTGTATTTCGGCGGCCGTGCTTCCCAGATCCCGTCCCTGCACGTTCGCCGACACTACAATGCGTCTCTGAACATTCTCCCGGCTGATCTGGTTGGGCCCCGGCGTCTCCGTAATGCCCGCCACGTCGGAGAGCAACACAACCGCGCCGGTGGGCGAAATCAATCGTACATCGTTCAGCTTCCGAATATCGTTACGGATCGACTCATCGAGCATGAGAACCAGGTCATAGGACTTCAGACCGTCGAGCACTTGCGAAATGACCTTGCCTTTCAGGGCGGTTTCGAGGGTGCGAATCAGCGCGGCGGGTTCAAAGCCGACCCGCGCCGCGGCCTCACGCTTCACCCTGATCCGCACCTGCGGAACCAGAACTTGCTTTTCGATTTGAAGGTCTACGACCCCCGGAATCCCATTCATCGCAGCGCGGGCCTTTTCCGCCAGATTACGCAGTGTGTTCAGGTCGTGCCCGGTGATCTTCAGGACGATCTGGGCACGCACGCCGGAGAGTAGATGGTCGATGCGATGGCTGATCGGTTGACCGATTCCGACCGCGACGCCGGGCAGCGTTTCCAGCTTTTGACGGACTTCGACCAGAACGCTCTGACGATCACGAACCCGGCTCGGCGGGCGTCGCCCGTCGACGGTCACAGGAGGCTGCGGCATCCGCGCTTCCTCGGCCGTCCAAAAGTCGATGTCCAGCTCGGAATAGTGGACCCCTTCCGCGTGCTCATCCTGCTCAGCCCGTCCCGTGCGCCGACCCGTCGATTTCACTTCGGGTACGGAGAGGATCAATTCCTCAGCCTTTCTGCCGAGCCGATCCGATTCAGCTAGAGAGATCCCCGGTTCGGCGAGCACATTGATCGTGGCCGTCCCCTCGTTGAAGGCGGGCAGGAACTCGCTCCCGAGACGTGTGACCAGGATGACGCCCAAACCGACCAAGGCGAGCGCCACGCCCATCATCGTCCAGGGGCGAGGCAACGTTAGCCTATACAGCGCGCGAGCAAAGCTCTTGCACACGCGCAACACGCGCCCGTCCTTTTCCTCGGCCATGCGCTTCATGTTGGGCAGGAGGTAGAACGCCAGCGCAGGCGTAACCGTGAGCGAAACGACAAGCGAGGCGAGAATGCTGACGATGTACGCCACGGCCAGCGGCTGGAACAAACGACCCTCAATTCCCGAAAGAGCGAAAAGCGGAAGGAAAACAAGGATGACAACGATCGTGCCGAACACGATCGAGTTCCGCACCTCACTGGACGCTTCAAAGACCACGTCCATCGCGGGCCGCGGGTGGGCGGTGTGACGGTTCTCCCGCAGGCGTCGAAACACGTTCTCCACGTCCACCACCGCGTCATCGACAAGCTCGCCGATGGCCACGGCAATGCCGCCCAGCGTCATGGTGTTCACTGACTGGCCTGTGAAATGAAACACGAGCACGGTCATGAGCAGGGAAAGGGGAAGCGCCGTCAACGTGATGAACGTGGTGCGGAAGTTCATGAGGAACAGAACGAGCACGATCACAACGAGAATGGAACCGTCCCGCAACGCCTCCATGACGTTGTCCACGGCCGCCTGAATGAAGTGCGATTGGCGGAACAAGTCCGCGTTGATTACGAGGTCGAGCGGCAGCGACGGGCGAAGCTGTTCGATCGCGCGGTCGATCCGCCCCGTAAGTTCGCGGGTGTCCGCGCCAGGCTGTTTCTGAATCGCCAGAATGACGGCCAATCGGCCGTTCATCGACCCCTCGCCGCGTTTGATGAGTGCGCCGGCCTCACGAACCGTGGCAACGTCGCGGACGAGGATCGGCCGACTCACGCCCTCATTGGTGCGCATCGCCACCAGCGTAGCTTCGACATCGCCGACCGACGCCACACGGCCGAGGTTTCGGACGACGAACTCCTGACTGCCTTGAACGATGAAGCCGCCGCCGGAGTTCTCGTTGCCTTTCTCCAAGGCCTCTTCCAGATCCGTGAGCGTCAGGTCGAATCGCCGCAATTTCTCCGGGTCCGCGAGGACCTGGAACTGCTTGACCTGCCCGCCCATGACCGTGACCTGGGAAACCCCGGCCACCGAGAGCAAGGCCGGGCGGATCGTCCAATCCGCGAGGGAACGCACGTCCATCGGCGAGAGCGATTCGCTCCGCAGGCCGACGAGCATGATTTCGCCCATGATGGAACTGATCGGTCCCATCACGGGGATTACGCCCGGCGGAAGCTTCTCCGCCACCTGATTCAAACGCTCTTGTACGACCTGGCGATCAAAGCGGATTTCGGTATCCCAGCCGAACTCTACGAAGACGACGGATAGGCCCAATCCACAGACGCTGCGAACACGTTGAACCCCTGGGGCGCCGTTCAGTGCCGTCTCCAGGTGGAACGTGACTTGGGTTTCGACTTCCTCCGGAGCCAGCCCGGGGGCTTCCGTCATCACCGCCACCGTCGGACGGTTCAGGTCGGGCAGAACATCCGTCGGCAAGCGGGTCGCCGTCACCAGACCGTACGCCGCGATCATCAATGCCGCAGCCAGGACGAGCAGACGGTTATGCAGGGCGAACCGGATGATGGCGTTTAGCACGGCAACAACCCTCGTTGAGCGGTCCTGATTGGAATCGCGCTTCTTGGACGCACGCGCCGGCCCATCACGGCGTCTTCGGATTGGGTTCTTGAGCTTCGGCAGCGCTGGCGACCGCGGTGCCTGCCTTCGGTCGCAACTGCGTAAGCGAATACGCACCTTGCGTGACGACCACATCGCCCGGCGCCAGGCCGCTGAGAACCTCAACGAATTGGTCGTTGCTTAGACCCGGTTGGATATCCTGTTTCTGATACACGTCCCCACTTTTCAGGAACACGAAGTGCATGGGGCCGTCCTGAAGTACGGCCGACGCCGGCACGACGACCGCCGTCTTGGCCTCGCGCAACACAATCGACAAGTCGACGTAGGAACCGCCGCGTAGAACCCCGTTTGGATTCGGTGCTTCAATCAAGACGTGGGCGGTGCGCTTCACCGCATCTAAAACAGGGCTGATGTACTTGATTCTCGCCTCCCCCACAAAGCCGGGGTCCGATGGCGTGCGTACCCGAACACGGTCCGACGACCGCTGCGTCAGGCGCGCGATCAGCGTTTCCGGCAGCTCTCCTTCGATCTGCACGACCGAGAAGTCCGCGACCGACAGCAGCGTCTCGCCGGCCTGAGACCAATGCCCCGGTCGCGCCGAACGATCAATCACCACGCCGTCCGCGGGTGCCCGCAATTGAACAACATTCATCGGCTGGTCGCCCGGTGTAGCGGAGCCCTCCGTGAGGGAGCTTGACTGCGCGGGCTCGATGTTCGAAAGCGCAAACAGCGCATCGCGGGATAGCTTCAAGGCGACGGCCTGCTGTTTAAGTGCCTTGAGCTCCTCGGCGGCGACTCTCAGGTCGACGGCTCGGAGCTTGGCCTCACCGCGGGCGCGAATCGCGGCTGCCCGCCGCTCCGCCAGCGTGTTCAGTGAGACCGCGGACTCGCCGGCGCTCTCGGCTCGCTGAAGCTCGGCTTCGGCGAGGGCCGCCGTTTCCCCCGCGTTCTCAACCTGGACGTGAAGCTGCTCCACCCGACCCTCGCCCCGGACCACTTCCACAAGCAGTTTCTGGTACTCGGTTTCAAGCTTCCGCGCTTCGTAGATGTTTCGTGCAAGCTCCGGCGAATCGATTTCGACAAGAAGACCGCCCTGGCGCACCAGATCGCCGACCTGAACATACACAGCGAGGATTTTGCCCGCGGTGCGGGTGGAAATCGCCCAGTGCCGATCGGGGGCGGGATGAACGATTCCGGAAAGCGCCAGTACGTCTTCGACCGTGCCGAAATCGACCTCGCCGATTTGCAGACCGATGTGCGCTGCCGTCTCGGGCGATACCTGCCGAGGCGTGTCAAGGTCGTACGGGCCAATCTCAGCACCCCCGTGACCCTCATGGGCCCGCGCCGCCGTAGCGCCGGCTTGTAACAGCGCAGTAATGACCGTAAGCCGACACAACCGTAGAGCCGCCCTAGCCGGAACTAATCCTTCGAGGCTCAGGACAAGGCTCCCGATCCCGCAACTCCCCGATCCTTCGAGACTCAGGACAAGCCTCCGGTGGGCGGATAGCCGCGCACTAAATCCTGCCAACACTCGTCGCATCCCCGGCACTCCCTTATAGGTGAAAAACTCTCCGGCCCATCGCTGCCGCAACCTTGTCCTGAGTCTCGAAGGAAGCGTTACCCGTTAGATGCTCGAACGGCCCGTTTTCTTCCCCTTCGTGCGTTCGTTTGCGACGATCCCGGCGCGGCGGAATGCGATTCGAGGGCGCTTGAGAGGCCTTTCTCCCCCGGCGCGCCGGGGGAGTTTTAGGCCGGCCCTTGTAGGGCCGGTCAGGCGTGGATCGCAAACTCTCAACCCTCCAGCCCGGTTCAACGGGCTTCTCGCACCCGGGCAAGCCCGTGGAAACGGGCTGGGAAACCGAGTGTCTTTCTCCGCCGTAACCAGCCCTCGAAGGGCTGGGCTTTCGCCCCGGCTTCGCCGGGGAAAGACCGCTGAAGCGGTCTAACGCGATGGCATCTGAACACGACCGACGATGATCCTCTCAACCCTTCGCCGGAGAACCAAAACGTAGCGTTGTAGTATTAGATGCACGAAGCCAGTCGCGTCTTCGGTCTCGTGGTTCGGATGGTCTGGGCGCCTTCTCAGTGTCCAAACGAATGGCCGCCGCGAAAGTGCGAGCGGCCCCCAAACCCTCCAGGCGAGAACCCAAAGCTCGGCCGGGAGTACGCCCCGCCGTGGCGATAGTACCCCGGGGTAACGTACGGGCGTGGCCCGTAATAGGCCCGATGTCCATACCCGCCCGCGAGTCCGTGCGAATTCACCACTCGCGGCGCTCCGTAAACGACCGGAGACCGATAGGAGTGCGCGCCGTAGGATCCACCGCCATAGTACCCGGAGCCGTAGTACCCGCCGCCGTGATGATACGCTCCACCGCCCCCGCCCCGGTACCCGCCCCCGCCCCCACACGCCTTCACCGGGTTCGCGGCCATCAAAACCGCGCCCACCGCCGCTACAACCCCTCCCCACCCACGTAAACTGTTCCCGAACATGATCGTTCTCCCCAAGCACGGCCTTGTTCATCAAGGCCTTTGTGCTCCGTCAGTCCTCAAGTGAGCATTATCGTTCCCTGCCGCCGGAGCCGTTTGACTGTTCCTACGTGTTGGATGCACCGCGGCGGGAGTTTCTTCCACGCGTATTCGGGTTCTTATCGTGGCCTTCCGCGGTGGGGCGGGTCTGGCCATTTCTGATGGTTCGACGGAATGATTCGCGCCTTGCTTTAAT
>CAYQZH010000062.1:0-16269 GCA_964421865.1 uncultured Phycisphaera sp. | reverse complement strand
GCAGCAGGCCCCAAAGGATTCGCAGGCGTCAACCACCCCGTTGAGGTTACAGTCCGTACCGCATTTTTTGCCCCCCTTAAACATCCCGCCTTGATACAGGCAGGAAAGCTCAGTTGTCAAGCTGCATATGCCGCCCACGCAACAAGCCCCGACGACGGGCGATGCTCCTGCCGGGGCTACGCTGACGCCTGTAACGCTCGAGGGCGTACCCGTCTTAAAAAGATAGATCGTAACGGTTGAAACGTAATCCGGCGCGCGCTTGGCCTCGAAGCGGAAGTTGTACAAAGTGCCCCAGCGTAGGGCGTTGGCGTTTTGGTTCTGCGCATACGGCGTCGTCGCCCAGGTTATTGATCCACACGCGACGTTTGCGGGAAGCCAGTCCCCGCCGTCCCAGATTTCACCGCTATGGTAGTTGATGTCGTGGAAGCCGATGTTGCCTATCTGAAACTGTGCATCGGTCGGCAATGCCACACGGAACGCCCCCGCGGAGCGATCGGAGTTCATGTTCTAAAGGGCATATTCATAGCTCCACCAACCCGAACCGATTGAGGTCGCCTTCGCCGCAAGGATGAACAGCCCGTCGTCGGGAACTTGAATGTCCGTTTCCATCACGCTCGGATCAATGTCCTTCCAAGCGTGAATCGCGGGTTCTTGGCAGAAGGGCGCTGGCTCAACCGTCAACGGATATAAAACCCCGCCGGGGCACCCAGTGCAGCGCTTGGGCGCACCGCAGATTTGCTCATCGCAAAGGCTCGGGTTGCCGACGGTGGCGTCTGTGTAGGACACGTTGTTGTTCCGCGTCGTCACCGACGTTTCGTCCGGGGTGATAAACTGCTGCTCGAGGAAGTATTTCAAAGTGGACGATGTCTGGGCAAGGTCCGCCTGCTGAACCTGAAGGCGGCACGCCATCACGCTCGCCGGATTGCAATAGCTCTGGGCCCCCTCTGGCCGTTCCCCCGTTGCGGCGTTGATTTGTGACCTCGGGCCCAGATAGCCCTGAAGCCCATTTCTGCACTCAGTATAGATGTCGTTACAACCCACGCCAAGCGCTCCAAGAGAGGAGGCGGAGACGCACGACAGCGACCCGCAACTATTATAACCTAACGTCCAATCATCGTGTTTCACCCAACTCATTCCGATCTGTTCAAAGCGGTTGTTCCTGAGACGATAAAGGTTCTGCGTCATCATGGCATGTTCGTTCAGGCTCAGATTCGTATTTCCACGGAGCGGCGCCGTGCCGACATTGCACACTCCGCCCGACACAAAATATGCCTGAATCCCATTGGCACAGCCCCATGCGCCGACCGTCTCGGTAAGGACCGAAACCGCGTCGGGCCCAGTTGCTCCGGTGGGACAGCATTGCGTGGGATCGCATTGCGCAAGCGCTTCAGACGCCCACAACCCGCCGCTGCCGAGAAACGCCGTGACCCCGGAAAGGAAAAGACCAAAGACTTTTGTCCTGCCCAGGGTATTGCACATCCGTCGCTCCCTTGGATTGAATTGCCTCCTCCGTAGGACCAGACCCGCCGCCACAATGAGCACCGCCATCGCCGTAAGCCCCCAACCGGACAACGTGGGGATCGGTGGTAGGCTGTACACAATGGTCAGACCGGCGATAGCGAAATTGGGGTTCCCCACGTCACTGGCGGTGACGAAGTCCTCCACGTTCGATCCGTCGAGGTTCGATCGTCGGATGACTTTCGCGGCAGGATCGGCCCAGTACAGCTTCCGCGCCCGGGAGTCCACGACGACTTGTACCCCGTCCGATCCGAGGAAAAACAACTGCTCAAAGCCGGTCCCATCAAGATTCATCCGAAGCATCCCATGAAAGTAGGCTGACCAATAGAGCTTGTTCTCCACCGGATCGTGCGCCGGGTCCAACGGCTGCCCGCTAAAGTGAAGGAACTGCTCGTTGGAACCGTCGGCGTCGGCCCGCCATATCCCTTTGAGCATAGCCCCGCCGGCGCCGAAGAACAGGTCGTCTCCGAAGGCTTCGAGGGTGAGAAGGGAACCACTCGGGTAGGTGTGCGACTCAACCCCAGTGCCGTTCAATTCCGAGCGATGGAGAACATTCCAAAAAGGGGAATCACTCCAGTACAGCTTCCGCGAATCGACGTTCAGCGTAAAGCGACCCACGCTTGGAGTGGGGATGTTCTCAGGATCGGATCCGTCCAGGTTGGCGCGCTGAAAAGACTCCTGTGTTCCATCAAAAAAAAGATAGTAGAGTTTGGCGGTGACCGGGTCGTAGTGGATCTGGTAAGCCCGCTGAGGTGACGGAAACTGGATGATGGTTTGGACTTCGCCGCCGTCGACCTTCCCCTGAATCCGCCGCGCGTTGTAGTCCGTCCACACGATGGTGTCTCCCACGGCCGCCGTGGGAAGGAGCCCTCCGAGGCACATCAGCACAATCGAGCGGATGACTCTCCTGACGCATGGGCGCAATGGTTCGGGCATCGGCGAATCTCCTTACGGCGTGGCCCCGTGCACAAGGGCGTGATCCCAAACTGTCCGCGCAGCGGGGGGCGAGTACGCACGACCGTGGCTCGCAATCCGCCGCGTGAAGACAACATCATACCCGGTGGCCCCCGGGAAGTCAACGGGCAGCGCACCGCCAGGATGCTTCCGTAGCCTAACGATTGTTGGGGTAAGTTCTGAAAAACCATAGGCTCACGATCCTGCGCTTCTACAGGAAAGGAAGGTGAGCCTATGCCTGCCCTGAGCCTCGAAGGGTTGGAGACCGAACTGACGGTCTCGCTGCCGTGGAGGGTCACGGTAGACCTTCGGGGGCTGGATTTCAAGGGCCTGGTTCAAGCGATCGGAGAGGCCGCAGCCGCTGCGTCCAGCGAGCTGCTGGGATGGATGGTGCGGGCCATCGAGCGGCGGGGGATGGAGGCCCAGCCGGATCGCTGGATCCACCGCGGGCCACTGACCCGCCGGGTGCAGGTGAGTTGGGGAACGGTCCCCATCCGCCGGACGCGGGTGCGGGACCGAACGACCGGGGCCACGTACAACCTCGGGGATCGTCTGCTGCACTGGCGGCCGTACGTTCGCCGATCGGTGGCAGCGGTGCGGACGGCCTGCGAACTGGCGACCTCGATGTCGTATCGGGCGGCGCGGCATGGGTGGCAGCGGATGACGGGGGCGCGCTGCAGCGTGATGAACTTCTGGCGGATGGTTCAAGGGGCCGGGCAGCGGCTGGTCCGTGAGGAGCGTGACGGAGTCGGAGAAATCCGTCCGCAAGATCCTCCCCCACGTGCGGTTCGACGGGTGTACCTGGAGGCCGACGGGGTGTGGCTGCGACGCCAGAAGGCCGGTCGGCGACGGAGGCGTAGCGAAACGTCCCCGGCCACGAGCCCGCCGACCTTGCCCTTGGCGCCGCGAGAGCCGGATCACTGGTTGATGTACGTGGGCGCGGACTACAGCCGCCTGGAGCCCACCGGGCCAAGCCGGCGCCACGCGGTGGATCCGCAAATCACCGTGGATATCGGGGATCTTTGCGGATTCGGACGACAGTGGGCCTGGCGGGTGTCGCGGCGTTTCGATCTACGTCGATCGGCGAATGTGCTGTATCTGTGCGACGGCGAAGACGGTTTGTTCCGCCTGGCCCAGCGACACTTCCCGGGAGCGCTGATGCCGTTGGACCGTTTCCATGTGCACCAGCCATGGGGCCGTGCCTTCGGGTTGGCCACGCCGGGCTACCGCACCGCGTTGTCGGCGTTGTGTCGAAAAGACCTCTCGCGGGTTCGATCCTTGCTCGCCCTGCGCGGCGCCGGCCGGCGACGTGAGGTCGGTGAAGAGGTTCGCGGGTATCTCGATCGCCATGCGTCGGTGTTGTTCACGCATGAGGAAGGGGAGCGACGCACGACGGTCGGCAAGACTTGTCCTGCGCCTCGAAGGATGGGCAGCGGGGTGCTTGTCCTGAGCCTCGAAGGAATGGAGAAGACCCAAGCCCTGAGCCGCGAAGGGATCGAGACGCAGATCAACCGGAGAATGAAGCGCCAGGGCATGAGTGGGTCGATCCGTGGAGCTCGCCGCTTAGGCAAGCTGCGCGTGCTGTATCGAGAGGAGCGGCGTTGGGACACCTTCTGGTCGCAGATGTGGAGCGACCCGCGTTCCGGGAAGACCGATGCGCGGTGATCGAGGAGCGAGCGTCCCGGGAAGGGTTGTTGTAGAGTATCCCCGCCGAGGCGGAGGATAGGGCCCTTCCTTCGGGGCTCAGGACATGGCTGGCGAGCAACCCGAGCGCCGCCTCGGCGGCCGAGTGGCCACGGACGGCGGCGCGCCAGGATGCGAGCCGCTTTCCCCTGTGGCCAACGGCCCCCAAAGCGCTAAACGCATCCTTCGGACACAGGAGACCGAGCGAACCCAGCGAACGCATCGTGCAGCCTCAGATACCCCAAGATTGGGTTACACTACCCCGTGGGCGGTGATTCGAAGCGAAACGCCGGCGGCAATCAGCGCCAGGGCGGCGAAGAGCCACACTTCGGGTTGAAGCAGCTCGAGCGGCGGTTCCATGTCATTCACGCCCTCGCCCAAACACCAAAGGGCCAGCACGAGCGCCACCTTCGTCCGCGTCCTCTTGGCGAAGACCGCAGCTGCTAACCAACGCGGATGCGCAGCCTCAAAAGCTCGCCAGTTCAGCGTCATGTCGGCACTCGACTCCCCTTGTCATTCTCGACTCTACCCTCGCGTTTGCGAGTCGTAGGGTGCATCTTGATGCACCATTCTTGGCCGTTTATTCGGGCACGACCGGCAGAGCGAGCTTGGATCGTCCCGGCCAATCGGGTTCGAGCTCCCCGGCGCGAATGTAACGATGAACACTGGACCACGCCCATTCTCACGGCAAGCGGACCCATCCGTGTTTGACGGGGTTGAAATGAATGTAATCCATGTGCCGACCCCAGTCCTCTTCGTCGCGGATGGTGTGCTCATAGAACCGTCGCTGCCAAATGCCGCGCTCGCCGATCCGGCGACCCTGTAGGGCCGCGTCGCCTTGAGCCAACGTTCCCTGAACTCTTTGTGTGAAAAGTGTCTTGATGAGCCGCCACAAGGTGGAATAGTCAAGCGTGTCCGCGGGGCGCATCAGGATATGCAGATGATCCGGCAACAAGCGCGCCGCATCCACCTCATAGGGCATCCGACGCCTCGCCTCACGAAAGCAAGAGCCGAGAATCCGGCGGTTCCTGGGCGAGGAGAACCAGCGCCGTCGGTCTGACGTCACGACCGTGAAAAAGTACGTCGCGCCGTCGAGTCTTCGCCGAAGGTACGTCGGCATTCCGAGAATCGTACGCGCATGGGAAGGTGCATCAAGATGCACCCGACACGCTTCGCACGCGCGGAGACCAGTGGTACTCGGTCCTCCCTACCGCGCCTTGGCGAGGAGTTGGACGAAGTGGGCGGCGGTCTTGGTGCCGTTGTGCAGGTCGTCGAGGCCGAAGAACTCGTTGGGGCCGTGGGCGTTGCAGTCGGGCATGCAGAAACCCATCATGATCGAGTCCGCGCCGAGCTCCTTCTTGAACAAGGGCAGGATCGGCAGCGTGCCGCCCTCACGGATGAAGACGGGCGGCTTGCCGAAGCCGGCCTTGAGGGCGGCGGCGGCGGCGCGCATCCCCGGCGAGTCGGTGGGGGCGGCGTAGGCCGAGCACGCGCTGTGCGTGAGAATCTCCATCTTCACGCCCGGCGGGCAGAGCTTGCGGACGGTTTCCTCGAAAGCCTTGTTGATCTTCTCCGGGTCTTGATCGGGGACGATGCGCATCGAGACCTTCACCCCGACCTTGGCCGGGATCACCGTCGAGGCGCCGGGGCCCATGAACCCGCCGTACATTCCGTTGACATCGAGGGTCGGCCTGGCCCAGCGACGCTCGAGCGTGGTGTAGCCCTTCTCGCCGGTCAGCGCCGGGCAGCCCATCGCGTCCTGATACGCCTTCTCGTCGAAGGCCAGAGCCTTCATCTGCTTGCGTTCGTTGTCGGAAATGGGTCGCACCGCATCGTAAAAGCCGGGAATGGTCACGCGATTATCCGCGTCGCGCAGGGCCGCGATGATGACGGCCGCGGCGTTGCCCGGATTGGTGAGCGTCCCGCCGTACGAGCCGCTGTGCAGGTTCTGCTTAGGACCGGTGAGGATGAGCTCCTTGTAGATCAACCCTTTTGTGCCGTACGTGATCGCGGGCGTGGTCTTGTCGAACTTGGGCGTGTCGGAGAGGGCCACGTAGTCGCACGCGAGGCGGTCGCGCAGCTTGTGGATGATCGCATCGAGGTTGGGCGAGCCGATCTCCTCCTCGCCCTCGATGAGATACTTGACGCGGATGGGCAGCTTGCCCGCGACCTTCATCCACGCCTCGGCGGCGAGCATGTGGGTCAACACCTGGCCCTTATCGTCCGCCGACCCGCGGGCGAAGATGTCCCCGTCGCGGACGGTCGGCGTGAACGGCGGCGACTTCCATAACGACTCATCGCCGGTGGGCTGCACGTCGTAGTGGCCGTAGATGAGCACGGTCGGTCCGCCGCCCGCGGCCGGTCCGCTGTCGGCCAGGATGCACGGATGACCTGCGGTCTCGATGATCTCGCTCTTGATCCCGCAGTCGGTGAAGACGCGATGGACCCATTCGGCCCCTTTGCGCGTATCGCCCTTTCGCTCCGGCTCCGTGGAGATGCTCGGAATCCGCAGAAAGTCGTTTAGTCGCTCAACGCTGGCCTTGCGGTTCGCGTCAATGTGTTGGATTACCTTGTCGATCATGGGCCGTCTCCTTGCGATGCACTCGGGTCTTCCAGGTCAAAGCTCAGCGATTCCAACAGAACCCCAAGCGCGAGCGCGGGGCCTTCGCCCGCAACCCGGAAACCTCAAGGCCGGTCGCTTGCGCTCCCGGTTCTGTTAAATGCCCTCAGAGTAGACTATGGATCGAACCTCGCGTCAATTCCGCGGAATGACGCAGTCGTTGCGACGGCGCCGCGGTCCAGTCCCGGAGGGACGGTTGGACCGGGGCTCCCCCCACGCAGATCGCGTTCCTGCCGTGTTGTCTAGCGATTCCACCCAGGTACGCCCACAATCGTTCGCGCAGAGGACAGTCGATGCAACGACGCCGGTCTTTGGTGCTGAAGCCAACGTGGAAAAGCGAGCTGGGGTAAGAATGGCCCATCGGTGTCAGGTCGTGTCGCTCTGTCGCCCCTCCGGGGCTTCGGGGGTTTTAATCACGGACCAACCGATCCCACCAATAAATTGGTGGGCTACTTTCGGTTCGTCCCTCCGGGACTTCAACGAATCGCCGTCGTGCCCTGCCCCGGAGGGGCACACGATCTTGGCCCAGCAATTTATTGCTGGGTAACAGGGCCAAGTTCCCATCGAGTCCCGGAGGGACGGCCGCAGGAGGCGCACGCAATTTCCGGAGGCTCCCTATTCCGGCAAATCGCAGATGCCGGAGCGGTCAGGCATTCAAGCGAACGCGACGGAGAACGAGTGACCCGCGCCGAGGAGCGCGGCGAGCGATACCCCTCCTTGCCGATTTCGAGCCTACGCCGACGAACGGGAATGGTCAGAAAAAACGACTTTGATCCCTCCGTGGCGCTGCCTCCCGGACTGAACATCGCGGCGATCCGTCGCGCGAGATTCCCGTTGACCCGTGCGCTGTGCGAAGTCTCACGGTTTCGCCTTCGCGCAAAAGAAAACGGGCGCCGTCGTCGCATGGACGCCAGCGCCCGTGATTTCGCCTAGCTCACCCGCACGGATTGCGAGGGCAAGCTCGTTGTTTCGTATCAGCCGCCCGGCTTCGGCTTGGGCTTCTCTTCATTGGCCGCAGCGGGGAGCATCTTGGCCTCTTCCATGCCCGTCGCCTTGCCGGCGTTGTCGACGGTCACATTTTGGATCTTGTCGCCGGCGAGGCAATAGACTTCGAACGAGGCCTTTCCACCCGTTGCCGAGGCGGTCACGGCGAGGGCTTTGCCCTTCGCCTTTTCCTCGGCGGCGCCGATGACCGCGCCCATCGTCACCTTGGCGGCATCCATGGCCTGGATCACAGCGGCCATGCCCACCATGCTCTTGACCTCTTCCATCTTGCCGGCCTTGCCGTCCGCGCCGATCGCGACGGCCTGCACCTTGTCGCCAACCAGGACGAAGACGTCAGCGTCCATCTTGTCCTTTTTGAGGTCGACCGCTAACCCTACAGCTTTGCCCTTGGCATGGGCCTCGGCGGTGGCGATCATCGACGCGGCCGTCATCTTCCCCGTGTCCATCTGCTTCAACACTTCCTTGCAATCCCCGGCGCACTTGCCGCAGTGGGCATAGACCGGCAAGGCCACGAACGCAAGGACACCCAACCCGGCGAGCGGGAGGGCGAACCTCTTGACTGAACTCATACGCTTGATCTCCTGTCCAAAACGATTGTTCGCCACGGAACCTCGGCGGCCACACGCCGCCGCCGCGCGTTTACGATCGGAACTTCCAGAATCCTACATGCCCCCGCCCGCGTGTCAATGACCGCATCTGAGCCGCGGGCCCTAGCCCGCGCGATCGGTGGGGCCGGCTCCCGGCGCGGCGGGATTTCATCCCGCCCGCGGCTCGGAACTCACAGCGGAATTCGCGGCGTTTGCCCAGTTTGACACGCGATCGTAACCCCTGACAATAATCCCGTGCCCGCAACGTTACATGTGCAAGAACCTACTCCGTTTCGTCACCGCGAAGTAACAGCGCCGAATTGGAGGCTCGTTCCGTTCGAGGCTCGTTGCGCCCGGTGCGGAGATGATTTGCGAGGGCTTACGGAACCGAAGTGTCCATCATACGGGCTGGAGTTCGAGTGGTCGCAGGCCGTCCCGATCGAGCAGCTTGTCTGTCGAAAATGCGGCTATCGCCTCTACCGCCTTGCCGATCGCCCGCATGTGGTTGTTCATTTCTCCGCGCGGGGTCGTGGAGGTGGTTTTGGAGTGGCTGGATTCGTGGTGAGATACCCTTCCGTGCCGCCGGCTCCGCTCATTCCTGGGTGCGGACGTGGGATCGAGTAGAATCCGCGGGATGCAACACGCGGATCGGCGCGCCGCCCTAGCTCCTCAGTCCATCCTCGTCGTTCTGCCGACCTGGGTGGGCGATTTCGTGATGGCCTCGCCGACGCTGCGGGCGATTCGCAATCGTTTTACTAAGGCGAAGATCACGTTTCTGCTGACTCCCAACCTCCGCGACCTGGTGACCGGTGGGGATTGGATGGATGAGTGCATCGAGTGGCCGACGGTCAGAACCCGGAGCGTCGGCGACGGGCCGACGTCGATTGTCGACTGTCGATTCCTTCGAGGCTCAGGACAAGTGTCGATTGGCGATTGCGTGGGTCGAGCCGCACGGCCCCGCACTTGGTTGCAACTCGTGAAGGTCCTGCGCTTACGGCGGTTCGACCTCGCGGTTTTGTTGCCCAACTCGTTTCGCGCCGCGTTGATCGCGCGACTTTCCGGGGCCAAACGCCGCATCGGGTACGATCGAGATGGCCGGGGGTTGTTGCTCACAGATCGCATTCCGGTCAAGAGCCGCCGCGGGCGATGCGATGAATCCCAGTTTCCTAGCACGGTACGCACTGGGAGTAACCTGCCGGTTCGGGTGGGGCGTTTCGTCCCGATGCCGCTCGTCGAATGCTACGCCGACTTGGCCGAGGCCATCGGCTGCGAGAGGCCCGGCGATCGACTCGAGCTGTTCGCGACGCCCGATGGCGAGGAATCCGTCCAGCGGCGCCTCGAATCACTAGGCCTCGCCGATCGTCATCCGTTGGTGGTCATCAGTCCGGGGGCGAAGTTCGGGGCCTCCAAATGCTGGCTGCCGGAACGATTCGCCGCCGTGGCGGATCATCTAATTGAATCGGAAGGAGCGACGGTCATCATCACGTGCGGTCCCGGAGAGGAGTCGATCGGGCGCGCGATCGGTGCGGCCATGAAGCAGCACGGCTTCCTGTTCGATTCGCCGTGGTTGACTCTGGGAGAACTGAAATCGCTGGTTCGCCGCAGCGACCTACTCATTTGCAACGACGCCGGACCGCGGCACATCGCCAAGGCCTTCGACGTTCCGGTCGTCGCCGTCTTCGGTCCGACGCATCCGGACTGGACCTCGACGAGCTATGGCGATGAGCGGATCGTGCGGATCGACGTGGACTGCGGCCCGTGTCAGCAGCGAGTCTGTCCGCTGGAACATCATCAGTGCATGACGGGTGTGACCGTGGACATGGTTTTCGCTGCCGCCGTCGCCCTCCTTCATTTGCGCACACCTGAACATGCACGGGCACGGTGACGCTATTTCCCCGAGCCGCGAGCGGAACAAAGTCCCGGCGCGCCGGGAGCAGGAAGCGACGGAACCGCTCCCTTACGGTCGCGGCTCTGATCGTGGTCGCGGCTCAGGATGTCTGCAGAATGACTTCACCATCGCCGCGACGTACGAAGAACTCCCAAGAAAACACGGTTTGGACTCCCTCGACGCGCTGTTCGCCTATACGTCGGGCGAGCCGCTTGGCAAAGTGGGGCTTGATCCGTGGCGAGAGCGACTGCGCTTGACGCTGCGCGACGGCGAACGCGGGCGAGTCTTCTATTTGAAACGGTTCCTTCATCCTCCCCGCCGAGCTTGGCGGGCGATGCGACGGTCCGGCACCGGTGCGCCGAGTCTGGCCGGCAACGAGTGGGCGTGGATTCAACGCCTGACGGCCGAGGGCATCCCGTGTGTGGAAGCGGTCGCCTATGGCGAGGAGGTGAGACGAGGACGCGAGGTCCGCAGCGCCATCCTGACGGCCGAGGCGCCGGGACGTTCGTTGGAAAGGTGGGTCAGGGAATGGGGCGAGGCGGACCGTCCGATGGTTCGGCGTCTCGTTCCAGCCACAGCCTCTTTGATCTCACGGCTTCACGGATGCGGGTACATTCATCGTGATCTTTATCTGTCGCACGTGTTCTTCGATCCGTCCCAACCGATCGAACGGTCGCTCCGGCTGATCGACTTGCAGCGGGTGATTCAACCGCAATGTTGCATCCGGCGGTGGGTGGTGAAGGACCTCGCCTCGCTGAACTTTTCCACGCCGTCGTCGCTCGTCTCTCGAAGCGACCGTCTTCGGTGGTTGCGACATTACCTCGCGGTCGAGAAACTGGACGGTGCGGCACGGCGATTGATCTACCGCGTCATCGGCAAGACCCAACGCATCGCGCAGCGCGAGCAGGGGCGCGGATGAAGGTTGCATTGGTCAGCGAATGGTTGGATTCCTGGCGCGGCGGCGCCGAGACCTCCACGCTGCAATTCATCCATCAGCTGATGGACCGAGGCGTGGAGGTTCACGTCTTCACCCGTAGCCGGCCCTCGCCGACTCCGGGGCTGTTCGTGCACACCATCAGCGGCGCCTCCATGTCGCGGACCCGGCGGAGCGTCACTTTCTCCCACCGCGTGGAGCGCATCCTGCGGGCCGACTCCTTCGACGTGGTCCATGCGATCTCGCCCTGTCGGTTCGCGGACATTTATCAACCGCGCGGCGGCACGGTGGCCGAAACCATCGAGCGGAACGTCGCCCTCCGCGAATCGACCCACGCCCGGCGGCTGAAACGCTACACGGGGCGCCTCAACCTGAAACAACGTTACCTTCTTTCCCTCGAGCGAAAGTTGTTCGCACCCGGCGACGGACCGGTCGTGGCGGCCATTTCCGACTACGTCCTCCGTCAACTGAAGGAACACTACGCGCTTCCCGACGAACGAATCCGGGTCATTTACAACGGCGTCGACGGGGGCCGCTCCACGCCGAGCGAACGCGCCGCCCATCGCGCCGCCGTCCGCCGTGAGTTCGCTATCGCCGACGGCGAACTTCTCGTGCTCCTCATCGCCCACAACTTCCGCCTGAAAGGCGTGCAGCGTTGGATGGAAGCCCTGGCCCTCCTCCGCGACCGCGGCGTCGATGACGTTCGTTCACTGATTCTCGGACGAGGGGAGTCGCCGCGATGGCATCGTCTTGCGGTCCGACTGGGCATCGCGCGGCGCTTGACCTTCGTCGGCCCCAGCGAACGGGTCCGCGAATTCCTCCACGCCGCCGACGTCCTGGTTCATCCGACGTACTATGATCCGTGCAGCCGTGTGGTCCTGGAGGGCATGGCGGCGGGCGTGCCTTGCGTCACCACGCGCTGGGACGGGGCGTCGGAGATGATCGTCGATGGACACAATGGATACGTGCTCGACGACCCCACGGATGTCGCGGCTCTGGCCGACCGTGTCGAAAAGCTACGTGATGGTTCGCGGCGGCGACGAATGGGGGTTGCGGCCTCCGCCGTCGCGGAGCGCGTGAGCATGGCTCGCCACGCCCGCGAGATGCTCGCGCTATACGAGGAAATCCGTTCTATGGAGCACGTTCGGGCATGAACCTGTGGTTGCTCACGATCGCCTGCTGCGCGGGGAGTTATCTGTTCGGATCGGTCCCGTGCTCCCTGCTGCTCGGCAAGCTCAAAGGCATCGACATTCGCAAGATCGGCAGCGGCAATGTGGGGGCGATGAACCTGGGGCGGGTCGCCGGCCGACCTTGGTTCTTTGCGGCCTTCATCCTCGACATGCTCAAAGGGCTTGTTCCGACCCTCATCGCCGGGCATGTATTGGCGGGGCCGGAGCCGATGCGGAGCCTGTGCTGGCTGTTGGCGGGGTTATGTGCCGTACTCGGCCATAACTATCCCGTGTTCATCGGTTTTCGCGGCGGCAAAGGGGTCTCCACGTCGCTCGGCGTGGCTTTGGGGGTCTACCCGGCTCTGACGTTCCCCGCGATGCTGTCGTTCGTCGTCTGGGGCCTCGGGTTGGCCTTCACACGAATGAGTTCCGTCGGGTCCATCTGCGGCGCGAGCCTGTTTCCGGTGTTCTACATTCTGCGGGTGTGGCGAGCGGGCGGCGCGTTGATGGATCGCTGGCCGTTCCTCGTGTTCGCCGTCGCCGTCGCGACGCTGGTTCTCGTGCGGCACCGCGCTAACTTCCGGAGAATACTTGCGGGCACGGAGACCCGCGTGGTCCGCTCGACGGCGCAGCAAGCATCTTCCCACAACACGCAGCCGTCGTAATGCTCGACTTTCACTTGCGTTTATCTTGTCTCACAGCACAATAGCTGGGCGGTTCTGTGTAAGGTCTTGTATGAACCCTGGGGGGGCGGTTATGCTGGGTGTTTGGCGCATTCCCCGGCGGTCAGGCAGAACCTGATCGGAACCGGGGATGGCGCGGCCTACAATCCCGTGGAGTATTGTTGAAAACCGCGATCTCTTGAAGGCGACTCGAATGCCGACTGCAAGCCCGCCCAAGGCGCTCAATGTGTTAGTCATTGGTCTTCACGATCCCGACGACGATCTCCACCGCTGGCTGGACGCCCAGGCCCATGTGGAGCATGTGGAGAGTTTCACAGAGGCGTTGGACGCCCTACGCGCGGGACCGTTCGATGTCGTGATCAGCCGCGCGGCCGACCTCCCTACGTCGGAACGTCTTTGTGAAGCGGAATCCACAGCCCTCCTTGAAACAGCGCCGCACGGCGTTTGCGTTGTGCACACCGGCGGGGACATCGCGGGACGGCTGCATGAGAAGATCGACGCCATCGACAACGCCGGACGTGAGCTTCTGAGTCTTGATGCGGAGCAGTTCTCGCGGCTGGAGCCCCAAGAGCGTTTGTCGCTGCTGGAGCAGAAGATTCTTCGTTGTACGCAGGATGTGCTCAACTTCGAGAACTTTGAAATCCGCGTGCTCGACCCCAACACCAACAAACTGGAGTTGGTTCTGTTCGCCGGTATTCCCGCAGACGGCACCGATGTCGCGCTTCACGCCGTAAGCGAAGGGAACGGGATTTGCGGCTATGTCGCGGCGAAAGGGCGCAGCTATCTCTGCCCGGACGTATCCCACGATTCCCGCTACGTGCCGGGGATCGAGAACGCGCGGTCGTCGCTCACCGTGCCGCTGCGCTTCCGGGAGCGCATCGTGGGCGTCGCCAACTTCGAGAGCACGCGGCTTGCGGCGTTTACCGAGGACGATCGCCAGTTCGCGGAAATCTTCGGCCGCTACATCGCCCTGGCGCTGCACCTCCTCGAACTCCTCATCAACGAACGACAAGTGACCACCGGGCAGCTCGGGCGCAATGTCATGTCCGAGATCACCGCCCCGCTCAACGACATCCTCACCGACGTCGAAAACCTGGTGGAAGACTACATCGGGCATGACGATCTGCGGCACCGGCTGCGGACGATCTCCGCCAACGCGGTGCGTATCCGCGAGACGGTGAAGGAGCTTACGGCCGCCAAACCCGGCCTCATCGGCGCGCGAACGACGGTCACGCGGCGGACCGACCCGGACCTCGAGGGCCGCCGCATCTTACTCGCCGACGACGAGGAGATTCTCCGCGACACGGTCCGCGACGTGCTAACCGGTTACGGTTGTCAGGTCTGCACGGCCGCCGACGGGGCGACGGCGATTGCGCTGATCGCCCGCGAGAGGTTCGACCTGGTCCTCAGTGACATCAAGATGCCGGTCAAGAACGGCTACGAGGTCTTCGCTGCCGCCAAACATGCCAATGCCACCACGCCCGTCATTCTCACGACGGGATTCGGCTATGATCCCAACCACTCGATCATTCGAGCACGCCGCGAAGGACTCGCGGCGGTTTTGTTTAAGCCCTTCAAAGTCGATCAACTCCTCAGCGAAATCCGCACAGCCCTCAAGGCCGCTGCGAAATAGCCTCCGCCCCAGGACGGGGCAGCCCGGCCTCTCTAAGGATTCCCGCGGCGGTCGCCCACGTCAGCCAGTTTTCGCACCAATACACCAGGTTCTTCCATCGCCCGTAGGGGGCGTAGATGCGCTCGATCCGTTTGGGCGTCGGCTTGCGGCCGCGGGTGTGCGTGTGGGCGACGTGGGCGATCGTCGCGCTGTCGATCGAAAGACGATCGTGTCGCCCGAGGAATCCCAGCAGGTAATGGGCGCTCGACGGTCCGATGCCGCGGATGGAACGAAGTTGTGCCAAGAGGTCGTCGCTGCCGACATCGGGATCGGAGGCCATCGCATCCAACGCCTCCGCGTCGAACCGACCTTCGCACACGTCCCGGCAGAAGGCGAGGACCGATGAGGTTCGGTAGCCGAGACGGCAGACTTCGTCGAGGTACTTCTCGCCCGCCCGCAGGATTTCGCGCGGGGTCGGCCAGGCGGTCAGGCTGCGGAAGTGCGGGACATACGGGCCGAGCTGGGCGATGCGGTTGATCATCTTCACCGCCTGCGTCCAGTTCACGTTCGTCGCGCACAGGGCCTTGAGGATGTTCTCCGTCATCGAGGCCGAGCGAATCAACCGTCCCCCGCCGATCCGTGGAATGACCGCGAGGCCCGAATGGTCCGCGCACAACTCATAGAACTCGGATAGGTCGCGATCGAGCCCGAGGGTGATGCCTAGCCGATCGCACATTCGCGAAGCCACGCCATCGTCGATATGGCCGCCGTCGACAGTTACGTGAAGCGACGGCAATCGGCGTTGACGCCGAGTCTCGACGACGGACACGCGAAAGACGCGCTCGCCGTCGCGCTCGATAGTCTGGAAGCACCGCCCGCCCTCCGACCAGCTCATGGGGGCGCACTCGTGCCAGCCGTGGCTGAGCACCGTCGCCTGTAGCGAAAATGAGCCGGGGACCTCAAGTTGCACTGTTCGTTTGTGCACCGGCGTTGGCTCCGTTCCTGGTTGAGGGTCCTAGGTTCGGCGAGAGCACGATGCCTTGCAACTCCACCCCTCACCGCTTCGGTCCTGGCTGCCGCGTCAGCCTGGTTAGTCCGAGAAACAACATGTTAGGTCTTCCGTTACTTGCACGTAAACTTACGTGCCACATAGACTTGGGTGCGGCAGGCTGAAGCATACAATATATGGTGGTTTTCATTTGACAACCGCCGATAAGTGGTGTAGAGTTAGGATTGCCCTCAAAGGCGTAACTCTGACCTCCAGGCCGTCCGCGGGATCGGGCCAACGCTGAGGTGCTCTCATTCGGGTTCGACGCGGGTCGCCTGGGTAGCCGTGGGGGACTGACGTTCGGGTGGTTGAACGAAAACGAAGAATTGCCCGGCGGGATAACGCCGGTGGAGGCGTGGCGACTTTATGGCGGAAGCGGTGATTTCGGGACGTGGCTTGAGTGTTACGGATGACACGCGGAAGTCGAATCTCGGGTTCTCGGAGAACGCGCAGCGAGTCCTTCGGGCGCGGTATCTGAAGAAGGACGAGCAGGGTCGGTATACGGAAACGGTTACGGAATTGTTTCGGCGGGTTGCTAGGGCGGTTGCCGATGCCGAAACGTTGTATA
>CAYQZH010000061.1:0-16329 GCA_964421865.1 uncultured Phycisphaera sp. | reverse complement strand
CAACCACGATCATCATGGTCGACTTGAGACCATTATTTATTTACGCCGCCTTAGTTCACCTTGACAACGATCGCCAAGGCCGTGTCCCCGGCGGCACAGCCCGTGAACAGTCCGTACCCACCCCCCGCCGACACGAGTTCCTCGATCAGTTCCATGACCAGGCGTGCGCCTGTCGGCGCCTGCGGGTGGCCCCACACCAGCGAGCTGCCGTAGCGGTTCATCGCCGTCAACTCGATGCCCATCTGCCGGGCGAAATAGACGTCGTTGACCGCGAAGGGGTTGTGCGTCTTAACGGCCTTGACGTCTTTCATGCGGACGCCGGCTCGCTGAAGGGCCTGGCTCGACGCGGGCACGTTCGCCATGGGCATGAACCCCTTGTCCGCACGTGCCTGTCCGTAGGAGACGATCCGTATCGTTACTTTCACATCGCGGCTCAGCTCGGCGGCTTTATCCTTGCTCGTGACGAGGACCCCGGCGTTCCCGTCGGCCGGGTAGGTCTGGGTGCCGAAAGTCACTGTGCCGCCTTTGAGCACCGGTTTGAGCTTGTTTAGTCCCTCAGCGGTCGTCGGAAAAACGCCCTCGTCGCCGATGACGTTCGCGATGACCTTCCGTCCGGAGGCGTCCTTAACCTCTAGCGGCGTCACCATGAAGCGCTTGAGGAACGCGGCCTCGTTGCGCAACGCATCCTGGTACTGTTCGTATCGCAAAACAGCGGTCTCGTCCTGAGCGGTCCTGTCGATGCCGCACTTCATCGCTACGTTCTCCGCCGTTTGGATCATTGCGTTTCCGGCGAAGGGGTCATTGCCGAAGTTGTCCCAGATCCAGTCCTCTTTCTCTCCGATCCCGCCGGCACCCAAAGGATTCGGGTAATAGATGTGCGGCGAGTTGCTGGTCCGGTCGCACAGCAGGGCGAGGATTGCGGAGTGCGTGCCCACCTCGATCTCGGCGGCGGCGGCGGCGATGACCTTCCCCGAAGTCGCACAGGCCTGGCTGATGGTCGGCCCGGTGATGTTCGGGTTGCCGATCAGACCGGCGGCCCACGGCGCCCCGTAGAAACCGGACCGCTGGGGGACGGTCATGCCCAGGAACAGACCGTCGAGCCGCTCGGGGGATATCTTTCGCTCCGCGAGTGCTCGGACGGCCACATCGGCGGCGAACTTCAGCGAATGAAGATGGCCGAAGCTGCCCTGCCACCGACAAAACGGCGAGCACCAATACGCACCGTAGGGAATGTACGCTTTCTCGAAACGCATGATCGTTGCATCCTACCGCACTCGATCCCCGAAAGTCCACGCTCAGCCACAACTATCCGAGCTGCGGGTCGGCGTCAGGATTGTGGGTAGGTTCTTCCTTTCGGACGACGCTCTTTCCACAGCCCGGAGGCCTGTTCTAACGTAGTCGGGTAGGACAGGTGCGAGCACCTGCCCTACCCGGCTGTCGGCGTTTCGGTTTTTCGGCGTCTCGGCGTTTCCATTCGCTCGCCCTCACGGCTGGGGTACAATGCGGCCATGATGACCCCGCGGACGCGAGCGACGCTGCAGGTGGGCGACAAGGGATCGTTCAGCAAGACGATCACCGAAAAGGACGTGTTCGAGTTCGCCGATGCCTCCGGCGACTTCAACCCGTTGCACATCAACGAGGAATACGCCAAGCGCACCGTTTTCGGCCATCGCATCGCCCACGGCATTCTGACGGCCGCGATCATCTCCACGGTGTTGGGCGGCGAGATTCCCGGGCTGGGCACGATCTTCGTCGAACTGTACATCAAGTTCCTCAAGCCCGTTTACTTCGGCGATACGATGACCGCGACGGCGACGGTCACGGAGATCATCAACCCCAAGCGCGTGCGGCTGATGGTGGCCTGCGCGAATCAACGCGGCGAGGACGTGGCCTTGGGTAACGCGATCGTGGTGCCCCCCAAAGAGACGGTCGTGTCGATGTAGCGCGGGAGACGGTCGGGCCGCGCGCGGGGCGCGCGAAAAAAAGCCGCACCCCTTCGTCGGACGGAAGGGATGGGGCCACGAATGGTTGGGGGGTTCGCGCTACGCCTACGGTGCCGTCAGGGTCGCGACGATACCCTCGGCGACGGTCAGCGCCTGCGCCCGCATCCGCCGGCTCCTCCGGTCCGTCAGAAGTATTCCTGCTTTCACGAACGTCGCCGCCACAGAGAAGATCGACCCCATGGCGCGACGGTCATGGCGTCACGCTGCGGTCGCGAACAAGCCTAGGGAGCGGCGTGGACGTCTTCCACGCCGAAAGCCGCTCCCGCCCCGTGACAGGTCGCACAGCCCTCTTGCCCGACTGCTAATGTATTGAGCTGTACGTGCACCGCCACGGCCGAAGAATCGTGACACGAAGTGCATGCCACCTTCCAAATGTTCGCGTCGTCGCGCTCGATCGGGGCCTTCCAGGCATCCGTCGCGTGGCACGCCTCGCAGTTCTTGGCCCCGCCAGGCATCGAAGGAAACACCCCCGTGGAAAAATCGTTCACGTTCCCGGTGTCTGGTGGCTGCCCGGCCGCGAATCCGACGATGTCGTATTTGCCGCCGTTCTTCACAACGTCCAGCTCTTGTGCGTTGTGGATCTTGTGAATCATGACCTTCCAATTGATCGTGTCCGGCGCCGGATCCTGCGTCTGCCCGGGGAGTGTATTGGCACGATCCTCCGCACCGGCCACGTGGCAGAGTACGCATTCAGCGATTCCCTTGCGCGAATTTCCGTGGAACCGTAGGTCCCCATGGCAGGCGCTGCACTGGGCATCCGTGACGATACCCGCATAGCTGGTCGCCGGCCCCGACGTTCCCACTCGGATGGCCATCAACCCCGGCGGCGACGCCTCGCGATAGGTCGCATCCTCAAAGTCAAATTGACGAAAGGCATACACCATGACGGTGTAGCTTCCCTCGTCCAGCGATCGGCCGCTCAACTCACCCCATCCTTCTTCGTAACTAAACGCTGTCGAGTCATTCGGCGGCGGAGGGTACGACGCCGGAATCGGCTCCACGCTGGTATAGGTGAAAGGCCCCTTCCCGCTGGTCGGAACCCCACCGACGCCTTTTAATGAGACCGTCACTCCGGTGCTGGGGATGAGGTGCTGATAGTTCTCCACCGGACCGGATATCACCAGACTCGCGCCGGCGACGTCGCCGATGTCCACCTTGTTCTCGTCGCCGTCGAGCAGATCAAACGTGACCACGGGCACGTCGCCGGGGCGGAAGAACCCCGCTCCCGTGCCGCCGCTGACGGTCAGTACCTTGGCTTGCAGTCCGACGATGTTCTCCGGGCGCAACAGCGGCGGCACATGCACCACCGCCGGATCCAACGCCGGGTTAGTTGCGTTGTGGCATTGGATGCATTCCCCGTTGCTGAAGGTATGTTGGATCACCCCAAGGAAAAGCGTCCGGAAGGACGGATCGGAGAGTTGATCTTGCGTCAACGTCCCCGCCGCAACCGCGGGGTTGGCCGAATCCAGGATCGTGCCCGCCTGCCAGTCGATGTCGTTATGACACCCGCTGCACGCGAGACGGTTGGGGTTCTCGTACGCCCGTTTCTCCTGCGCCGCGCCGGCGTGGCAGGCCGCGCAGTTACGCGTTTGCTCATTGAAGCCCGTGCCGCCGGGCATCCTCGGGAACTCCACATCCGAAAAGTCATGTACAGATTCTCCGAACCCGATGACCTCGTAACGGTAGGGATCGCTGCTGTTCTGCGTCGCCTCCACCGTCGGTAGTTCCGCGCCTCGGTGAATTCGGTGGATCATGTTCGCGAGCTGAATACTCGTTCCCGGCGTTTGCTTCGCGGAATCGGTCGAGATGAGATCCTCCGCCCCATGGGTGTGACACAGGACGCAATTCGTCACGCTGAAACGGTTTTCTCCGTGAATCGTCAATTGAGAGTGGCATTGATTGCAATTGGCCTGGAGCACCACCTGCCGAGCCTGGAGCGGCGCCGCACCCACGCTGAAATCGAACGCGGCGTCTCCGGCATCGCGGAGCGATTGCCCCTCTACCATGAACGTCCGACGCGCCTCGATCCCCACGGTGTGCGCCCCCGCGGCGACCGACGTGCCGGTCAACTCATTGTCCGCCGGACCGAAAGCGCTCGAGTCATTCGCCGGTGCCGCATAGGTGCTCGGAAACGGCTCGGCGAACGTGTAGGTATACGCGCCGCTTCCCTGAGACGTAACGTTGTTGGCCACGTCTCCTTCAGGGACGATCACGCGCTGGTAGTTGTTCGTGGGCCCCGACACATAGATCGAAAACCGGTCTAAACTTTCGATCGAGATGGGATCGCCGTCCTTCGTCTTCAGCGAAAAAGCGACGCTGATGGGCCCTCCAACTTGCACCGGCTGCCCCTCGTTAACATCGACGATGGCGATCACCGTCCCCGGAAGGTCGCTCCCCGCGCTGAGGCCGGGAGGGCCTGGAGGACCCGGAGGGCCGGCTGGTCCTACCGACGGGGGTGCAACGAGCGTTCCACACCCTGCGGCTCCCGCGAGGCACCATGCGGCTATCATCGCCGCGGCTGACAGGTCCCAGAACCGACGAACCGAAGTTCTCTTCCAGGCCATAGGATAGACTCCTCCCGTAATCGCCGTTCAAACGACGTTGGACAAGACCTACCCGTCCCGGTTCGGATAGATGAAACCACGGCACGAACACCCCGACCGCGGGGGTACCACGAATCCGGACGCCCGGATCCGCCGTCGCGCCGAACATCAAACAGTGATCCTGCCATAATATCGGCTTGTAGTCCAGTGAAAACAGTAGTGCCCTTCGCCGCAGGTACCGGGATTCTCACAAATGAGAAACGGGACAGCTTCAAGGTCCATGGAATCTTCTGACGGGATGGCTTCGCTGCCCTTGGGGTTCTCCTCACGGGGTCGGCGAACGCCGCCCGTCGGTTCACGAACTACAGGTTGCTGGCGGTCGCCTCGTCGGAGGTAGCCGGTGACGAACGCTTGCTCTACGATTTGTCTCACGACTACGTCCGACAGTCTGGCCGCCCGTCGCCGTCCGTGGGGCGGGGCGAATCATCAGGCCACGGAGGACCGGGACTCGGTTACCGCGTGAAGCAGTCTTGGGCGGGGTTCATCGTTCGATCGGCGTGGGCATGGATCGTTGCCTGGGCGTTGGCGGCGGCTGCGGTGTGGTTGCCGGCGCCGCGCATTCCCACGTTGCTCAAAGATGACGCGACGGGGTTTCTCCCCTCGGACATGCCCTCGCAGCGGGCGTGGTCACGTCTTGCGGCGGAGTTCCCTGAGGCCGCACCCCGCAGCCGGGCGGCCGTCATCTTCGCCCGCGACAGCGGCTTCACGGCCGACGACCGCGCGTACGTCGGCGACCTGGCGCGGCGTCTGAACGCGCGGAGCGCGGAGCTGAATTGGCGCCTTCGCGCCGTCGAAACCGCGCCCTATCTTCAACCGCTTCTGGAGAGTCCCGACGGTGAGGCCGCAATCATCGCCGTTGATCTGCCGGCCGAGATGCTGACCCACAGCTCGGTGCGGCGGGTCCGCGAGATCAAACAAGAGCTCTCCGCCGTTCCCGCGCCGCCGGGCTTGCAGGTCGAGGTCACGGGCAACGCCGCGATGGGCGAATTGCTCGACGCCAACGCCAAACACGACATCGACCGCACGACCCTGTGGGCGTTCGCGGCGGTGGCGGCCATCCTCTTGGTCATCTACCGCTCGCCGATCGCCATGCTCCTGCCGCTGGCGACCATCGCCGCGTCGCTGATGGTCGCGCTGGGGACCGTCGGCTGGGCGGCGTCGTTCGGCTGGCCCATGAACGGGCTGGTCGAGATGTTCATCATCGTGCTCGTGGTCGGATCCGGCGTGGATTACTGCCTGTTTCTGTTCGCCCGTTTTCGTGAGGAGCTTTCGTCAACCAGCGGCGGCGCTAGTGTAGTGCGTCACGGAGATCGCATCTTATCAGAGCCGCGACCGTTAGGGAGCGGAACGGGGTCGATCACGCAAGACCGCTTCCTAACGGGCGCGGCTCAGTTCAGAAAAGATGCAGCAATTCTGACGCACCAAACTAGGCGGGCCGTCGAAGCGGCGCTGACCCATTCCGGCCCGGCTATCCTCGCCGCCGCCGGCACGGTCGCGGTCGGATTGGCGACCCTGTTCCTCGCCCGCAACCGCGACCTGTACACCTCCGGCCCGACCATCGCCTTCGCCATCGGCGTCGCAGCCCTGGCCGTGTTGACCTTGACGCCCTCGCTCATGCGTGTCGGGGGGCTTCGTTTGATTTCACTGCGCTGCATTTCACGATTCCCGGAGCCGAAGGAAGGGGCGTTCTGGAGGGCCGCCGCCCACGTTGCGACGCGTTTTCCGTTGGGCGTCACGGCGGCGATGATCGCGGTGCTTCTTCCCACGTCGATCGTCGGAACTCGGGTCCCGTCTCTCTACGATACCTATGAGGAGTACCCCGCCGATTCCTCGTTCGTCCGGGGCGCGCGGCTCTACAGCAAGCACTTTTTCGACTCGCAGGGTGTCAGCGAGATGACACTGGTTTTGTCCACCGACGCTCGTCTCGACACTGCGCCCAACCTGGTTGTCTTGCGAGCCACGCTCGATCGACTGCACGCGACGCTCACCGGACGGTTCCCGCTCGTCTATCAGCGCGATGTACAGGATCCGCTGGGTTCAGCCCGATCCCACCCCGAAACATCCCCCGCGACCGTCGGCGCGATCCTGTCCAGCGGCGTCGCGGATCGGTTGGCCCGCGATGCCTACATTGCCCGCAGTGGGACCGCGACGCGGATCGACCTGGGGGTTCGCGTTGAACCGCGGACGGTCGCGTCGATGGAATTGGTGGATCACGTTCGCGCATTGGCCGCGCAGATCATCGAACAGAGCGGGCTTCGGGCGGCGACGGGCGCTGCCCACGTCGCCGTCGACGTGGCCGGCGAATCCGCGGCCTATGCCGACATGCGGCAGCTTCGCACCCGTGATTTTCGGGTGATCGCCGTCGCCGCGTGTACGTTGATTTACCTGATCCTCGTGGGGTTGATCCGCTCGCCGATGCAGGCCGTGATTCTGCTGGCGGCGACGCTCGTGACCTACCTCGCGACCTATGGGGCGACGTACCTGATCGTGCACGCGATTTACGGGCTGAACGGGTTGAGTTGGCAGATCAACTTCCTGCTGTTCATCATCATCATGAGTCTGGGGCAGGACTACAACATTTTCGTCGTAGCGCGGATTCACGAAGAGCTGCGCACTCGGCCGCCGCGCGAGGCGATCGAGATCGCCATCCGCAAGACCGGGCGGGTGGTGAGCGGCTGCGGGGTCATTATGGCCGCCACGTTCGCGTCGATGTTTTCCGGGTCGCTGTTGGTGCTGAAGGAGTTCGCCATCGCCCTGCCGCTGGGCATTCTGATTGACACCTTCATCGTGCGCCCGCTCCTGGTACCCGCCGTCATTCTACTGCTCTATGAATGGACTCCCGCGCGGCGTCGCCATGCCCGCGCCGCGGCGTCGGCCGCTGCCGCAAACTGAGGCCCAAACCGTGACAGTTTTGTACATTCGCCGCCGCAAATTTGGCATCGGCCTGGGCGAATGTTTCGGTTATACTGGTGCCCGGTATGCGTTCACCCAATAAGCGTCCGTCTCCCGTACAAGACGGTTGGGTTTTGCAGGCAAGAAAAGGAGAATCAACGGTGCAACTCAAAAAGACATTCATGATGATCGGCATGGCGGCCATGTTCTTGGTCGGATGCGCACAGCAAAGCGCCCAGGTAGCTTCGACAGCGTCCCCGTCGAAACCAACCCCGTCGAAAGCGACGGGCGGCAGCGACCTCATCGCCCGCGAGGTCCTTTTCGGCAATCCGGATCGGGCCGGCCCACAGGTCAGTCCGGACGGGAAGCGCCTCGCGTTTCTAGCGCCGTCAAACGGCGTGCTTAATGTATGGGTCGCGCCTATCGACAATCCCAGCGCCGCGCAGGTTGTCACCAAGGACACCAAGCGCGGCATCCGGCGTTATTTCTGGGCCTACAACAACCAGCACATCATCTACATGCAAGACAAGGGCGGCGATGAGAATTGGCGGGTCTACAGCGTCGATCTGGCCAACAACAACGCGGAGAAAGACTTGACGCCGTTCGACGAGGTGACCGCGTGGATCGAAGAAGTCAGCCACAAGTTCCCTGATGATGTCCTTGTGGGACTTAACAACCGCGACGCAAAGTTCCATGACCTTCACCGTGTGAACATCCGCACGGGACAGATGACGCTTCTCGCCCAGAACAACGACGGCTTCACCGGCTTCCTGTCCGACGACGACTACAAGGTCCGGTTCGCCATGAAGATGACGCCCGACGGCGGCAGCGAAATCCTCAAGGCCGGCGACAGCGGCCAGTGGTCGTCCTATCTGAAGATCGCCATGGAGGACAGCATGACTACCGAGCCGTCCGGTTTCGACAAGACCGGGAAGACGCTCTACATGATGGACAGCCGCGGTCGAAACACGGCCGCTCTCACCGCACTCGATCTGGACACCGGCAAGCAGACCGTCATCGGCGAGGACCCCAAGGCGGACATCGGCGGACTGCTCGTTCACCCCACGGAGAAGAACGTCCAGGCTTATTCGGCCAATTACCTGCGGAACGACTGGCGTGTCGTGGACAAGTCCATCCAGGGCGATTTCGACTATCTGAAGGGGGTGGCCGAGGGCGACTTCAAGGTGGACAGCCGGACGCTGGATGACTCGCGCTGGATCGTGACGTACAACATGGACAATGGTCCGGTACGCTACTACCGCTATGACCGGCCGACGAAGAAGGCGACGTTCCTCTTCACCAACAACCAAGACCTCGAAAAGGCGACCCTCGCCAAGATGACGCCGGTCATCATCAAATCCCGCGACGGGATGGACCTTATCAGCTACTTGACCCTTCCGCCAAGCGCGCGTGTGACGGGTTCGACGCCGCGGCCGTCCAAGCCGCTGCCGATGGTGCTGTTGGTCCACGGAGGCCCGTGGGGCCGTGATGCATGGGGGTATAACCCGCGGCACCAGTGGCTCGCCAACCGAGGATATGCGGTGCTGAGCGTAAACTTCCGCGGCTCGTGGGGGTTCGGGAAGAAGTTCATCAACGCCGGCAACATGGAATGGGCCGGCAAGATGCACGACGACCTGATCGACGCTGTCAACTGGGCGGTCAAGGAAAAAGTCGCCGACGAGAAGAAGATCGCTATCATGGGCGGCAGCTACGGCGGCTACGCGACCCTGGTCGGATTGACTTTCACGCCGGACGTGTTCGCGTGCGGCGTGGACATCGTAGGGATATCGAACATCGTGACGTTTCTCAGCACCATCCCGCCGTACTGGACGCCGGAGATCGAGATGTGGAAGCATCGCGTCGGCGATCATCAAACCGAAGAAGGCAAGTCGTTCCTGAATCAGCGTTCGCCGCTGACTTTTGCGGATCGGATCAAGAAGCCGTTGCTGATCGGGCAAGGCGCCAACGACCCGCGCGTCAAGCAAAGCGAGTCGGATCAGATCGTCAAGGCCATGCAGGATAAGAAAATCCCGGTCACGTACGTGCTCTTTTCGGATGAGGGTCACGGCTTTGCCCGACCGGAAAACCGGATGTCTTTTAATGCCGTCGCGGAGGGATTCCTAGCCCAGCACCTTGGAGGACGGTATGAGCCGATCGGCGGTGACTTCAAGGGATCGACCATTTCGGTCCCGACGGGCGCAGCACAGGTACCCGGCCTGGTCGATGCGATTGGTTCGGCAGGCAAGACGGACTGACGCGACGGGGCGCGGAACGCCTCGTAAACTCCATCCCCTTGACCTTCACCTGACTCCGCCTCTTCTCTCGCCGATGCGAGGGAAGGGGCGGGTCTTTTTAGGTGCCAAGATGTGACACCACGCCGCGCACCCATTCGTCGATGGATTCTTCAAGTTCGGGGAAGTGAATGACCAAGCACCGCGGTCCCAGCGGTCGCCAGATGGCCGGTTCGGTCGGCCCGAAGAGGGCGATCGTGCGTACTCCGGCCAGGGCCGCCACATGGGTCATTCCGGCGTCATGCCCGACATACGCATCAGCGCCGACGACTAAGTCCGCGGCGACCTCGACAGACTCTTCGTAGATCACCGGTGCGGTGCGTTCCAGTCGCCGGGCATAATCCGCTTCGAAGCGTTCCATTTCGTCGGGACCGATCATCCAAGCGGCCAACCATCCCTGTTCCTTGAGCGCCGCGACAAGCCCTTCGAGTGCATCCAGCGGACAACACTTTGAGAGTCCGCCGCTGCCCGGATGGCACAGGACGATCCGACCCGTGCCACCGCCGATTCGTGAACGGAGAGGATCGCGCAACACCCGTCGGTCGCGGATTTCGAGTTGAACGCTCGCGGGCACGTCCGCGGCCATGCCGTAGTCTCGCAACTGATCCGCCCATTGTTGGACAATGTGCTGTGCAGTTGCTTGTGCGGATTGCGACGGTCGCGGGTCGACGGCGACGACTTCACCACGGAATACTTCCGCTAACCGTTTGGAGACGACCTCCGAAGGGCCGCCGAGGAGGCTCGCGATACGGTCAAAACCGCTTAGGACATGGATCGTCTGCTGGGGTATCTCCGCCTTCAGATCGTAGAGGTGGTGGGCGCCGATCTCCTCCAGCGACCGGGCCTCGTCGATGAACCCGTGCCGATGCGCCCACTGGACGATCGACGATCGCGCCGCGACCGTGACCCGCGGGTTGCCCCACGCCTTTTTCATGGCGGTGATGAGGTGCAATGTGAGAACGCAATCTCCGAGCGCCCCGGCATGCAAAACGAGTAAATTAGCTCGAGATTTGACCAAGACTATCAGAACCCGGAGCGGCAGCGACGGGCCACAACGACGACCCCTCCCTTCCGGTCGGGGTTCTGACGGCGCCGCTCGTGCCTTTCTCGGCGGATTCAATCCACGCCCCGCCGAGGACCGTATCGCCGTCGTAAAAGACGACGGCCTGACCCGGCGTGACGGCCCGCTGCGGCTCGTCAAACACCACGCGAAGCCTGCCGCCGTCGAGCGTGTGGATCGTCGCCGGGACGGCGGTGTGCAGGTAGCGGATTTTTACCTGGGCCTCAAAGTCGTCGTCCAGTCCATCGACGAGCAAGTTGACACGATCGGCCACCAGCGAGGGACATCGTAGCGCGTCGTCATCGCCCACGGTCACGCGGTTGTTGAGCACGTCCAGTTGCGTGACATAGATCGGTCTGCCCGCGGCGATGCCCAGCCCCCGGCGCTGACCAATCGTGTATTGACCGATGCCCCGGTGCCGCCCGATGACTCGACCGCTTTCATCGACGACATCGCCCTCCACGAATCCGTCGGGGCGGCGCTCCCGCACCACGCGGGCGTAGTTGCGATCGGGAACAAAGCAGATTTCCACCGAATCGGGCTTGTCGCGGTTCGGCAGGCCGTACCGCGCCGCGATCGTTCGGACTTCCGCCTTCGTCAACTCTCCGATCGGAAACATCACCCGTTCGAGAATGCTGCGGCGCAGCCCGAAGAGCACATACGACTGGTCCTTCTGTTCATCGCGTCCGCGAAGCAGCGTCGGCCGACCGTCGCGATCGCCGATCCGCGCATAATGACCGGTGGCCACGTACTCCGCGCCCACGGCGTCGGCGTAGTCCATCAGCTTTCCGAACTTGAGCCGATCATTGCAGACTACGCAGGGATTCGGCGTCCGTCCGCGAGCGTATTCGTCCGCGAAGTAGTCGATGATGCGGTCGAACTCGTCCTCGAAGTTGAGCGCATAAAACGGAATGCCCAGCATCCCGGCCACGAACCTCGCGTCGGCCGCGTCGCTCGCGCTACAACATCCCTGATGGACACGCCGCGTGCCACTGTCAGCGACGACACCGGCAGCGCTTCCGGTGTCGTCGATGACAGTGCCACCCTCCTTCGCCCCGACGCGCATGAAAAGCCCTATCACGTCGTATCCCTGCTCGACGAGCAAGCAAGCGGCCACGCTCGAATCCACCCCGCCGCTCATGGCCACCACGACTTTGCCGCGACTTCCGCCCATACGCGGCATTCTATAGGAGCATGCGCGGTTTTGCGACACGGATCAGGGCCGGGAATCCCGGCGCGGCAGGGGACGGAGCTAATTGTGGGCGCGGTGTCGGTGGGCGCCACTGGTCCCGGCAAACCAGGATCCGCCAGTGAGAATCCCCTACCGCGCGGTTAATTGATGGAATCCGTATCAGGCGGACCTTAGCCGCGGGCGGCGGGATTGAGCCCGATTAGGATTCGGCTTCTTGCCGCCGGTCACGAAGCTCGCGTTCGGCCTGGAGCCAATCGGCGTTGGGGTCGCCCGGAGCTCCGTCACGAGCGAGGTAAATCTCGTACGCGCGACAGCGGATTTCCTCGGCCGTCGGTTTGCCGTCAAAAGCGGAAGTGGCGGCACACGTGCCGCCCCTCCGCGTGGAGCCCTCCGGGCTGCCAAAGGGGCGACGTGTGGCTGGAGCGTTCGTCGTGCGGGTCCTGCCGGTTTGCTGGGCCATTTTGGTGATCTCCTTTGTGGAATTTGCCGCCGAAGCGGGGTGGGGCGAGTCCCGTCCGTTCATCGACAGATAAACCGCCTCGGTTTGGGCGGCGATGGTGTCCCATGAAAACCGGGTCTCGGCTTCCCGCCGACCGTTGAGCCCCATTCGGCGGGCGTTGGCAACGTCCGAAAGCATCACACCCACGCCGTCGCCGATCGAAGATGCGTCGCCGGAAACGGTAAGTCCGGTATCTTCGTGGCGGACGAATTCCGCCGGTCCGCCGATGCGCGTCGCGACCACGGGTTTGCTGGCGCTCCAGGCCTCCAAAATGACGATGCCGAAGGGCTCGTTGCGGCTGGGGACGCAGACGACATCGGCGCTTTTGAAGAGGCCGATCAGCTCGATTCCCTTCCGGTAGCCGACGAAGCGCGCGGCGGGCGTGCTACGGGCGGCGCCGACCTGGGCCTCAAGATCGGCGCGCATGTCGCCCTCGCCCACGAAAACGAACTTGGCCTGGGGGTGTTTGCGTAGAACGCGCGGCATCGCCTCCACGAGAAGGTCGGGGCCTTTTTGCCAAGCGAGCCGTCCGGCGAACAGGATGCACGGATCGTCAACGCCGATCGCGTGGCGGGCCCGGATGGATGGGACGTCGACGTGGGCGTCGAACGGACGCACATCGACGCCGTTGTAGATCGGGACGATTTTGTCGGAGGGGACGGTGTAGAGCGACTGGACCTCTTTGCGGAGAGATTCAGAGACGCAGATCACGCGGTTGGCAATGTACGTCGCCTCCCACTCGATCTCGCGGATACGCTGCGACTCGCCGTGCCAGAAAAGCTCGTTCCCGCAGCGACCGTACTCGGTGGAATGGACGGTCAGAACGACGGGGCGGTGACGGTCATTCTTGAGTTGACACAGCCCTTTGGCGACGAGCCAATCGTGGCCGTGGACCACGTCGAAGGGGACGCCGTACCCGGCCTCCACCTCGCCAAGATGCCAGGCCAAACTCTCCGACATCCGCCCCATGCTGGTCACGAAGTCGGGGTCCGGATGGAAGGGGCAGCGATGATAATGGACGCCGTCGATGCGGTCGTAACGCGCTTGTCCCTCTCCAATACGCGTGAACACGTGAACGTTGTGTCCGCGACGTTCTAACGCGGCAGCGAGCTCCGTCACGTGCGGGGCGATGCCGCCCACGCGGATCGAGTGCAGCGACTCCCAAGAGAGTAGGGCGATTCTCATCGCGGTCGGCCTTCCTTCCCGGTCGGCGTCGAGAACTCGTAGGCTGCCTTGCGGCAGTTCAACGGCCTATCGGAGTCGGTTGGGGCGGCACTTGAGGTACCGGCCCGTGGGCTTACCGATTTCGCATTCCGAGGCGCGAAGCCCGCTGCTCCGCTCCCATCCACGTGCGACCTGACACGGGATCGAATGGCGGTTATCCTTGGTTCGGGCGTCACCGACAGCGGCACGGGAAATCCCGGGCAAGGCAGCCGGCGTCGTGCGACGAAGAACTGATCGATCCACGCGTGCACACGCACACCAGCATTGACAACGCGAGGTCGGGCGACGGTCGGGCGTTTGCGGCGCCGGTCCGGCGTCTGCTCATCATCGGTCTGGACGGAGCGACGTTCGACGTGCTGAACCCCTTGATGGCCGAGGGGCGTATGCCACGGCTGAAAGAGGCCGTCGCCGGCGGCGCCTCCGGCCTGCTCCGTTCGACCGTCCCCCCCATCACTCCGGCGGCCTGGACGACTTTTCTCACGGGTAAGAATCCGGGTTCCCACGGCATCGTCGACTTCGAACGATACGACGTTCATTCCAACAAACTCGCCTTCAACAGCACCCGCTGCCTGGACCACGTTCGGAACCTCTGGCAAATCCTCGGCGACCACGGCTTAAGCGTGGGCAGTGTCAACGTGCCGATGACCTACCCCCCCACGCCGGTCAACGGGTTCCTCGTCAGCGGGTTCGAGACCCCCGGCCCCGAGTCGGACTTAGTATATCCGCCGTCGCTCAAGCACGCAATCCTCGAACGCTGGCCCGATCCAACCCTCAAGGCCAAATGGCGTCGGAAGGCCTTCGGCGGCGACGCCGTCTTTCGAGAGAACCTCGATTACATCGCCCGCAGCTTCCACCAGGGTGCGGCCATGTCCATGTGGCTTGGTGACAGCCACGGCTGGGACGTGCTCATGGTCGTTTTCAAGTTGCTCGACAATTTGCAGCACAAAACGTGGAAGTATCTCGATCCACGCTGGTCGGATCGGAATCCCGTTCGATGCGATCTTGCGAAACGATGCTTTGCGGAGGCGGACCGGGCCGTTGGGACCTTGCTCGATTACGCGGCCGCGAACGGCGCGGCCGTGTTGATCGTCTCGGACCACGGGCACGGCAGCCTGGAAGGCAAGGTGCAGCCCAACCTCCTGCTTCACCGTTGGGGCTACCTCGCTCTTCGCGGCGGCGGATCGCAACGAGCCACGCGGGCGCGATACGCGTGGGACCGGCTGCGCGGGCGAACGCGTCGGTTCTCGCGATCGGGCGACGTGCTTCATGATCTGGCGGTCGACTTTTCGCGGACGCGTGCGTGCGTGATGCACGCGGGGATGGCGGGCTTTCTCTACATCAACCTCGAAGGCCGACAACCGACGGGTATCGTCGGCCCAGCGGAGTATGAAGCCCTCCGCGACGACCTGCGGGCGAGATTCCTCGGCGATGAGTGCCGAATTCGCGATCCGCAGGGGCGCGAGGTTCAGCTTTTCAGCGAGGTGCACAAGCCCGAAGAGTTGTACGGCTGCTCGCGGGCCGATCAGCCGTGGCTGCCCGACTTGATCCTCACGCCGCACGACTCGCTCGCTGTGGTGCGGAAGATTCGCGGGCGGCAGGTCGTGCGTTGGCTTTCGTACAAGCGCCTGGAGGGCACTCACCGGCCCGACGGGATCCTCATCGCCGCCGGACCGGGCATCGCCCGGGCCGCGAACGTGCGTGCGAACATCGTGGATTGCGCCCCGACGATCCTGGCGATGCTCGGCCTGCGGATCCCGGATGACATGCAAGGCCGGGTGATTCACGAACTCGTTGAGCGCCCCTTGACGGTGGAACACGAAGCAGCCTTTGCCTCGCCCCGCCGGACCGAAAAGGAGGAGGTCTACTCCGCGCACGACCTACGGCAGGTCACGGCGCGTCTTTCGGACCTGGGTTACCTGGAGTAGTCGGCGAAGATTTCATCTTTGTCGATGCCGGGCGCGGAACTTGGATGCGCTGCCAGTACACATCGGCCAGCTTGTCCCAGAATCCGACCTCGGTTACGGCAAGCGTGTCCACCCACTTCCCCTCGACGAAAACGGCGGGCGTGCCCTTGATGTCGCAGAGCTTCGCTTGTTCGATATCCTCCGCGAGCCGCGTCGAGACGGCTTGTGACGTGATGGCCTCACGAAACGCGGCGGGATCCAAATGTAAGTCAGCGGCGACGGCGTCGGGGGTGAGTTTGCCCTGGGCGAGCGTGTCCCGGTGTTTGTACAAATAGTCGTGGGCCTGCCAAAAGGCAGGAGTGCCGCGGAGCAACCGGGCGGCTTCGGCCATCGACATCGCCTTACAGGCGTGTGGATGAACCGTCGGTGAGACCCGCTCGTTGCATGCGTGATCCAAAGGATAATGCTTGAAAACCGTCTTGAGACGCCCTGCGAAAAGCGGCTGGACTTGTTCCTCGAGGAAACTTGCGAACCGTTGGCACGACGGACACTCAAAGTCGCTGAACACCACCACGTCGAGCGTCGGTTGATTCGCTTCCGCCGCGGCCCCGATTCGTACCGGATCGTCCGGTCGGACCGCGATCTCGTGCTTCGTCGCGGC
>CAYQZH010000060.1:0-16442 GCA_964421865.1 uncultured Phycisphaera sp. | reverse complement strand
TGCCCGACCGAACCCCGCCGCGGATTCGTGATCTCTTGCGGCACTGTCTTGAAAAGCAGGCCAAGCGGCGCTTGCGTGACATCGGCGACGCGCTGTTGGAGCTGGACCAGGCCGTCGCTCAGCGCGAGTGGTCCACCGCCGCCATCGCCGTCTCCGGCCGAAGAACGCCGCGGGCCTGGTCGAAACGTATCTTGATCGTAGCGATCTGTGCGGCGCTGCTCATGGTGACCGCCTACTCAAGTTGGAGGCTGGGCCGGCGGTCCGTCGAGATTGCGGCACCGCGGGATTCTCAGGCCTCCGGGCATGATCCGATTGTGGTCGGCCTGGAACAACTCACGGATTCTCCCGGAATACAATCGGATCCTTGTCTGTCTCCGGACGGCAAGATGTTGCTGTACGTGTCCCGCGACGGCGACGATCTCGACATCTTTCTGCAACGCGTGGGGGGTGCGAATCCCATCAACCTGACCGCGGATTGCTCGTTCGACGACTACTCCCCCGCATTCAGTCCGGACGGTAACCGCATCGCGTTCCGCTCGCAGCGCGAAGGCGGGGGCTTGTTCGTCATGGGGGCGACGGGCGAATCACCGCAACGGGTGAGCGACGACGGTTTCGACCCGGCGTGGTCGCCGGATGGAGCGCGGCTGGTCTACGCCACGGAACACGTGGACGATCCGTACGGGCGCAATTCGATCTCGCAACTCTGGGTGCTCGAGCTGGCATCGCGTGAGAGACGCCTTCTCTACCGCGGTGACGCGGTGGCCCCGTCCTTTTCGCCGTCTGGGGCGCGGGTGGCCTTCTGGACGGTGCTCAACGGCATACGCGACATCTGCACGATGCCCGCCACAGGAGGCGAGCCGCAACCCGTCACCGCCGACACGCACACCGATTGGAACCCGTTTTTCTCCCCGGACGGGCGCACACTCTACTTCATCAGCGACCGAAACGGCCGCCCGAATCTCTGGCGCGTGCCGATCGAAGAGGCTTCGGGCAGGGTCCTCGGTCCGCCGTTGCCGGTCACTTCAGGAACGACGCCCATCGACGGGGCGAGCATCTCGTCAGATGGGCAGCGGATCACCTTCGCCGCGCAGTCCTCAGCGACGGAGTTCCTCCGTATCGGCTTTGATCCTGCCGCCGAGCAAGTCGTTGGCGAACCGACCACCGTCTACGCGTCAAGCAACCCACTGGAACAGTTTGACGCTACCGCCGACGGGCGGAGGATTGCCTTTCGGACCGGAGCGCCGAAGGAAGACCTCGTGGTCATGGATACGGACGGCACCGGGCGACGACGGCTCATGGACGACGTGTTCCGCGATCGCGGACCTACGTGGACGCCGGATGGGGCATGGCTGGTGTTCTACTCGAATCGCGGCGGCCACTACGACCTCTGGAGAATCCGCCCCGACGGCACGGGTGCGCGACGGCTCACCGCTTCGGCAGGTGGTGATCCCACCAACCCGCGTTTATCGCCGGACGGGCGAATGATCGCCGTACAACTCTCAACGGAGGGCGGTTTCGCGCTCGTGATCTTCAATCTCGATCGGCCAATCTCGGAAATCGAAGAGCCGATTCCGCTTCCGGAGGCCCGCACTCCATCGTTTTTTCCCATTCGCTTTTCACCCGATCAGCGTTGGCTTGCCGGCACGAGCAGCACGGCTGATATGTCCAAAGCGGTCGCGAGCCTCTACGATGTGCAGACCGGCGCGATCACGATTCTCCGAGCGCCCGACGGTCAAGTCTTCGAAGGTCAGGGGGTGGGGTTCAATGGGATGGATTGGATCGACGAACATCGCCTTTTGCTGGGGGACGAGAGGCGACGGTCCACGTACGTCTGGGATATCCGAACCGGCTCGGCACGAGAAGTGCCCGGAGTTCCCGGTCCGTGCGACCTGCGCGTCATCGACGCCGGCCGCGGGTTGGTCGTCAGACGCCTCCGCAGCGAATCCGACATCTGGATGCTTCAACTGGGAACCGTCGCCGAGCCGTAACGGAATCGAGGCCACTATGGCATCGGTGCCGGACGAAACCCGGTTGACGTGTAGTTGTTGCTGACTTGCGCCCGGCCGGTCTCGGTGAACCCCAGTTCAAACAAGCCGATTACCACGTCGTCGATTTCGCCGGAGAACTCGTCGGCTCGGGGCGAAAGCGGGATCGGATAAACGACCCACAGAAGACCGGTGGGGACGATCCGATGACGCAACTTGCCCGCGAAGTAGACGGCTTCATCGGTCGTTTGCGGCGCTAGGAAGCCCAAATCGAGCGGGCCCGTGGGGGGGCGCTCTGTCCCCATTAGGTATGTTTCGATTTCGCGCCGGGCCTCGACGTTGTGACCTCCGACCCAGACGCGTTTCCCCGGCCCGACGCCCCATTCCTCAGCGGTGGTGGCTGGGTTTTCCGTTCGCTGTCCCGCCATGCGCTCACCCGTCCTCGCGAGAGAGATCCGTGTTCGTCGGGTAGTTTATCCTCACGGTCTCGGGTTTGCGACCTCCTCGAGGCGGCGTAGGGTGACCGCCACCGCGTCGGGGTTGATATCGCAGCCCAGCCAGCGACGGCCCAGCCCGGCGGCGACCGCCGGCGTCGTCCCGCTCCCGCAGAAGAAATCGGCCACCAGATCACCCTCATTGGAGCTTGCGCGGACGAGCCGTTCGAGCAGGACGGCCGGTTTTTGGGTGGGGTATCCCACGCGCTCCCTCGACACCGTGGAGAGGAAGGGGATGTCCCAAACGTCGGGCAGCGCCGGTCCGTGCGGATGGAAATAGAGGCGACCGTTGCGGGTCTGCTTGAACGGCCGGCCGTCGGAGGTCATCCGCAGGTCGAGCGTGCGATAGGCGCCGTGATGCAGGAGGTTGAAGGTATGCGTGCCGGCGTGCTTGGCGTAAAGAAGGAGGGTGTCGTGTTTGCGCGCGAACCAGCGCTTGGCCACGCCGCCGGTGCGGTAGCTCCAGATGATTTCGTTGAGGAAGTGCTTCTCTCCGAACAGCCGATCGAGCAGGACCTTCACGTAGTGCACGGTCCGCCAATCGAGGTGGACGTAGAGGCTCCCGCGCGAAGAGAGGAGCCGGCGCATGTCGGTGAGCCGCGGCTCCAGGAAGGCCAGGAAGCCCTCCACGCCGCCGTGGCGGTCGTCGAAGCTGCCGTTGTTTCGCCGGGTCGGCCCGACGGTGCGATTGGCGTTGAAGGGTGGATCGACGTAGATCAGATCGCAGCAGCCGTCCGGAAGCGACCTCATGTAGACGAGGTTGTCGGCGCAGACGATGCGATCGACAGCCAATCGCAGGGTCTCCGCCGTGGCGCTACCCACGCCAGAAGGACAGCACCCGTTCGACCTCATCCGTGCTCCCGATGATGAGCGCGGTGCGCTCGTGAAGGGACGTGGGGACCTTGTCCAGGATTCGCTGCCGCCCGTCGCTCGCGGCGCCGCCGGCCTGTTCCGCGATCAAGGCCAACGGGTTCGCTTCGTAGAGCAAACGCAGTTTGCCCTGGGGCGTCTTTTGCGTCGGGGGATAAAGGAAGACGCCGCCGTGCAATAAAGTCCGATGGAAGTCGGCCACCAATGACCCGATATAGCGCAGCCCGTATCCGCCGGCCTCATCCGTCTTCACCCACTCCAAGTACTCCTGAATCCCCTTGGGGAACTGCCTCCGGTAGGCCTCGTTCACGCTATACGTCTTCCCCGACGGCGGCATGACCACGCTCTCGCGGATCAACCGGAAGGCCCCGATCGACGGATCCAGCGTAAACATGTGGACGCCGTCGCCGGTGGTGTAAGCCATCACCGTGCTGCTGCTGTAGATCACGTACCCGGCTGCGATCTGGCGGTGGCCCGGTTGAAGAATGTGATCCATGACCTTCCCCGCCGCAACGTCGTCTCGTCGCTGGAGGATGGAAAAAATCGTCCCGATCGAGACGTTCACGTCGATATTGCTGGAGCCGTCGAGAGGATCGAACAGCACGATGTACCGGGCGCGTTCGTCGGGTTCCTTGAGGATGCGCGGCTCGTCGTCCTCCTCCGATACCATAATGCCGACGTTGTCGCGGTACCCCAGACAGGTGGCGATGGTCTCGTTGGCGATGATGTCGAGCTTCTGGACGACCTCGCCCTGGACGTTCGTGCTCCCGGTCTCGCCGAGGACATCGACCAATCCGGCGCGGCGGACGTGGGCGGAGATGATCCGCGTGGCCAGGGTGATGGCCCCCAGCAGCCAACTGAACTCGCCGGTGGCCGTGGGGTGGACGCGCTGCCGTTCGAGGAGATGCTGCTCGAGCGTCTGGATCATCGGTTTCATGGCGATGCGTCCTTACGAATACTCTCCTCCCGCCGGACCGGGCGCAACGGTAGCAGATCACGATGGGAATGCAACCAGTACTTTTTCGTAATGGACGAGGAGCTCAGCAGCGCGAGGCCTACGGGGCGCGGTGCGGCGTTACGAACCTCGGCCCGCCGCCTTGCGGGCAATCTCGCTTCGATTCGCGGGAATCAGCTTCCTTGCCTGCGGGCCGACTTCCCTTGCGGGCGGTTTGACCGCTGCCCTGCTTACGGACCGGACATAAGATCGACGAAGCGATGGAAGTCTTCCAAACCGATACCGGTCGGGGCCGCAAAGACGTGCGCCATACATTCCGGCGGCGTCGCCTGTCCCGGGTCGAAGCAGTTTTGAAAGCCCGCAAAGGCGCGGAGGTCCTTGCAGTCATCGGCGCACGACGCGGCGTTCTCCTCGCAGACCAGGTTACCGCACACGCCGCTGGCACAGTCGGGGTCGGGGAACTGACACCCGCAGTCACACTCCGCATCCCCCGCCCACTCGGGCAAGCACGCGTGCTCGCCGATCGTGTCCATCCAGCACCAGTTGCAGCCGGGATCGCAGCGATTGCAATCAACCTGGGCGCAATCGACGCCGACGCCGTGGAAAACGCCGGCGGCGTAGAACTTGCACGTAACCTCGGTGCGTGGGGCGCAGAATCCGTTGGCCGGGGAGCAGCAGGCGCCTGTCGGTCCGCAGTCCGGATCCGGAAACTGGCAGCCGCAATCGCAGTCGCCGTCCCCCTCCCAATTCGGATCACACGCTCCTTCGAAAGGCGTACCCGCCCAACAGAAATCGCATCCCGCATCGCATCGGGCCCGGCAGTCGATCTGCCCACAGGAGGTGTTGTCACCCTGGTACGCGCCATAGGCGTTGGAACAAGCCTGCGCGGAGGTGACTCCGCAATCGCCGTTCGGGTTGCAGCAGGCGCCGGTGGGTGTGGTCCCCGTACAGTCGATGTCGGCAAACTGGCAGGCGCAATCGCACTCGCCATCCCCATTCCAAGCCGGGTCGCAGGCGCCTTCGGCCGTCGTATTGCACCAGCACCAAACGCACGCCGGGGGGCAAGAGCAAGTCGAGCCGCAGTCATCGTTGTCCGCGAACTGACAACCGCAGTCACAGAAACCGTCGTTCAACCATCCGGGCTCACACGCCGAGTCCAGCCAGCAGAAGGCGCAGGGCGGAACCAGACAGCCCAGACCCAGGGCGTCCGCCACGGCTGCGCCGGCGGGAGCGGATCGCAACGACCCGGCCGATGGCAATCCGCGGGCTTGGGCATGGGACACGCTTCGAACCTTGGGATTTGCGCCGGGAGGTTCGTTGAGCTGCGCTTGAAGCGGCCCACTACAAAAGATCAGCACCAGCACGGACCTAGCGCAAGCAAGCGTAGGCATCGATCGGATCATCTTTTTCCCTCCGAAAAACGCGGAAACCGATGAATACGGCCACTGATGGTGCGGCCGCCTCAAACGGATTCCTATTGTAGCCGATGACGCGACTGCGAGTCAACCATGCGAATGCTCCGCCGGCGGCAGCGCCTTCACTTTCTCCACATGCTTCGCACGAGTCCTCGCCGCGCGTCCCTAAACGCCTGCTATTATCGCCCCGTGCCGAAACGTCGCGGGACGTTCACCGGCGCCTCGGCCGGGCGTCTAAACCCCGTGGGCGACCCAGATTTCATCCCTGGACTCCGCTGCCGCGAGGGCGTCCTGCAGGTCGGTGCGCGCATCCTGCCACGAAGCCCCGTTGCTTGCCCCCCCAGCGGCGTCGGCGGATGGTGACTCCCTCTGCGATCTCTCTTGTAACACCCGCGAGCAACCAGCGTGCCGAAAAAAGGGAAAATCACGATTTGTGTCTGCGGAAATGACGCGAACAGTGTGAATCAGACTGTACCCGGCGTCGGCGTCTCCTCTGCCGAGTCGCCGGTTGCGGGTCGGTAGTTGGTCACTCCAAGCCAAAGGGCCTCGCCCGCTGCGGCGAATAGCAGGGCCGGGAGAACAAAAACGGCGAACGTCAACCAGGCCTGTTCGGTCGTGACTTTCAGCGATCCGCGGGCCATGCTGAGTCCCACAGCGACGAGGATGGCCGGCGGTTCCAGCATGTTCAGCGCCAGCCCGATCCGCATACGCCACCGCGAATCGGGCCCAGCGCTTGGGCCGACGCGGCCTCCCGGCCCGGGCGACGCATCCGCCATCACCCGCAGGGCGATGCCCAGGCTAACGCCCAACGTGGCTCCGCCGACGATCCCGCCATGACGATACCCGCCCACGGCCACGATGACGGCCAGAATGATTCCGTTGTTCAGGAAGATCAGCACCGTGCGCCGTGACCAAGACGCACAACGGAGCAGTGGAAGGACGACGCCGACGACCCACCATCCGATCGCCTTCACCGGCGGGAAGGACCGATGGCGACCAAGCCGCCAGCCGACCCAGGTCGCTACGAGAGTGAGTCCCGCGCCGAGAAGCACATCAGGCCAGATCGCAAACAGAATCTTCAACACATCCGATCATCCCGTGGTCACGGCCGCGCAGGGTACCGGCGTGACCTGTTCGACCGCAATCCCGCGTTCAGGCACTCGCGATCGCGCGAAGTCGCGGTACGGAAAGATCGGACAGGCGATCGACGAGGCAATCGGCCTGGGGGAAGGCTTCGCGGGGATGGTGGATCAGAACGGCGACGGCATGGGCGCCGGCGGCCTGGGCGGCCAGAACCCCGGCGGGGGCGTCTTCGACCACGATGCACCGACCGGGCGGAAGGCCCAGACGGTCCGCAGCGAGTTGGAAAACTTGAGGATCGGGTTTACCCCGTGTCACGTCGTCGGCACTGACCACCACCGATATGGCGTCGATGACGTCCATCGCGGCGAGCACCAGGTCAATGTTGGCCCGCGGGCCCGATGATCCCACGGCCAGCATCGCGCCGGCGGCGAACAGGGACCGGATCAGCTCGACCGCGCCGGAGACGACCGGCGGATGGTCACGGATGAGATGACGGTAGATCGCCTCCTTGCGCTCGGACAGCGCCTGCATTTTGGCGGCCGAGACCTCGCCGAAGAGGATGGGGATGATGTCGCGGTTCTGACGCCCGAAAGTGGAGGCGAATTGCTCGCGGGTCGCGGTCCGTCGATTCTCCTGGGCGAGCCGGCGCCAACTTTCCCAGTGGGCGTCGGCGGAATCCACCAACACGCCGTCCATATCGAAGATAACGCCGAAGGGCGGCGAATCCGCTTCTCGATCATCCATCACGGTGACTCGTACGACCCATCGCGGAGTCCATTGTCTCTCGCCTCCCGGAGACGCCGTGCGCGCCGGGCGCACCGCGATTGTAGATGCTCCGCCGCCGGATGTCAGACTCTTGATTCGTCGGAGACGCGGGTTGCGGTATGATGTCGTGCATGGCGGACGGTCGGTGGTTGGATTCGCTACTCGGTCTCGCCGCCCGCGCTCATGCGCGACGGCAGTACCACACCTTCCTCCGGGCCGCACGAAACGCCGTCCGAACGCAAGAACTCGTGTTGAAGCGGAAGCTCGACCGCAACGCGGATAGCGCGTTCGGTCGGGAACACGGATTCTCGCGTATTCGTAGCTACGACGACTTCGTGTCCCGCGTTCCTATTCGCACCTACGAGGAGCTGGCGCCCTGGGTCGAGCGTGTCCTCGCCGGCGAGGTAACCGCCCTATTGGGCGGTGGACAGCGAGTCCTCATGTTCGCCATGACCAGCGGGAGTACGGATCGGCCCAAGCATGTGCCCATCACGGCGCCGTTCCTGCGCGAGTATCGCCGGGGGTGGAATGCGTTCGGATTCAAGGCCATGCTCGACTATCCGCAGGCGTTCTTGAGGCCGATCCTCCAGATCGTCTCGCCGCTCGCCCTGAGCCTCGAAGGGATGGACGAGCATCGCAGCAAGTCCGGCGTGCCGTGCGGATCCATTTCGGGGCTTCTGGCCGCGACGCAGAAGCGGCTTGTACGCAAGTACTACGTCACTCCGTCTGACACGGGGGGGATTCACGATGCGGAGGCGCGATACTACACCATCATGCGATTCGCCGTGCCGCAGGATGTGGCGTGGATCGTCACGGCCAGTCCGGCCACTCCCGTCAAACTCGCCCGGACGGCCGCCCAACACGCGGAGAACCTGATCCGCGACATCCATGATGGAACGTCGCGACCGCCGGGAGACGTTCCGAGCCCGATTCAGCGAGCGCTTGTCGCCCGGCTTAGCCCCGATCCGGAAACGGCCGGGCGGCTTGCGACGATCGCGGAGCGTCATGGGGAACTGCTGCCGCGGCACTATTGGAAGCTCGCCTTCCTGGCCAACTGGACCGGCGGGACCTTGGGCTTGCACCTTCGAGATTTTCCGCGGTATTTCGGGGACACGCCGGTGCGCGACATCGGGCTGCTCGCCACCGAGGGACGGGTCTCGATTCCCCTGGAGGACGGTACGCCGGCGGGCGTGTTGGATGCCGCCGGGAGCTTCTTTGAGTTCCTGGACGCCGAGGCCGACGCCGCCGACCGATCGGCGGTCTACCAGTGCCATGAGCTTGTCGTGGGAAATGAATATCGTGTCGTGATGACGACCTCCGCCGGCTTCTACCGATATGACCTCGGCGACCGCATCCGCGTACGCGGGTATTTGGGAGAAGCGCCCGTCGTTGAGTTTCTGCATCGCGGGGCGCACGTCAGCTCCGTGACCGGCGAGAAGCTCACGGAGTGGCAGGTCACGACGGCCTTCGACATGCTGGTGCGAGAATCCATGCTGGTGCGAGAATCCATTCTCATGCTGGTGCGAGAATCCATTCTCGCACCAGGGGCGACACAAGTCACACTCTCCGACTTCGTTCTCGCGCCCGTGTGGGGCGACCCGCCGTTCTACCGCCTTCATGTCGATAGGGTTCTCGATGACGCGAACCGCCTTGCCCAACTGCTGGACGACGAGTTGTCAAAGCTAAATGTCGAGTACGGCTCGAAGCGATCTTCGGGTCGCCTCGGCCCGGTCGTGGTCAACCGCCTACCGGACGGGTTCCTTGCCCGACTGGACCGCGAGCGTTCGCAACGGCGCGGGGCATCGAATGAACAGTACAAACACCAATACCTCTATACCCGACCCGGCGACGACGCGTGCTTGCCGCTCTGTGCGGAACGCGAGACACACTCCGATACCGGCCTTGTTTCGCAGAGAACAAACTGAGGGAATGGTTCGAGCATTACCTCCAGTATCCGGGCGGGCAGCCGCCGGCGCACGCGTTGGACTACGGGCAAGAAGTTGATGCAGAGAGAACGGAAGAAGCCTAGCGCCGCCGCGGTATGGGTGGTGCCGATCAGAACCGCGACGGTCAACGCCGAGGGCATTCCGGGCCCCGGCCCAGCACCAAAGGCGTTTCACGCTACAGCCCAGCGTTGCCTCGATGCTACACAACCTCCAAAGTGCGACCGTCAACGCCAAAGGCGTTCCGGCTTCCAGCCCAGGGTTGCCGCAACGCCCCACAGGTTCAGAACGGCGACCGTCAACACCAAAGGCGTTCCGGCTTCCAGCCCAGCACCGAAGGCGTTTCAACCACCAGCCCAACGCCGAAGGCGTTTCGTCCTACAGCCCAGGGTTGCCGCAACGCGGCTACCCTGGGAAAATGGTTCATCAAGCAAGACAACCCCAACGGGGTTGTGCCCAGGAAAGTCCTATGCCGCAGTCCCTTTCCGCCGTGTACATCCATCTGGTTTTTTCCACGAAAGAGCGTCGTGCGTTCCTTCGCGACAAAACCACGCGCGATACCCTCCATGCCTACCTGGGCGGCATCAGCAAGCAGCTCGAATGCCCGCCGATCCGGATCGGCGGCATAGAGGACCATGTGCATGTTCTCGCCCACTTCGGACGCACGATCACCCAGGCCGAATGGATCAAGGAACTCAAGCGCGTGTCGAACCTCTGGCTCAAGGAGCAAGGGCGAGAGTGGGCCGATTTTCAGTGGCAGGGAGGCTACGCGGCTTTCTCGGTGAGCCAGTCCAATCTGGAGCAGGTCAAGGAGTACATTGCAAGACAGGAAGAGCATCACCGCAAGGCGACGTTCCAGGATGAACTCCGGGCGCTGCTTGCCAAACACGATATCGAGTTTGATGAGCGATACGTGTGGGATTGATCCGCAACCCCGTTGGGGTTGATGGAGACCTCCGCCATCCGACCCAGGGTAGTCCGCCCACGGCGGACAACCCTGGGCTTGAAGCCGTGGCCCCGTTGGGGCCTTCATTCGATCTCCACGTTCCAAATGCGTTTCGGCCGCCAGACGGCTTGGAGGCAGACGACCCTTTCAGGGTCGGGAGATCGCCGCGATGGGTACCGGGCGTCTCGTCCCGGCGCGCCGGGACTCGACCCCCGGCTATTCCAGACGACCCCTGCGGGGTCAGGAACGCGGGGCACGGCGCCACGTCCATTCGACCGACGGTTATGGCTTCCCGCGGTCGTCGAGGAGGAGGGTTTCGGGGTCGTCGTGCTGCGGCTTGTACTCGGCGATGAGTTTACGGATTCGCGGTTGGTCGGGATTGAGTTCCAGCGAACGATGCCAGTGCTCCAAGGCGCGGTCGCGGAACTCGGTGCGGGATTTGTCTTCGAGGTAGTGGATCATGGCGATGGAGCCGAGGCCGGCATGGGCGCGGGGCAAGCGCCAGTCGCAGGTTAAGGCTTGGTTGTAGGCCCGCTCCGCCGCTCCGAAATCGCGGGAGCGGAAGAGGCAATAGCCCAAGGCCTCATGCGCGGCGGCGAGGTTGGGGTCCATCTCAATCGCTTGCAGCAACGACTGCCGGGCCATCTTCAGGCGATCCTGGTTCATGTAGGTGGAGGCGAGGTTCACCAGAACGAGCGGCTGGCGACTGTCACGTTCCAGCGCTTCGCGATAAGCGCGGATCGCCTCGTAGTACTTTTGCTGGGCGTCCAGCGCCACACCCAGGTTGACGTAAGCATAAGGACGAGCACTGTCGATCTCGATGGCCTTCTCGAAGCGTTCGACGGCCTGGGTGAAATCGCCCGTTTGCTGGTAGCATACTCCCAGGTTGAGCTGGGCGTCGAAGTCGTCGGGCCTGAGCTCAACGGCGTGCAGGTAGGCCTGGATCGCGTCCTTCACTCTCTGGGTGAAGTGGTAGAGCTGGGCGAGGTTGAAAGTGTCGTCGAAGGAGAAGGGGTTGCGGCGGATGGCCTCGACGAACGAGTCGATGGCTTGTTCATACTCGCCTATGCGGCGGTAGATCAGGCCCATGTTGGAATGGGCAACGGCCATTTGCGGGGAGAGCTTGGCCGCCTCCTGAAACGCGGCCAACGCGGCTTCGAGGTCGTCGTGCTTGAGGCATTCCTCCCCGCGTCGGAGTTGTTGCCTGGCCTGAACCTGGCGAACTGAGGCACATCCGCAGGCCAAGAGCATTATGGTCGCGCACGCCGCGGCGCGATGCCACGGCATGGTGACGGGCGTGGGGATTCGCCGACTGGGCAGGCCTCGACTACTGGTTCGTTTCATCCATCGCTCCCTCCGTGGAGCCTGGGGCGCGCAGGCGCGGCACGTTTACGTACGAATCTATCGACCTTACGGGCGTCGGGCGCTTAGTCCTCTAGCGGCCGGGAAACTCGCCCGTCGGCGGTTTGCCTTCGTCGCCCCGACGGCTTACCATTCTGCATGTGCCCGGACCCGTGTGGCGAGCCTCGCCCAAGGGAAGTTTGACATGCCTTACGACCACCTGCTGGCGATCCCGGTTTTCAACGAGGAAAGGCACCTCCCCACGGTGTTGGAGGAGGCCAAGGTTTACAGCCGGCACATCCTAGTGGTGGACGACGGCTCCACCGACGGGACGCCGGAGTTTCTTCGCCGGGAAAAGGGCATTTCCGTTGTAACTCACGCCGAGAACCGAGGTTACGGCAAGAGCCTTGCCGACGCCTTCGCGTTCGCCCGGCGGCAGGGATTCCGCTGGCTCATTACCATGGATTGCGACGAGCAGCATGAGGCCTCGTTCATCCCGCGCTTTATGGCCGCGGCGGAGGCGGACGATGCGGACATCATCAGCGGAACACGTTACGCCAACGGGCATGGGGTCGGGGCCCTCGCCCCGCCGGATCGGCGGCAAATCAACCGGACCATCACGGCGATCCTGAACCGACGCCTCTGTTTGAGCATCACCGACGCTTTTTGCGGCTTCAAGGCCTACCGCGTGTCCGCGCTTCGTCATCTTCACATTACCGTGCCGGGATATGCGATGCCGATGCAGTTCTGGGTGCAGGCGGCCCGCGCCGGTCTCCGGGTGCGCGAACTGCCCGTTCGCTTGATTTACAACGACCCGACGCGGCACTTCGGCGGATTGCTGGACGACCCGACGGTCCGTTTGCAACACTATCTCGACGTGCTGGAGGCGGAGCTATCGCGGCCGTCGAGCGCGCCGGTTCGGGCGGTGCGCGATGCCCAGGTCTGTCGGCCATCCTCCGATTCATGCTCGACTTTTCGAAGCTGACAACACCGGCGAGACATGGGGACGTGTTGGTGCTGCCGGCACCATCGGACTGCGTGTCCGCCGTGCGGGCGAACGCGAAGTCGCTCGGTTCGGGGAAAACGCCGCTGCTCGATTCTACGCTGGCTGACTGGCGACGGCGGACGCGCGAGGCTGTCGTCGGATGCGACGATCGACCGATCATCGTCACCGGCCATCAGCCCGCGTTCATCCACCCCGGCGTCTGGGCCAAGCACATCGTGTCCATGCGCCTCGCTCATGCCCTCGGCGGAATTGCTTTGAATCTGGTTGTGGACAACGACGCTCCGCGAGGGACGACGCTCGCGGTTCCGGCCGTGGAGAAATCACGGCTTGCCGTGCGAAGCGTTCGGTATGCGGACCTGCCCGCGGGACTGACTTACGAGCAGCTTGCACGTCAAACGCGCGAAGAGGTCGCACGGTTCGACCTCGCGATTCATGATGCGCTGGGCGATCGGTACGAAACATCGCAGATGCCGCTGTTTATCGAGGCGCTTTCGGATGCGAGCAACATCGGGGACGGAGTCGACCAGGGCGTGGCGGCCCGTCGTGCGGTCGAAGCACGTCTCGGCGTTTCGGTTGACGATCGACGGGTGAGCAGGATGTGGTGGAGCCCCCTACTTCTCGACATGCTGCGTCAGGCGGAACGTCTGAGCCGTTCGTATAATGCTGCGCTTGCGTGGTATCGCAAGGAGTTTCGCGTACGCGGACATCAACGCCCGATTCCGGACTTGGCGATACGCGGCACGGAATGGGAACTCCCCGTATGGGCCTATCGCGGCGGTGAGCCACGTCGGCGGCTGTTCGTCGCTCCGCAAGGCGGTAGCGTGCGACTCCTGGCGGACCGGGAGGAGATCGGCGTGTTCACGATGGATGACCTCCGCGCGTTGGACGAGTTGATCTCACCGCTCGTCGGTCCAGGGCCCTGGCGACTACGGCCGCGGGCGTTGACGTTGACCATCTGGGCGAGGCTGTTCTTGGCGGACCTCTTCATTCACGGAATCGGCGGGGCGAAGTATGACCGCATCAGCGACGCGATCATCGCCGATTACTACGGGCTAGCGCCGCCGGAGATGGCCTGCGTTTCCGCGACGCTCCTCTTGGACCTCCCACGCAGCTCAGCCACACCCGGGACGATTCGAAGCCTTCGTCGCTCGCTACGCGACCTGGAGTGGAACCCCCAGCGCTCGCTCCCTTCGAGCCCTTCGCCGCTCAGGGCATGGCTCAGGGCATGGCCGCCGGGCTCGGAGTTGACGGAACGGGTCGATCAACGTGAGCAGGCCGTTCGACGGGGTACGGAGCTTCGAGACACGGACCCGCAGAATCGGCCGGCGCGACGAGAAACCTTCCTCGAAATCCGCGAGTTGAACCGACGTTTGGCCGCGTCACGATCAAACGAAGTCGCGGATCGGCGGGCGGAGCTTGAACGGGCTTTTGACGATCTGGACCAAAACCGGATCGCCGAAGGGCGGGAATACTTCTTCGGACTGTACGACCGCGCGGCACTCGAAGAACTTTTGGCGGCCCTTCCCGCGGAACGCGAGTTTCGGGTATAGTAAGTTCGACCCCGCGATGACGCTTGGGGTTCGGATGAGGATTCGTTCGTGGTTCATACACACATTCGGAAGATCAAGTCGTCACATGCCGGTCTCATCCGCCGGTGGAAAGGAGCAAGGTCATGTTGAGTTTCCGATCGACGACGGTTATGTTCGTATTTGCCGCGACTCTCCCCATGGGATTCGGGGTGTTGCAAGCGCAGTTCGCCTGCAACGGAAAGGCTATTGACGACGCTTGCGACGGCGCCTGCGCGCCGCCATGGAGGGCGGCATATTAGTTCGCGACCGCGACGAGGTTCTGAAGCGTGACGGACGAAAGGGCATCACTGGGCAAGCGACGGCTGACCGAGAGGATCTCGATCCCGATGAGCTGTCTGCGCTCGTCAAGGTCCACGGTCAGCCCGTCTTCAATGTCGATGTTATCGACCGGGTCCGCCTCGCGAAATCGAATGTACAGGGCATCCGCTTCCGGGTCGTACTCAATTCTCATGGGATCCTCCGGGAAGTTTACGTTTGGGTGTGACCGTGATCACGACGCATCGGGTCCCTTCGTTTTTGAACGTCACTCGAAGCCAGCGATCTTCGCCTACTCGTCTCCAAGCGTGTTCGGACTCGAACGTTCCGGGGGTCAAGAGTTCCGGCTCCGCCACCGCCGCCCGCACGGACTCTTCGGCCACTTTGTAGCGCCGCATGCGGTTCCGCGCGTGGCGCGTAATGTAAACCTCCACGCTACCATTATACCGCGTCGAGCAGGTGCAGGCAATGTTCATCAAACCGGGCCCCGGCGCGACGCAGCTCCCGGCTCTAATCCGCGTTGCTCACCCCCTCCGTCCCTTCGTGCCTCCCTGCCTTCCTGCCTTCCTGCCTGCGTGCCTGCGTGCCTTTCCCGACCGTTCCGACGCTTCACCATTTTTGCTCACTTCCCCCTTGACTTTTGCCCATCGCCCCACTAAGCTGCAGCGCACTTTGTGAATGCGGCGGCATGGATTCACGCGCGTTCACGAGTTGATTTGACTTTCAACTGAGCCAAGTGAGGACGACCAATGTGGTCGCCCAGTCGGTTTTTTCGTCGAACGACGACAACGAAAGGAGCAATCATCATGTTGAGGAAGCAAACAGCGCCCGGGCAAATCTGTCTTCTGGTTTTTCTTTTGTTCACCGCAGCCAACGCCGCCCCGCTGCCATTCAGTGACAACTTCGACACTGGGCCTTCGCCATCGTGGGGGAATGAAACAGGCAATTGGACGACTTCGGGTGGCAAGTATTTTGCTCAAACCATCCAGTTCCTAGATCGGCTGACGTATTCCAGTCTGCCATTGTCGCTTACCGACTTCACGTTCGACGTGGACGTTGTGGACGTTCGAGACGGAGGTATTTGGCTACGCACTACGGGCGACCCAGGCCACCAGTTCGGGGTGCTACTGGTCACATGCGGGGATAGTTACGATGCCAGCGGGCGTTGCGGCCTCTATTGGCATATCATTTTTGACGGAATCAACTACATAGGTGGGGAACTCAACAAAGTTACGGGCCTTTTTACTCCCAACGTTAGTGACCCGCATATTCGAGTTGTAGTTCACGGCGACACTTACGCGGCATTCGTGGATGGATCAGCAACTCCAGCCACCACCCTGACTACGAGCCAATTCATCAGTGGGCGAGTCGCGCTTTATGACCACTTCCCGGGTGGGCAAGCTTTCGACAACGTGACCGTCGTTCCTCTGGTGCGGGACGTTGCCATCGACATCAAGCCGGGGAGCGATACGAACTCCATCAACCTTGGAAGCCGCGGGGTCATTCCCGTTGCGATTCTGACAACCGATGAGTTTGACGCGGCCGACGTCAATCCGGATACGGTGCAGCTTGCGGGGTCGAGCGTCGCGTTACGGGGAAACGGGAGCCGGTTGCTGGCGTCGCTGACGGACGTGGACCACGACGGCGATTTGGATTTGATGCTCCACGTGAGCACCGAAAACCTGCAACTGCAAGTCGGAGCGACGACGGCCGTCCTCACCGGAATGACCTGGGACGGGGAAGCGATCGAAGGCTCGGATACGGTAAACATCGTACCGCCGTGATCGAACCCGCG
>CAYQZH010000059.1:0-16810 GCA_964421865.1 uncultured Phycisphaera sp. | reverse complement strand
CCGACATCGACGAGAGCAGCGACACGTACGACACCCTCGAATGGCTGCTGGCGAATGTCCCCAATCACAACGGACGGGTGGGGATGTACGGCATCTCGTATCCGGGGTTCTATGCATCGGCGGGAATGATCGACGCCCATCCGGCCTTGAAGGCCGTCTCCCCGCAGGCGCCCATCGCCGACTGGTTCTTTGACGACTTCTACCATCATGGGGCATTTTTCCTGCCGCATGCCTTCAACTTCTTCGCGGTGTTCGGTAAACCCAGGCCGGAACCGACAAAGGAGTGGGGGCCGGAGTTCAAGCACGGCACGCCCGACGGGTATCAGTTTTTTATGGACTTGGGTCCGTTGAAGAACGCGGATGAGCGTTACTTCCACGGCGAGATCGGTTTCTGGAACGAGATCGTCGAGCATCCACGGTATGACGAGTTGTGGCAGGCGCGACGCTTGCTGCCGCATCTGAAGCATGTCGCGCCCGCGGTAATGACCGTGGGCGGGTGGTTCGACGCGGAGGACCTGTATGGAGCGCTGAACACGTATCGGGCCGTCGAGCAACAGAATCCCGGCATCGTGAACACGCTGGTCATGGGGCCGTGGTCGCATGGCGGATGGGCCCGAACCGACGGGGACAAGCTGGGGATGGCGCGGTTCGACGCGAAGACGTCGCTGTTTTATCGTGAGAACATCGAGCTTCCGTTTTTCAACTGTTATCTCAAGGATCGCTGCGGGGCCCCGTTGCCGGAGGCGTACGTCTTTGAAACGGGGGCGAATCACTGGCGGACGTTTGACGAGTGGCCGCCGGCGAATCTTGAACCGCGCGACCTGTACTTCCATTCCAAGGGCGCTCTTTCCTTTGAGGCCGCCGATGAGGGCGAGGCGTATGATGAATACGTCAGCGACCCGGCGAAACCCGTGCCGTTCACCGAGGCTATCGCGAAAGGGATGACCAAGGAGTATATGACCGACGACCAGCGGTTCGCGGCGCGACGGCCCGACGTGCTGGCCTATCAGACGGGCGTGTTGGAGGAGGACATCACGGTCGCGGGACCGATCACGGCCGAGGTGTGGGTGTCAACCTCCGGCACCGATTCGGATTGGGTCGTGAAACTGATCGACGTGTATCCCAACGACGCGACGGACCCGGAGGAGATCCCCGAAGGAAAGCACCTGGGCGGGTGTCAGATGATGGTCCGCAGTGAGGCGATTCGCGGTCGGTACCGTGACGGCTATGAGCGCCCGGCCCCCTTCACGCCGGATCAGCCGACGAAGGTGAGCCTAACCCTGCAAGACGTGCTGCACACGTTCCAGCAGGGACACCGGATCATGGTGCAGATTCAGAGCACGTGGTTTCCGCTCGTGGATCGCAATCCCCAAACCTATGTGGACAACATCTTCCTAGCCGGAGAGGGCGACTTCGTGAAGGCGACGCAACGTGTATACCGCGGCGCATCCCAAGCGTCACGCCTTCGGTTCGGCGTCCTACGGTAAACGACGGGGCTGTGATGAACAGCCGACGGAGGGAGTCGAACCCTCAACCCCGAAAACCGACCGCTCGCAACTTTCGTTCCTGCAATGACTTACGAGCGTCCCCAGACGCCAGAAAAAAACGGGCGCTCCCACGGGGGCGCGCCGGTGACCGAGGACGCCTCAAATGGCCGGAAACGGCCATGTAGCGACGCGCCCTTGACCGGAACGGTAGACGGACTGCTGGCGGACCTGCGGAGCGTCGTCGAGGCGTGGCCACGGCTGCCGGAAACGGTGCGGGCGCGGATCGTCGGAGTGGTCGAGGGGGCGACGGCGAGCGCAGGCGACGGCTGACGGATCAAGGGCGGGATTGTGGCGATGGGGAATGCCGCTTGCCAGTCGCCGGGTGAAGCGTAGTATCAACGCGGGCGGCGGTTGCAACCGCCGATCGTGATCGGGTCGAGCACCGGACGCACCTACCCCGGCTGCTCGCCCGATCGCGTCCCGCAAAAAGGTAGGTGCACAATGTCACCGGATGAGCATCGTGCCTTCTTGGCCTCTCTACGACCGCCGCGTCGACTCACCGGGCACCTAGTCTTACACGGATGGAACCTGTCCGAAACGGTCGAGTGCAAGGTCGTTGACGCTCGCGGTGAGAGAACGCTGGTCGCGCGCCCGTCCGGCTCGGGCGCACGGCGAGCAGAATTCGACGGTGATCCCGGACTGGCAATCCTGCGGACCGAGGCTTTGAGTGGGATTCGGCTGACGGACGGCGCCGACTGGAACCTCTTCATTTGCACATGGGATTCATGGCCCAAAATGCGTGATCCCACAAGCCCTGTCACGTTCGCCGACTACTACGACCGACTCTACCCAGGAACGATCGAACGGACCGTTACGGAATCCAACACTCCGAAGCAAGCGGCGCAGTCCCCGTCGAGGCATTCGGCAGACTTTCGTTCGGTGCTCTGGCACGGCACAAACTTCTCGTTCACCAAGATGCAGGCTGGCATTGTCAAAGTGCTTTGGGAGGCGCGCGACGGCGGTACACCCGACGTCGGTGCAGAGACACTTCTTGAAGCCGTGGACGCGAAGGCGAGCCGACTTGTGGACGTGTTCCGCGACAACTCTGCCTGGGGAACCTTCATCGTAGACGGAAGCACCAAGGGCGCGAAAAGGATTGCCGACCCGCCCAACCCTTGAAATACACCGCAAAGACAACTCTACCGTCCACTGTGGAACAATTCGCATCGTGTACTGTTAGGTCGTGGAAAACAGCCCGCTTCGCAATGTACACGGACTCGCCAGGGAGCTGAACCTACCCCGCGAATGGCTCATCGTTGAAGCCGATGCCGGGCGGATTCCGTGCCTGCGTGTCGGTCGGCGGCGCCTGTTCAACATCGAGGCCGTTCGCCGGGCGCTCGCGGCCCGCGCGGCGCAGGAGGCGCGTGGATGCGCGACGGCGTGAGCCAACCCGGCGAGCTGGAGCCCCTGGTCACCGGGGCTGAGTTTCGACGGCTGCTGGCGGTCAGTGATCGAACCTTCCGGCGGTGGCTCAGTTGCGAGTTGGTGCCGCGGCCAGACAAAATTATCGGGAGTGCCAAACGATGGCACCTGCGAACGGTGCGGGCTTTCGTGGAGGGCGACAGGACGCGATCGCTGCGCGTTGCAGCGTGCGCAGGTTGAAAAGTCCCCGGCGGAGTCGTGACGGCAGGCGCGACCCCGAGCTGGTTTGATACGATGATCGACACGTTTTCCCCGCCTGTCGCCCGGCCCCGTCGAAGTGATATCTTCGGCCAACGGGGGCTTTTCCCGTGGCTCGGCTCCGAACGACCGCGGATCGCCGACCCGCCGGCGATTGTCGAAAGCCCCACGAGCCGGGCGGCGGCGCGGAGGATTGCGGCCCATGCACCGACGCTCCGCGAGCGGCTGCTGGACGCCTTCCGCGAGGCGGGTCCGCGAGGTCTTACTGACGAAGAGGGCATGCGCGCCGCGCGGATTCCCGGCAACAGCTACCGGCCGCGGCGAGGTCATCTTCAACAGTTCGGGCTTATCGAGGTGACGAACCGCACGCGACCCACGGCGTCGGGCGACAGGGCGCGTGTGTATAGGCTCGCGGAGGCGGCCCCGTGAGGCACGACAAACCGACCTATCACATTCGCGGGTGGGAGACGACATTCGAGAACGCGGCGAGCCGCAAGGTCCGAAGCCTGGGTTGGGTCGCCAACCCCAATCGTCACGATTCCGGCGGGTACCGGAGGATCATGGCGCTCACGGATGGGTTGCTCGTCTACGGCGCCTGGGAGCTGATCGTCCAGGTTGCTTCAAAAATGCCCGTACGCGGCGTCCTGGCGAACGAGAACGGCCCGCTCGACGCGGAGGATTTGGCGGCCCGAACGGGCGCACCGCAGGCCGCGTTTGTGCGAGCCTTTGACGTACTCACTGGGGCGAAAATCGGCTGGCTGGAAGTGGTTCACTATGAGCACGCTGATAGTACGTCGGGGCAGACTGGTAGCACGCTACCAGAGCGTCCCGCCGAGGCGGGGCAGAAGGGAAGGGAAGGGAAGGGAACAGAAGGGGAGAGAAAGGGAGGACAGGGTGGTGTCCTTACGGACGTGGGGGGTGAAGGGGGGGATTTTCACGTGGACCCAGACGTGCTGGGCGACACGGACAAGCTGCTCGCCCTGTTCGGGCAGTGCACTGAGAAGGGACTCGTCGGTAAGTCCGAGGCCGACCGGCTCGATTTCGTTGCCTGTGCTGAAAGCGTTTTGCGAATCGAGAATGGGAACCCGCCGGGACTCTTCGCAGAGCGGGTCAGGAATTGGCCGAAACGGCGCGGATGGGTGTCGCACGCCGATGAAGAAAACGCCGCCCGACGCTTGCGAGAGCTGGGGGCAGGGTAGGACAATGCAGACGATGAAACCGTGGTCTCCTGATCCTGATGTGGTCGTGTCCGGTCGCTCGCTCGGCAACGTTCCGCCGAAGAAAAAGGCGACTGCGGGCCCGGCGTCGCTGGGGCAGGGCAACGTCGTCGTCATCGGAGTGCACGGCCTGATTACCAAGTACGAATCCCCTCACTTCGACTGCGAAACCACCGCTCTGCGGACCTTCCTTGAGGCCCTGCTCGAGGCGGTCAACGATGTGAAAGTCGCGGCCGTCGTGATCGACATTGCATCGCCCGGCGGTTACGTGGGCGCGTGTCTGGACGTGATCCTCGAAGTCGTTCACGTATCCCGCAAGAAAATCCTGGGATTCATCGGCCGCGAAGCGTGTGGCAGTGCGTTTGCAGTTGCGGCCGCCTGCCACAAGGTCTACGCGGCTCCACTGGCCCGGATGGGGGCTTGTCGAGTCAGGCCGGTCGGCATGGACAGTCAGGGTGAGGCCCACCTGCGGGAGCTGGTCGACGCTTTGACGGCCAACATGCGGGAGCGATTGCTACAACTGCGGCCAACGGCTGATCGACAGGCGGTGGAGACTATTCTCGCCGGCGGACTCCTCACCTGTGAGGGCGCCGAGAGCGCCAAATTGATCGACGGGATTGTCCCCAACGTCGAAGTGGTCATTGATCGCATCATTCGGGGTGACACGGCATGACACAGGCACTTGCAGCGCGTCGGCCCGCGGTCCCTTCCGTCGCGCCGCCGTTCCCTACTCCATCATCGGGAATGCCGCTCGCCGGCACCATTTGGGCGTGTCAGAACGGCGTCGTTGAGGAAATCGCTCGCCGATGCGAACAAGGCGACCTGGCGGCGAGGACGGCAGCCGCGGCGCCGGCCCGACAGGCCGTCGCCCAGACTGAATCCATCGCCCGGATTGATATTCGAGGCGTGATAACGAAGTACCGGGCGTGGTGGAGTTCGTGGGCAGACATGGCGGTCGCAACCGAAATTGCAGACGCGGTGAAGCGTGCCGCAATCGACCCCGGGGTCAAAGCCTTACTGCTAGTCTCTGATTCCCCAGGCGGCGAAATCGGTGGGGTCGATACGCTCGCTCGAGCCGTGGCCGACGCCGCTCGTCGCAAGCTGGTCATCGGCTTCGCGGATGATCTGGCTGCCAGCGCCGCCTACTGGGTTCTGTCTCAGGCCAGCAAAGTCTATGCCAACCCCGTGGCACGGGTTGGGTCTATCGGAACCTACGCCGTCATCGCCGATTGGTCTGGTTTTTTTGAAGCGGCCGGCGTTAAAGTCCACGTGATTCGGGCCGGACAATTCAAGGGCGCTGGCGTCGTCGGGACGCCGATCGAAAAAGAACAGATCGCCGAGTTCCAGCGGACCGTCGATTCGGTGAACGCCGAGTTTTTGCGAGCTGTCGCCCGCGGACGCCGGCTGCCGATGGGCCGCGTGAAGGAACTTGCGGACGGGCGAGTGCACATCGCCGCGGACGCCCTGAAACTAGGTTTGATCGACGAAGTGGCGGACCTCGACAGCGTCCTCTCGCGGCTGAAAGCGGGGGCTGCCGGGCAACCGGTGTCTGTGGGGATGCGTGCCAGTCTCGCCGAGCTGCGGGCGGCCGTTCCGAGTGCGGACACGGGTTTCCTCATTGAAGCCCGGCGCGGGGGCTGGTCTGCCGACTATGCGGCGGCGGAGTTTGCCCGACGCCAAGCGTCGCAACCCGCGTCGCTCGGCGAACTTCGATCTGCACTGCCCGCAGGCGTCCCGCTCGCATTCCTTTCCGAGTGCCGGGCGGGTGCGATGACTACGGCACAGGCGACGGCCGAGTGGGCGAAACGGGAAGTGGCGGCGCGCAAGACGGAGGCGGAGCAACAGCGCACCACGGCTGAATCTGAAGGACGGCAGGCGACGGTGGCATGGTGGGCGTTACATTCGTGAGAGAGTAGAGGATTGGCGCGGCGCGAAGGCCGCAGGAGGTTTCGACGATGAGTGCAACGGAAAATTGGCGGAAAGCGATTCAAATCGAGGTGGACGCGGGGGCTGATCCGCTTCTCGTGGCTCCGTGCCAGGCCAATCGCAACAATCCCGGGTTGAGAGAAGCGTTCGTAGCGGAGTTTTTCCGCGAGCGAGGCAACGCGAGTGCCGCAAGCCGCTGGGCCCAAGAGGCCGCGGATTGTGGCTATCGCGCAGATTGAACTTGAGCAGGTGACCAGTGCCATCCGTTGGCACGGAACGAACGAAAGGAATCAATCGAATGGCAGTCGCAACGAAGTCCAAACCCCCGGCTGCTACGACGGACCGGGCGCCGTCCGCGGACGATGCAAGCGTGGGCACGCGGGCGGAGCGGATCATGCGCGACCAAACCGAGCTGTTCGACGAAGCCGAGCGGCTGCTTACTTTGCGGGCGGCGGGAACGCCCGATCCGAAGGATGGAACCGTTTATGCGGCTCTCGGCTGGAACCCGAAGGAGGTCAAGGACCAGGTCCAGCGGGCGGAATCGGTCGCGGCCTTCAAACGCCGGGCGGGGACGGCAGCCGTCCGCGCGCAGGCCGAAGAGGAAGCGAAGGCCGCGGCGGAAGATGCGCGGACCGGTAATGCGAAAGACCTGGCCCTGATTGAGGAAGCTCAGGGCCGCATTGCGAAGAGGAGCGACCGCCTGGGGGCCGCCGAGCGGGAGGTGTTCGGGCGTACCGAGGCGCTTGGCGTGCTGCGCGATGAAAAGATGTTACCCGATCACATCCGCATGCGCAGGCGAATGGATCGCTCCGCGTGCGATCACCCCGACCATCGGCGTCTGGCTGAGGCCAGGGGCCGCGTCCTGAGTATCGGCACCATTCTCGCCCTCGAACCCGCGTCGGACCATCTTGACAATGTGAAGCTGCATTGCGAGGCGAATCCCGACGTGGGCGAGCTGTGCTGCGCATGGGGACGCGCACCGGCGGGGAGCTCCGCGTTTCCTGCGGGAGCGTGGCAAAAGTACTTGGAGCGACTGCGAAGCGAACGCGAACCATTGCTGGTGTTGATCGGCGAATTCACGCCGGCGGATCGGGAACGGCAGGCCGCGGTCGATCGGTTGCTGGACTACCACGTTGACAAACTCGGATGAAGGGCGAGCGTTCCCAAGTGCGTCTCCTTGACCGGGGGCCGGCGGGGCGGCGAACCCGCCGGCCTTTTCGGGTCAAAAAAACGTTAGGTTCTTTCCGACCCACACCCCGCACCGCTTCGCGGAGGTGATTGGGCGGGATTTACGCTCCTGAGGTGTGTGTTTTTTTTGGGTAACTCACCGCGAATGTTTCCCGTCCCCCCTTGTGAGGTGAGAGGCCGATGACATCGCAGGAGGAGATCAAATGCTTGCAGTCGCTCAGTCAGAGAGCGACCGCGTTCTTGCTCGGCGTTTCTCCGCGCACCCTCCGCGACTACGTCGATCTCCCTCGGAAAGACGACGGGAGCTACGACTGCCGAGCGGTTGTCGAGTGGGTCCGATCGAAGGCGCGACCAACCGTCGCTCCGCTTGGAGACTGCGAACTCCTTACGGCTCTGGTCGGCGGGGGTTCGATCACGGACGGACTCCTGACCCACTGAGAAGGCGAGGACACATGCCGGATCCGACGATGGCCGTTCACATGACTGGCAATGACCAAGACCTAGCGCGGATGATCGCTCGCCAGCAGAAGACCATTGACGGTCTCAAAAACTCCTACCGCGAGCTGGGCAAACAGGGGAAGGAAACCGGCGACTCTCTGCACATCGGCTCTGGCGTCGTCGGAGAAATCGCCGGTCTGGCGGCGGGGTATCTATCGGTGAGCACGGTCCTGGGCAGGCTCGCCGCTGCCGGCGAAACCTGGAAAAGCATTCTCAAGGAAACCACACAGGCGAGCCGCGAGGCCGTCGAACAGAGCAAACCGTTCGCATCGTTGCAGACCGGCGACAAGGGAATTCGCGCCCCGGTTATGGCCGCCCTGAAAGCGGCGGTGGAGTTGGGGGTCAAAGACCAGGGCGCCGTGCTGGGGCTGGCCGGCGGACTGCAATCGGCGATGGGCGGGGATCTGGAGGGCGCCCAGCGGGAACTGCGGGAACTCCTGGTCGTGCATCGGGCGACCGGCGTGCCACTGGAAGAGATCGGCGACCCGGCGAAGCTGGCGGCCATCAAGGGCATGGACCCCGGACAGTTCGTGCGCGAGATCGTGGCCGCGGCGCGGGAACGGAAGCTGGGCGCCTCGACGATTATGCACGGGGCGCGGTCGATGGGCGCGTTCGCCACACCTGAGCAATGGATCGCCGCGCAGGGTGCCCTGGCGACCCAACTCGGGCACCACGGACCGACGGCGGTCGGGGAATTGCCCGCGCTGTTCGGTGAGGGCGCCCCCAAGGACTTCGCTGCATTCCTGAAAAAACAGGGCATCCGTAAAGAGATTCCGATGATGGACGCCCTGGGTCGGTTGCACGCCGGCGGCTTCACCACCATCGAATCGCTGAAAAAAAGCGGGCTGGACATCAAGCAACGGGAGCTGATTGCGATGGCCGCGGAGGCGCAGCCGGGGATCGTGGACTTGGCGCGTCGCCTGCCGGCGATGGGCACGGAAGAGGTAATCGACCGGCGGCGCGCGGCGATGATCGCGGAACTCCCGGAGATGGAACAGGCCGAACGGGCTGCGCGGTTAGAGGTGAGCGCGAGGCAGGAATTGGCATTCGGGCCCCGAGCGAGAGCCGCCGCGGAGGCTGACGAGGAACTGCTCGTCCGGGGCTTGGCGTTGCGACGAATGGGCATGGAATCGTACGCCGGTGCACGCCTCGTGGACGAAAGTGGACGGATGACCGGGGGAGGTCCCTGGGGCTTCCTGACCGCGGCATTTTGGGCGCGAACTGTGGCCGGGCTCCAAGGTCCCTCGGAGCTGATTCCCCCCGCCAAGGGCGAGTACACGCGGGCTGAGGAGTGGCACGACATGATGAGGATCGTCCGCGAGGAACTACAAAAGGGGACTGAGCCGTTGGGTGACGCCGCGTCGAAGCTCCGCGGCGGGGCGGCGTTGGTGCCGGCGGGTGAGGACCGATGAGGCCCGACCTTGCGGAGACGACGGCCACCGAAGCCCTCGAGGTCCGGGTGGAGGCTCTTGAACACGTACTGGCGGTGATCTGGGACATGATGGGGGTCGCCTTCAAGGGGATGAGCAACCCCGGCGGCTTCACGACCTATGGCGTCCGGGTGGTCGATTCTGAGGGCCGTACGATCGCTACCGTTGGGCGTGGCGCCGACGGCGCGGGCGAGCTGGTGCTCCACGACCCGGCAACCGGGGCAAGCGTGGCCATGAGGCCGTAGACCGCCCAAATTAAGGCGGTTTTCTCGTGGTTTTTCGGGCCTTTACAACCCTGTCGGAATCCGTTAGATTGAACGGGCCGACCGAGGCTGGAACCCCGATCGGCCCTGACCCTCACGGTCGCTGTTGGAGAGCGAACCGCAATGGCTCACCTGAGTTTACTGGACCCCATCGCGTCCCGCGACGCGCCTTTCACCTCCAACGACGACGCCGCGCGCGTGCACGGCCCGGTCGGGCGTACCCGTTCCAATGGGACTATCCCGATGCGAACCGTTGACGATAGACCATCCTCGCCGTCGCCCGTGCCGGAACTGACCGAGCGAGTCTTTCGGAGCGCGTTGTGCGCCATCGACGATGGACCATCCTCGTCGTCGCCCATGCCGGAACTGACCGAGCGGGTCTTTCGGAGCGCGTTGTGCGCCATCCACGCCGCGCACGCCATTCTCGCCACGGCGCGACCCGATCTGCGGCGGGCTCGGGTCGAGATATTCGCCGCGAGTGGGAAGCTGGTCGGCTGGTTTGCGGTGACTGACCCCGACCGATGCTCCCTGTCGATCCGCGACGTGGTCACGGACAAGGCGATCGTCTTTCCGGCCCTGGTCGCGGGCCCGGGCACGAAACCCCCCAGCGATGACCCGATGCTCAAGTCGGACCCGAAAATCCCCCAGCCGACCGGGACGCAAAGGGCTGAGATCACGCGGCTCGTCGCCGGGCTCGGGCTGAGCGATGCGCAACTCGGCGCGTTGCTTTGGCGGAAGTACAGCGTTCGTACCTTGGCGGACATTCCCGATTACCACACCGCCGACCACCTGATCGGCGTCCTCAACGGCATGGGCCGAATCGGCGGGAAGGGCGGGGCCGTGGACCCCTTGTTTGACGACGCGGTCGACGTCGTGGTCGAGGCCGGGAAGGGTTCAACCTGCGAAGTGGCGCGTAGGCTGGGGGTCGGGTTTCAGCGGGCGTCGCGGTTGGTGGAGGCGATGACTGCGGCCGGGATACTCGGCCCACACTGCGGCGCCGCGGCCCGCAAAGTGCTGATCGGGAGAGACCCGTGACGATCGCGGACTTGCGAGCCGGCGTATGGCGAACGTGCAGCCACGAAGCGGGGCACGCAGTCGCGGCGGTGGAGTTGGGACTTGGCGTTCGATGGGTCACGGTTGTTCCAAGCAACACGGAGGCGGGGCGGTGCGAATTGCGGATGAACGGTCAGATACCGCTCAGGCTCCGCAATGGGCGCAGAGGATTCCGATTCTACCCGGCACCGCAGAGCTACCGCAGAATGCAAAAGTACCTGGCCGTTACTTTTGCAGGGGTTTTTGCAGAGTGCATCGTCCTCGATGGTGAAACCGTGGAGTTTGAGGACGGTGGTGAAGCGAAGACCCTGTTGTACTTCTGCGCAGATGGGGATTCCGGGAGGGTGGATAAAATCGTTTCGATCATCGAAGGGGCCGGGCTTGACGCAGAGCCGTACCTGCATCGCGCCGCGAGTGAGGCCGTCCGCACTGTGTGTTCCAACGCCGATGCGGTGCGCGCAGTCGCTGGGGCGTTGGACGAAGAGGGGCGGCTCGGTCCGCGGCGACTTCTCAGGATCGTCCGAGCGGCGGATACAAGGTAGGTGCGAAATGGCGTACATCTTCAAACCGAAGCGTCCCAAGCTGAGGCCCGTCGTCGGGGCGGACGGCAAGCCCACCGGCGAGACGGTGAAGCGGCGGCGCAAGGGCAAACTTGTTGACGTGCCGAAACTTGAGCGGGAGCGCGACGCGGCCGGAAGCGTGGTGAAGGTCGAATCGGACAAATGGATGATCGAATACACCGACGCGGTCGGTCACCGTCGGAAGGCTGGCGGCTACACGGATCGCGGGGTGACCGAACAGAAGGCCGCGAAGATCGAGCGGACCGTAGCGCGACAGCAGGAAGGGATTTTCGACGCGGACGCCGGCCACATGCGGACGGACGTGACCGAGCACATCAAGGCATGGCTTGCGGACCTGCGGCGTGGCCAGCGGGCCCATCATTACATCCGCATCGTCGAAGCCCGAATCGAACGACTGCGGAAAGAGTTGCACTGGACTAATCCCGCGTCGATCCGTGCCGATGGACTTACGGCCTGGCTGGGGCGGGAGGCGGGGGCAGGGAAAAGTCCTCGGACCGTCAATCACCACCTCCAAACCGCGATCGCGTTCTGCAACTGGTGCGCCGGGCAACGACGGATGGAAAAGAACCCCCTGGGACACGTGAGCAAGACGACGGTCACCGAGCCGAAACTCGCACGTCGGGCGTTGACCGCCGCGGAGCTGGACCGTCTGGTCAAGGTCGACGCGAATCGTGGCCTGATCTACCTCACGGCAGCCCTCACAGGCTTACGGCGGGAAGAGCTGGCTACCCTGGCATGGGGAAACGTGCGTCTTGACGCCCTGCGGCCCTACATCGCTTTGCGGGCCTCGGATACGAAGTCGCGTCGGGCCGACACCATCGCGGTCAACGATGAACTGGCCGCGGTCCTTCGATGCCGGCGACCGGACAAGTGGGAGTCGTCTGACCGGGTATTCGGATCGGTTCCAAAGGTCCAGACGCTCCACAAGGACCTCAAGGCCGCGGGGATCGAGCGAATCCGCGACGGAACCAAGGTCGATTTTCACGCCCTACGGGTGACGCACGCGACGCTGCTGGCGACCAGCGGGGTGAGCGTCCGGGCGGCGATGGAGCAAATGCGGCACACCGACATTCGCCTGACCACAAAGGTCTACACCGACCCGACGCTGCTCGACACACACGCGGCCGTCAACGCCATTCCGTCGATCATCGGGGCGGCGGACCGCGAGGCGATGAAGGCCACAGGGACGGACGACTCGACCCCGAAAAACGAGCGTTCCTACGGGCGTGCGCCTGTGTCCGGGGATGGCCTTAAATGGCCAAAAACGCCCATCGACCTTCAACCGCCGGATCACGCGGGATCGCTCGTAACTGACGACAGGGACGAAACTTACGACGCGGAGTGTCAACCGGTTGGCACAGCCGACGGAGGGAGTCGAACCCTCAACCCCGGCTTTACGAAAGCCGTACTCTACCATTGAGCTACGTCGGCGACGACGGGGATTGCTTGTAGAAGGTTTTCCCTCTGTCGTCAAGCATCGGCGACCCGGGCTCTTGACACGCCGGCACTCGCGGTTGCGGGACCCGGCAATGTCCTGTAGAGTGCGATCCCATCGCGTGTTCGAGGCCGTCGGTGGACGCAGCGTCAACGGAGCGATTCACGCTGTGTTCCAGGGCGATTTCTTGAGCGTCCAAAGAATCTCTCGGCGACGTAATGATGCTCCGTCGCGTGCGAGCGGCCCTTAATCGTCGGTTTGGCGTAATCGCCCTTCCGATGAAGCGCGCATCCGCAAATCGCACTCGTCTCAGGCGTTGCCGTTCCCGTTCTCGATTTCGGCCTCGCAGAGCCTCCACCCATCGACCTTGACGCTCACGGTTCCTCCGGGATTAGCGGCGCGATCGCGGTCTTCACCCATGCACCATCTATGTTCGTTCGTCCAGCATTGCCCGTGCCGCGCTGAGCAATCGCGGTACTTCGTTTTGAATTATGCCCCAGACGATGGCGTCGTCGATGGCCTCATACCCGTGCACGACCACATTGCGAAAAGCGATCATTTGGGGGAAGTTGCCCAGGGCTTGGGCCATCGTCGGGTCGATGCGCGTCAATCGGCTGAAGGCTTCACCGATGATGATGAAGTTCCGTTCGACCGCGTCGCGGACCAGTCGGGTTCGTTCGTATTCCGCCAGCGACCGTCCGCGGGTTTGCTGCAGGATGAACTCCGCGGCGTCGGCGATGTCGTGCAGGAGTTTGACCGGGTCATGCGGCATAGAGAAGTCGCCGAGTCTCGTTCACGCCTCGTAAAAAGTACGGGTTCCTGATCGCTTTCGGCGTCACCAGGTCCACCCTACGCTGAAAGATTCGTTGGAGTTCGGCCAGAAGGCCGAAGTACGCGTCGGCGAGCGGCCCGGGGTCAAGAGGTTGGAACTCGACCAAGAAATCCACATCGCTGCGGGCGGGGTCGAAACTTCCGTCGGCGGCCGAGCCAAAGACCTCCAGTCGGGCGACGTTGAACCGCCGACACAGCGCCTCGATCTCGTCCCGATGCTGCTCAATCACTGCGGCGACCATGTTGTTCCCTTTCCCATGTGGGACCGACTTTCCAGTCGGTCGGTACAGTGACCGGCTGGAAAGCCGGTCCCACAACGGTTACCCTGCCAGACCTCGTGCAATCACCAGTCTATGAATCTCACTGGTACCTTCGTACAACTCCGTAATCTTCGCATCGCGCAGGAAGCGTTCCACGGGGTAATCGCAGATGTAGCCATATCCGCCGAAGACCTGGACGGCGTGGTTGGCGGCGCGGGAGGCGCATTCACTGGCGAAGAGTTTGGCCATCGCGGCGGCCTGACCGTATTCACGGCCCGTGTCTTTGCACCAGGCCGCCCGATACGTCAGCGCCCGCGCGGCCTCGATTCCCACGGCCATGTCCGCGATCTTGTTCTGGATCGCCTGGAACTTCCCGATCGGCTGGTTGAACTGCACCCGCGTTCGAGCGTACCTGATCGATTCATACAGACAGGCCTGCGCGATCCCCAGGGCCTGAGCGGCGATCCCGATCCGCCCGCCGTCAAGCGTGTTCAGGGCCACCCGCATCCCGCGACCGCGCTCGCCGAGCATCGCATCGTGCGGCACGACGCAGTCCTCGAACACGAACTCCGCGGTCGAGGAGCAGCGAATGCCGAGCTTCTTCTCCAACTTGCCGATCCGCAGTCCCGGCGTGGGTTTCTCGACGATGAACGCGCTCAGGCGCCGTTTAGGTTCGTTGGGATCGGTGACGGCGATGAGCACCATGACCCCGGCCTCTTTGCCGTTGGTGACGAAAATCTTGGTGCCTGTGATGTGCCAGCCGTCGTCTTTCAAAACCGCAGTGCAGGTCGCAGCGCCGGCGTCACTGCCGCTGCCCGGCTCGGTCAACGACAGGCAGCCGATCGTCTCGCCCGACGCCAGTCGCGGCAGATACTTTTTCTTTTGCTCGGTGGTGCCGAACCGCTGGATGGGATCGACGCACAGCGATCCGTGGGCGCTGAGCAGCACGCCTGTCCCGGCGCAGGCCTTGGAAATCTCCTCGACGACGATCGACGACGCCACCGTCCCCATTCCCGCCCCGCCGTATTCCGCGGGAATGATGATGCCGAAAAGTCCCATCTCGGCGAGCTGCCCGCGGAGCTGGTCAGGCATGGCGGCCTCATGGTCGCGCTGCGCCGCTCCCTTGGCCACCTCGCGGAACGCGAAGTCGCGGATTTGCTCCTGCAACATGCGATGGTCGTCGTCGAGATCGAAGTCCATGCACGATGTCCTCACAGCTCCAGCAGATGCCGCGCGATGACCATGCGTTGAATCTGGCTGGACCCCTCGCCGATCTCGCACAGCTTCGCGTCGCGCATGTAGCGTTCGACCGGAACTTCCTTGGTGTATCCGTTGCCGCCGTGGATTTGAATGGCGTTGAGGCAGGCGCGGGTGGCCATTTCGCTGGTAAAGAGTTTGGCCACCGACGCTTCGATGTTACTCGGTCGGCCCGCGTCGGAAAGGATTCCCGCCTTGCGGGTGAGCAGCCGCCCCGCGTCGATCTCCATGGCCATGTCCGCGAGCATGAACTGGATCGACTGATGCTCGAAGATCGGCTGGCCGAACGCCGTCCGCTGCTTCGAGTAGGAGAGCGACTCCTCCAACGCCCCGCGGGCCAGGCCGACGGACATGGCCGCGATCGTGATCCGGCCCCGCTCCAGCACCTTCATCGCGTCGATGAACCCCTCGTTCAGTTTTCCGCAGAGATGGGCCTTGGGGATCCGGCAGTTTTCGAAGGTCAGCCCGACGGTGTCCGACCCCCGCATCCCCATCTTGTCTTCTTTAGGGCCGATGATCAGACCGGGCGTGCCGCGCTCCACGATGAAGGCGCTGATTCCCTTCGCCCCGCCTTCGGGCTTGGTGCGGGCCATGACGACGTAGACGCCGGCGTAGTGGCCGTTGGTGATCCACTGCTTCGCGCCGTTGAGCACCCAGGCGTCGCCTTCGAGCGTCGCCGTCGTGGTGAGGGCGGCTGCGTCGCTCCCGCAGCCCGGCTCGGAGAGCGCCCAGGCACCCAAGTATTCGCCCGCCGCCAGCTTGGTGAGGTATTTTGCTTTTTGTCCCGTATTGGCTGCCCGGATGAGGTGGGCCGAGCAGAGGGCGTTGTGGGCGTCGAGCATCAATGCCGTCGCCCCACAATGCCGGGCGATCTCCTCCATGATGACCGCCGCCCCCAGATCGCCCAGCCCCACTCCGCCATACTCGGTCGGGGTGAAGATACCCAAGAAGCCTAACGCGGCGAGTTTGGCGACAAGGTCGCGGGGGATGTCGGCCTCGCGGTCCCATTTGCGGGCGCCGGGGGCGACATGCTCGGCCGCAAAACGCCGGGCCATGTCTTGAAGGGCCTTCAGATCGTCGGAGAGTTCAAAATCCATCGGTCACGGACCATCCACCTCGGCTGGAGCGTGAGTCGAACCGCACCCCGTCGGCGGAACCTCTCGGCCGAGAAAACCAGGGGCATCCTACCATACCGGGTCCGCTCGGTCACACTAGGCGGGGGACCTGCAACCGGCCATTCTTGGGGTCTCTGCCAAGCTCACAGGCGACGGGTCGAATGGCCAAGTCCCGGCGCGACGGAATCGCCATCCATCGGGAAAGTCCGGCCTTGTCAGCAGCGATCGACCGCCTTGTGACGCTAACGGTGCGTCTTGCGGCGAAGGGTCGCGGTGCGGATGTGATTGCCGCATTCGGGACATCGTCCGCTGCGGTTGCCGGTCAGGTTGTACCCACACGTAATGCAGCAGCCCCGCCATCGCCGCCACGCCTGCCGGACCGGGCCGCGGAAGACGGGGACCGTTCCAAGGAGGGTGAGCATCGCGGTGAGCAGCCAGAAGGGAAAGACGATCCACGTCGTGCGATACGGTCCGTGGCGGAAAGACGTCAGAAAGAATGAGCCTTTCGTCGGGGTCATATCGAATTGCAGGGGGTTGCGAAACTCGCTGCGCGAGGCCTGCATGGTGGGCATACTGAGAAGCTCCAGCC